>NZ_JBCPSP010000001.1:0-383258 GCF_051129895.1 Pseudomonas sp. Je.1.5.c
CCCACAAGGACTGCGCCGCCCTTAGGCATGCGCGGTCCCTGTGGGAGCGGGCTTGCCCGCGAAGGGTCGCAAAGCGGCCCCAAAATGCCAGATCAGTCAGCCAGACGCCAGGTAGTCGCGCCCTTGCTGTCCTCCAGCACCACGCCCATGGCCGTGATCTGATCACGAATCCGATCAGACTCCGCCCAGTTCTTGTCAGCACGTGCCTGCAGACGCGCCTGAATCAACGCCTCCACCTGCGCCGCATCGACCTTGCCTTCGGCACCGGCACGCAGGAAGTCATCCGCCTCCAGCTGCAACACGCCCAACACATCGCCCAGCTCACGCAGACGACCGGCCAGGCCAGCGGCGGCCTGCGGATCGCTGTCGCGCAGGCGGTTGATTTCGCGCACCAGGTCGAACAGCACCGCACAGGCTTCCGGCGTACCGAAGTCGTCGTTCATCGCCACGCTGAAGCGCTCGACGAACTCTTCACCACCGGCCGCAGCCACCCGCGGCAAGCCGCGCAGGGCGTGGTAGAAACGCTCCAGGGCGCCCTTGGCATCGCGCAGGCTGTCTTCGGAGTAGTTGATCGCACTGCGGTAGTGACTGGCCACCAGCAGGTAGCGCACCACTTCCGGATGGTACTTCTCGAGCACGTCGCGGATGGTGAAGAAGTTGTTCAACGACTTGGACATCTTCTCGCCGTTGATACGGATCATGCCGCAGTGCATCCAGGCGTTGGCATACTGCTTGCCGGTGGCCGCTTCGCTCTGGGCGATCTCGTTCTCGTGATGCGGGAACTCCAGGTCGCTGCCGCCACCGTGGATGTCGAAGCTCTCGCCCAGGCAGCAGGTGGACATCACCGAGCACTCGATGTGCCAGCCTGGACGACCCGGGCCCCATGGCGACTCCCAGCTCGGCTCGCCGGGCTTGACGCCCTTCCACAGGACGAAGTCGAGCGGGTCTTGCTTGGCCTCGTCGACTTCGATGCGCGCGCCAATGCGCAGGTCTTCGATCTTCTTGCGCGACAGCTTGCCGTAACCGACGAACTTGCCGACCCGGTAGTACACGTCGCCGTTACCCGGCGCGTAGGCATAGCCCTTGTCGATCAGGGTCTGGATCATGGCGTGCATGCCGGCGATGTGGTCGGTGGCACGTGGCTCTTGATCGGGCGGCAAGATGTTCAGGCGCCGCTCATCTTCGTGCATCGCGTCGATCATGCGGGCGGTCAGCGCATCGAAGGTCTCGCCGTTCTCGTTGGCGCGGTTGATGATCTTGTCGTCGATGTCGGTGATGTTGCGCACGTAGGTCAGGTCGTAGCCGCTTTTACGCAGCCAACGGGTGACCAGGTCGAACGCCACCATGCTGCGGCCGTGGCCCAGGTGGCAGTAGTCGTAGACGGTCATGCCGCAGACGTACATGCGCACCTTGTTGCCATCGAGCGGCTTGAAGGCTTCCTTGGTCTTGCTCAGCGTGTTGTAGATATTAAGCACGGCGATTCCTTAGCTACCCCAGGAGTCACGCAGGGTGACGGTGCGGTTGAACACCGGGCGGCCCGGCTGGGTGTCTTTCAGGTCGGCGCAGAAGTAGCCTTCGCGCTCGAACTGGAAACGGTCTTCAGGCTGGGCGTTGCCCAGGGAAGGTTCCGCACGACAACCGGTCAGCACCTGCAGCGAGTCTGGATTGATGTTGTCCAGGAAGCTGCCGCCCTCCTCGGTCTTCTCCGGGTTGGCCGAGCGGAACAGGCGATCGTACAGGCGTACTTCGCATTCGACGCTGGTGGCGGCCGGCACCCAGTGGATCACGCCCTTGACCTTGCGCCCCTCGGGGTTCTTGCCCAGGGTGTCGGGGTCGTACGAGCAGCGCAGTTCGACGATGTTGCCTGCTGCGTCCTTGATCGCCTCGTCGGCGCGAATCACGTAGCTGCCGCGCAGGCGCACTTCACCGTTTGGCTCAAGGCGCTTGTAGCCTTTTGGCGGCTCTTCCATGAAGTCGTCACGGTCGATGTACAGCTCACGGGCGAACGGCAGTACGCGCACGCCCATGTCTTCTTTGGGGTGACGTGGCAGCTCGAGGTTTTCCACCTGGCCTTCTGGATAGTTGCTGATCACCACCTTCAGCGGACGCAGCACGCACATGGCGCGTGGCGCATTGCGGTCGAGGTCGTCACGGATGCTGAACTCGAGCATGTTCATGTCGACCACGCCGTCGGAGCGGTTGGTGCCGATCATTTCGCAGAAGTTGCGGATCGATGCCGGGGTGTAGCCGCGACGGCGGAAGCCCGACAGAGTCGACATGCGCGGGTCGTCCCAGCCATGCACGTGCTGCTCGTCGACCAGCTGCTTGAGCTTGCGCTTGGAAGTAATGGTGTAGTTCAGGTTCAACCGGCTGAATTCGTACTGGCGCGGATGGGCCGGCACCGGCAGGTGGTCCAGGAACCAGTCGTACAGTGGACGATGACCTTCGAACTCCAGGGTGCAGATCGAGTGGGTGATGCCCTCGATCGCGTCCGACTGGCCGTGGGTGAAGTCGTAGTTGGGGTAGATGCACCACTTGTCACCGGTCTGGTGGTGGTGGGCATGACGGATGCGGTAGAGGATCGGGTCGCGCAGGTTCATGTTCGGCGAGGCCATGTCGATCTTGGCCCGCAGCACCCGCTCGCCGTCCTTGAACTCGCCGGCCTTCATGCGCGCGAACAGGTCGAGGTTTTCCTCGACGCTACGCTCGCGGAACGGGCTGTTCTTGCCAGGCTCGGTCAGGTTGCCCCGGTACTCCTTGGCCTGCTCAGGCGTCAGGTCGCAGACATAGGCGTTACCCGCCTTGATCAGCGCTACGGCCCAGTCGTGCAATTGGTCGAAATACTGCGAGGCGTAACGCACCGGACCTGCCCACTCGAAGCCCAGCCACTTGACATCATCCTGGATGGCGTCGATGTATTCCTGGTCTTCCTTGGCCGGGTTGGTGTCGTCGAAACGCAGGTGGCAGACGCCGCCGAACTCTTTGGCCAGGCCAAAGTTGACGCAAATCGACTTGGCATGGCCGATGTGCAGGTAGCCGTTAGGCTCCGGCGGGAAGCGGGTGACGATTTGCGTGTGCTTGCCCGAGTCCAGGTCGGCCTGGACGATCGGCCGCAGGAAGTTCGCAGGGACGGCGGGAGCGCCTTTGGCAGCGGCGTTGGGCGCGTTGTCGGCAGTGGGCTTGCTCATAGGATCCTTGAATGCACGTATTCGGCCTGGGTAGGCCTATTGAATCAAAGGGCCTATCATAGCCGAAGCAGTCAAGCTGCTGACAGCCGGACACCGACAAAGTGGCACGATTTATCGCAGTGTTTATCGCGACGGTGTAGCGTAATCCGGCAAAATGGCCGCCGCGCACTTGTGTCGCGCTCGCCCGATCCTGCGTCAGGTGACAATATGCGCACCTGTGCACCCTATTTCCAAAATGCCTTGATAGAGCGAATTTCAGCATGTCCAAAGTCAAATTGAGCACCAACCACGGCGACATCGTCCTGCAACTGGATGCCGAAAAGGCCCCGCTGACCGTTGCCAACTTCCTGGAATACGTCAAAGCAGGCCACTACAGCAACACCGTGTTCCACCGTGTGATCAAGGGCTTCATGATCCAGGGCGGCGGTTTCGAACCAGGCATGAACGAAAAACGCGACAAGAAGCCAAGCATCCAGAACGAAGCCGACAACGGCCTGAAGAACGACAAGTACACCATCGCCATGGCCCGTACCATGGAGCCGCATTCGGCCTCCGCGCAGTTCTTCATCAATGCCTCGAACAACGACTTCCTCAACCACAGCGGCAAGAACGTGCAGGGCTGGGGCTACGCCGTGTTCGGTAAAGTGACCGAAGGCCAGGACGTGGTCGACAAGATCGAAGGCGTTGCCACCGGTTCCAAGGCCGGCCACCAGGACGTGCCGAAAGACGACGTGATCATCGAGAAAGCCGAGATCATTGAGTGATTCTGCTGATCTCTGATCTGCACCTGCAAGAAGAACGCCCGGACATTTCCCGGGCGTTTGTTGATCTGCTCGAAGGCCGTGCGCGTCACGCCAAGGCGCTGTACATCCTGGGCGACTTCTTTGAAGCCTGGATCGGCGATGACGCCATGAGCCCTTTCCAGCAGTCGATCTGCCAGGCCTTGCGCCAGCTCAGCGACGCTGGAACGGCGATCTACCTGATGCACGGCAACCGCGACTTTCTGCTTGGCCAGGACTTCTGCAAGGCCGCTGGCGCCACGCTGCTGGACGACCCTTGCGTGGTCGAGCTGGGTGGCGAGCCCGTACTGCTGATGCACGGCGATACCTTGTGCACCCGCGACCTGGGCTACATGAAGCTGCGCCGCTACCTGCGCAACCCGCTGAGCCTGTGGATCCTGCGGCACCTGCCGCTGTCCACCCGGCAAAAGCTGGCGCGCAAGCTGCGTAGCGAAAGCCAGTCGCAATCGCGCATGAAAAACACCGAGATCGTCGACGTTACCCCTGAGCAAGTGCCCCTGGTGATGGCTGCGCACGGCGTGCGTACGCTGGTGCATGGGCATACCCACCGGCCGGCGATTCACAAGCTGGTGGTCGATGGTCAGCCAGCACGGCGTATCGTGCTCGGCGACTGGGACCGCCGCGGCTGGGCGTTGCAGGTCGATGAACAGGGCTTCCAGCTGGCCCCGTTCGACTTCAACTGATCTGCTTCTCACTGCTCAGCCCTGGCGTGATTGGCGGCCTGCCCGCGAACACGCCAGGGCTGATGCAATTCAAATGGATGCAAACGGCACATTGCTGCCCTGCAACTGCACGCGAACAAATCCTTCCTATACTGCACCTGGCGTCCTTGCAGTGCCGACCGCCCATTCAATGCAATACCTCCCATAACAACAAGCGAGGTGGCAGATGGTTTGGCAGCAGATCTACGATCCGTTCGGGAGCCCCTGGCTCTCCACCCTCATGGCCGCAGTCCCCGTCGTGGTGATGCTGGCGGCACTGGCGTTCTTCCACATCAAAGCGCATATCGCCGCCCTGCTCGCCCTGGCGTCGGCCTTGCTGATTTCCATCCTGGCGTTCGACATGCCCGCCAACATGGCAGGTTCTGCGGCGTTGTACGGCGCGGCCAACGGCCTGCTGCCCATCGGCTGGATCGTGCTCAACATCATCTTCCTGCACCGCCTGACCACCGAAAACGGCTCGTTCAAGGTGCTGCAGGACTCGCTCGCACGCATCACTGACGACCGTCGCCTGCAGTTGTTGCTGATCGCGTTCTGCTTCGGCGCCTTCTTCGAAGGAGCGGCGGGCTTTGGCACACCGGTGGCGGTGACCGGGGCGATCCTGATCGGCCTGGGCTTTTCGCCCCTGGCCGCCTCGGGCCTGGCGCTGATCGCCAACACCGCGCCCGTCGCCTTCGGCGCCCTGGGCACGCCGATCATCACCCTGGCCAAGGTCACCGGTCTGGATGAAATGGAGCTGTCGATGATGGTCGGTCGACAGTTGCCGTTCTTCTCGGTGATCGTGCCGTTCTGGTTGATCTGGGCGTT
The DNA here is from genome assembly GCF_051129895.1 of Pseudomonas sp. Je.1.5.c. NCBI lineage: Bacteria > Pseudomonadati > Pseudomonadota > Gammaproteobacteria > Pseudomonadales > Pseudomonadaceae > Pseudomonas > Pseudomonas sp. Je.1.5.c. The sequence goes on from NZ_JBCPSP010000001.1 coordinate 5,515, forward strand.
TGCCGGCTGGCGCAAGACGATCGAAATATGGCCGGCGATTCTGGTGGCCGGGGTCAGCTTTGCCATTCCGCAGTTTCTGGTGTCGAACTACCACGGGCCAATGCTGGTGGATGTGATCGCCGCACTGATCTCCATGGCCTGCCTGACCGGCTTTTTGCGGGTGTGGAAACCGGCCACGGTGCACACCTCTGCTGCCCTCACCGGGCGGGTGGACAATTCCAAGGTCGAAGCCGACCCCAAGGCGCCTGCTGGCGATACCCTGGCCTTCAGCCAGTCGGACCGGCGCACGGTGCTGCGGGCGTGGATGCCTTGGATCATCCTCACGGTATTCGTCTTCGCCTGGGGCACGGCCAGCTTCAAGAACCTGTTCGATACCCGCCCCGCGCTGGACCCTGCTACAGGCGTGGTGATGATGGACCCGCAGGGCAAGCCGCTGCGTGAAGCCAACCCAATCTTCGCCCCGAGCATCACGTTCGAGGCCATCCACCAGCAGATCGAAAAAGTCCCGCCTGTTGTGCCCACGCCGAAAAAAGAGGACGCGGTGTACAAGTTCACCTGGCTGACCTCGACCGGTAGCGGGATCTTGCTGGCGGCGATTCTCGGCGGCCTGCTGATGGGCTACTCGCCGCTAGCCCTGGCCAAGCAGTACCTGCGCACGATCTGGGTGGTGCGTTATTCGCTGATCACCATCGTCGCGATGCTCGCCCTGGGGTTTCTCACGCGCTACTCAGGGCTGGATGCGACCATGGGCCTGGCGTTTGCCGCCACCGGCATTTTCTACCCGATGTTCGGCACCCTGCTGGGCTGGCTGGGGGTCGCCCTGACCGGCTCGGACACCGCCTCCAACGTGCTGTTCGGCGGGCTGCAGCGGGTGACCGCCGAGCAACTTGGCCTGAGCCCGGTACTGATGGCTGCGGCCAACAGCTCGGGTGGGGTGATGGGCAAGATGGTCGATGCGCAGTCGATCGTGGTCGCCTCCACCGCGACCCGCTGGTATGGGCATGAAGGCGAGATCCTGCGCTATGTGTTCTTCCACTCGGTGATCCTGGCGATTCTGGTCGGCGGCCTGGTGACCTTGCAGGCGTACGTGGCGCCGTTCACGGCGATGGTGGTCGGCGGCGGCTGAAAGTCTGGGTAAAATGCCGATTTATCCGTAGAGGATCCTGCAATGGACCTGCAGTTTCTGGGCACCTCCTCCGGGGTGCCCACCAAGGCCCGCAATGTCAGCGCCACGGCCGTGATCGAGGCATCCGGCAAAGGCTGGTACCTGGTCGATTGCGGCGAAGGCACGCAACACCAGCTGCTGCACACCCCACTGTCGATGCGCGATCTGCGCGCCATTTTCATCACCCATGTGCATGGCGATCACTGCTATGGCCTGCCAGGTTTGCTGGCCAGTGCCGGCATGTCTGGGCGCAGCGAACCACTGCCGATGATCCTGCCGCTGGCCTTGCACGACTGGCTACGCCAAAGCCTGGCCGTGAGCCAGACCTACCTGCCCTTCGAGCTGCACTTGCAGGCTGTGGAAACCCTCCAGCACTGGAGCAGCGCCCAGCTGCAGGTGAGCACCGTCGAGCTGTCGCACCGGGTGCCCAGTTATGGCTTCGTGTTTAGCGAAATCAATCCCGAGCCGCGCCTGGATACCGACAAGCTGCTAGCCGATGGCATTGCCCGTGGGCCGCTGTGGGGTGAGCTGGCCCAGGGCCGCTCGATCGAGCACGCCGGCCAACAGCTCGCTGCGCAGGATTACTTGAAGCCCTCGCGCCCGCCACGACGCGTCATCGTCTGTGGCGACAACGATTCACCGAACCTGTTGGCCGAAGTGGCCAAAGGTGCCGATGTACTGGTACATGAAGCGACCTTCACCCAGCCCATCCTGGCGCGTGCACAGTCGAACTTTGGCCATAGCACTGCCGCCGCTGTCGCACAGTTCGCCCACGCTGCGGGGGTGCCGAACCTGGTGCTGACGCACTTCAGTGCCCGCTACCAGGACAATCCGCAGCGCAGCCCCTCGATCGATGATGTGCGTGCCGAGGCGTTGGCCCATTACAGCGGGCAGCTGATCCTGGCGCGGGATCTACAGCGTTACCACCTGGACCGGGAAGGCCGACTGCAGCCGATAGCCAGCCTTTGAGGGGCCTCGCTAACAGCCACGACCACCAAGGGCCGCAACGCGGCCCCTGATCTGCTTACTCATTCACACTCAAAGCGCGCGCCGCTCTTTCGCTGCGGCCACGCGTCGCCAGGCAGTAATACAGCGGGCACGTCACCAACAAGCCAAATAACCAGGACAGGTCCGCCCCTTCCACCAGGTTCGAATACGGCCCGACATACAGCGCGGTATTGGCAAACGGCAACTGCACCAGGATCCCGCAGGCGTAGGCAATGATCGCGTGCGGGTTGAACCGGCCATAGATCCCACCATCGGCGCGGAAGATCGAGGCGATGTCATACACGCCCTTCTTGATCAGGTAGAAGTCGATCAGGTTGATCGAAGCCCACGGCACCAGCACCAGCAGCAACGCCAGGATCAAGCCGATGAACTGGCCAATGAAATCCGCCGACGCGTTCAACGCGACCAGGCCACAACCGAGCAGAATCACCGCTGCGAGGACTACCCGCAGCTTGATGCTCGGCGTCCACTGCGCCACGAAGGTCTGGATCGCGGTGACGATCGACAGCACCGCGCCATACAGGTTGAGGGCGTTGTGGCTGATGATGTTGAGCAGGAACAGCACCATCAGAATCGGCCCCAGCCAGCCTGTGGCCTGCTCGACCGCAGCCATGGCGTCGGTGCCTTCCGGCACGCACAGCACGGCAATGGCACCAAAGCTGAAGCACAGGATGGTGCCCAGGGTGGCCCCCAGGTAAGTGGCCCAGAACGGCTTGGCGATCCCGATTTCACGCGGCAGGTAGCGCGAATAGTCGGAGGTGTAAGGCGAGAAGCTGATCTGCCAGATGGTGCCCAGCGACACCGTGGCGATAAAGCCCGACAGATTGAAGCTGCCCCGGCTGAAGAAGTCTGCCGGCAGGTCCTGGATGAACATCATGGCGAAGCCAGCCAACAGCGCCGAGCCCATCACCCAAGTGCCGATGCGGTTGAGGGTATGAATGAAGCGATAGCCAATCACGCCAATCGCCGTAGCGCTCAAGGCGCCGATGACGATGGCCGTCGGCATCGGTACGCTGGGGGCAATGCCATGGATCGACTTGCCAGCCAGGACAATGTTGGAAATGAAGAAGCCGATGTAGATCAGCGCGGTGAAGAACACGATCAGCAACGCGCCATAACGGCCGAACTGGCCACGGCTCTGGACCATCTGCGGAATGCCCAGCTGCGGCCCCTGCGCAGAAGCCAGGGCGATGACCACCCCGCCCAGCATGTGGCCAAGCACAATTGCAATCAGCCCCCACAGCAGGTTCAAGTGGAACACCTGGACCACCATGGCACCGGTGACGATAGGCAGGGGTGCAATGTTGGTGCTGAACCAGAGGGTGAACAGGTCGCGCGCCTTCCCATGGCGCTCGGCAGGTGGGACGTAATCGACCGTGTGATTCTCGACAAACTGGTGTTGCGACGACGGTTGGGACATAGGATTTCAGCTCGAAAGGGTCGTTTTTTATCGTTGTAGGAAACCGCTCTGGGCGGCCTCTCAGCTGCGGACCATATTATGGTATTCCAAACTTTTGACAACACTGCACCGCCCGAAAATAACCTAACTGATCCGGTTCAGCAGCCCACCGGCAGAGCGTGATTCTTTGGCTAAGCCACGTTTTACGCGGCCTTGCGCCGCTCATCGTGATTTTCACCAGGCGGAAAATTCCGCTTGCAAATCGAGTATTACGGTATACCATCAGACACATCAACGATAAAAAGCGGACCACCGCTACCCCTGCGAAGAGGATCACTTCATGATCGACGCAACCGTCTACAAGAACGTTTTGGGTTCCTTCCCTTCCGGCGTCACTGTCATCACCACCCTGGACGACGACGGCCAGATCGTCGGCCTGACCGCCAGTGCCTTTTCCTCGCTGTCGATGGACCCGCCACTGGTGCTGTTCTGCCCCAACTACAGCTCCGACTCCTACCCGGTACTGATGCAGAAAAAGCGCTTTGCCATTCACCTGCTTTCCGGTGAACAGCAGGCCGAAGCCTATGCCTTCGCCAAAAAAGGCAAGGACAAGGCCGCCGATATCGAGTGGACCTTGAGCGAGCTGGGCAACCCGCTGCTGGCCAATGCCACCGCCATCATCGAATGCGAGCTGTGGCGTGAATATGAAGGTGGCGACCACGCCATCATGGTTGGCAAAGTGCAGAACCTGATCGTCCCCGAGCAAGCGCCACTGCCGATGATCTACTGCCGCGGCAAGATGGCCAGCCTGCCCGCCTTCGCCTGAGCGCACCTATCCTGTCGATGGGTGCCGGGCGCGCCCGTCGTGGTTTCTGGCGCCTGCCCAGGCAGGCGCGACATTCAAGCTTCGAGGAAAGCCCCATGAAATTTTCGTTGTTCGTGCACATGGAACGTTGGGATGAACAGGTCAGCCACCGCCAGCTGTTCGAAGACCTCACCGAACTGACCCTGATGGCCGAGGACGGCGGTTTCAGCACCGTGTGGATCGGCGAACACCACGCCATGGAATACACCATCTCGCCCAGCCCGATGCCATTGCTGGCGTACCTGGCGGCGCGCACCGAAAACATCCGCCTGGGCGCCGGCACCATCATCGCGCCGTTCTGGAACCCGATCCGGGTAGCCGGTGAATGCGCCCTGCTCGATGTGATCAGCAACGGTCGGATGGAAGTCGGCCTGGCCCGTGGCGCCTACCAGTTCGAGTTCGACCGCATGGCCAACGGCATGCCGGCTACCGACGGCGGCAAGGCCCTGCGCGAGATGGTCCCGGCGGTGCGCGAACTGTGGAAAGGCGACTATGCCTTTGAAGGTGAGGTGTACAAGTTCCCCACCTCCACCAGCGTGCCCAAGCCGGTACAGAAAGGCATGCCGCCGATGTGGATCGCCGCACGCGATCCGGATTCGCACAACTTTGCCGTGAAAAACGGTTGCAACGTCATGGTCACCCCGCTGATGAAGGGTGACGAAGAAGTGCTGGACTTGAAGAACAAGTTCCAGGCCGCGCTGGACAACAACCCGGACGTGCCGCGCCCGCAGTTGATGGTGCTGCGCCACACCCACGTGCACAGCCCGGCGGAGCCAGACGGCTGGAAGATCGGCGCCCAAGCCATCTCGCGCTTCTACCGCACCTTCGATGCCTGGTTCGGCAACAAGACCACCCCGGTCAATGGCTTCCTTGAGCCGAGCCCGGAGTCGAAATTCGCCGAAGTGCCCGCGTTCGAGCTGGAAAACATTCGCAAGAACACCATGATCGGCACGCCTGAAGAAATCATCGCGCGGATCAAGTACTACCAGGAACTGGGCGTCGACGAGTTCAGCTTCTGGTGTGACAACAGCCTGCCGCATGCCGAGAAGAAGAAGTCGCTGGAGCTGTTCATCAAGGAAGTGGTGCCGGCGTTCAACTGAATTCCCATTGCCTGATTGATTGCGGGAAGCGCCCGCTCCGGCTGCTGCAGGAGCGGGCATTTTTTTGCGTGCTTGGCGCAGCAAGGTGGCAGCGGCGGTGGACTTTTCGCGGGCAAGCCCGCTCCCCCTGGGCCCGCGCGCTATCCCTGTGGGAGGGGGCTTGCCCGCGAAAAGGCTCAAGCCGACAGAGCACCTTTCATCTTCTGGGCAGAGAAATTTCCGACCACCTCTTGCACTACAAATATTATGGTATACCATCAGACAACAAGACCTGATAACCCTTCACAGGAGCTGCCCATGAGTTTCGAAATCCGCAAGATCGTCACCTACTCCGAAGAGACCCGCATCGAAGGCGGCAAGGCCACCGACAAACCGGTGACCATGGTCGGCCTGGCCGTGGTGATCAAGAACCCGTGGGCTGGCCGCGGGTTCGTTGAAGATCTGAAGCCGGAAATCCGCGCCAACTGCTCCGAGCTGGGTGCACTGATGGTCGAGCGCCTGACCGCTGCCATCGGCGGTGCCGACAAGATCGAGGCCTACGGCAAGGCGGCGGTGGTCGGCGCCGACGGCGAAATCGAACACGCCTCGGCGGTGATCCACACCCTGCGCTTTGGCAACCACTACCGCGAAGCGGTCCAGGCCAAGAGCTACCTGAGCTTCACCAACAAGCGCGGTGGCCCTGGCACCTCGATCCAGATCCCGATGATGCAAAAGGACGACGAAGGCCTGCGCTCGCACTACATCACCCTGGAAATGCAGATCGAAGACGCACCGCGCGCCGACGAAATCGTCGTGGTCCTGGGCGCCGCTGACGGCGGTCGCCTGCACCCGCGCATCGGCAACCGCTATATCGACCTGGAAGAACTGGCCGCCGAGAAGGCCAACGCTCAATAACAACAACCAGAAGCGCTGGGGCATTGCCTGCAAGCCCCGGCCTTCAAGGAGCGCCCCACCATGATTCAGCCTGTTGCTGAACGTACACCGGCCGGGACCAGTTACCTGAGCCAAGGCCAGGGCCAGCCTGTGGTGCTGATCCACGGCGTGGGCCTGAACAAGGAAATGTGGGGTGGGCAGTTCGTCGGCCTGGCCAACGACTACCGAGTCATCGCCTACGACATGCTCGGCCACGGCCAGAGCCACCTGCCTGCCGCTGACACACCGCTGGAAGGCTACGCCGCGCAATTGGCCGAATTGCTCGATCATTTGCAGATTACTCAAGCCACCGTGATCGGTTTTTCCATGGGTGGCCTGGTCGCCCGCGCCTTTGCCCTGAACTACCCGCAGCGATTGTCCGCGCTGGTAGTGCTCAATAGCGTCTTCAACCGCACCCCAGAGCAGAGCGCAGGGGTTATCGCCCGCGCCGCCCAGGCGGCTGAACAAGGGCCGGACGCCAACGTCGATGCCGCCCTGGACCGCTGGTTCAGCCGCGAATACAAGGCCGCCAACCCGGCCCAGGTCGCGGCGATTCGCCAGGTCCTGGCCAGCAACGACCCCCAGGGTTACCACACCACATACTCGCTGTTCGCCACCCAGGACATGTATCGCGCAGACGACCTGGGCACGATCCAGGTACCGACCCTGATCGCTACCGGCGAGCTCGACCAAGGTTCGACCCCGGCCATGACCCGCCAGCTCGCCGCGCGCATTCCCGGTGCGCACAGCGTGGTCCTCGCCGAACAACGGCATATGATGCCGGTAGAAGCGCCGCGCGAAGTCAACAAGATGCTGCTGGACTTCCTCAGGCAAGCCCGCACCCTCACCGAATCCGCCAAGGGGATTGTTGCATGACCCTCGTTCGTTTCCAGATGTGCATCGACGGCCAATGGCGCGATGCCCAGAGCGGCAAGACCTTCGACAGCCTCGATCCGGCGACCGCCCAGGCCTGGGCGCAACTGCCCGATGCCGATGAAGGCGACGTCGAACTGGCCGTACAAGCAGCCCAGCGCGCCTTCGACAGTCAAACCTGGCGTGGCCTTAGCGCCACGGCACGGGGCAAGCTGCTGCGCCGCCTGGGTGACTTGATTGCCGAAAACAAAGAGCACCTGGCCCAGCTGGAAAGCCGCGATAACGGCAAGCTGATCCGCGAAACCCGCGGCCAGGTCGGTTATCTGCCAGAGTTCTTCCACTACACCGCAGGCCTGGCCGACAAGCTCGAAGGCGGCACCCTGCCGCTGGATAAACCCGACCTGTTCGCCTACACCGTGCACGAGCCAATGGGCGTGGTTGCCGGGATCATTCCCTGGAACAGCCCGCTGTACCTGACCGCGATCAAGCTGGCCCCGGCCCTGGCAGCCGGTAACACCATCGTCCTCAAGCCGTCCGAGCACGCCTCGGCGACCATCCTCGAGCTGGCCCGCCTGGCCCTGGAAGCCGGCTTCCCGCCGGGTGTGGTCAACGTGGTGACCGGTTACGGCCCAAGCACCGGCGCTGCCCTCACCCGCCACCCGCTGATCCGCAAGATCGCCTTCACAGGCGGCGCCGCCACAGCCCGTCACGTGGTGCGCAGCAGCGCCGAGAACTTCGCCAAGCTGTCGCTGGAGCTGGGCGGCAAGTCGCCGAACATCATCTTCGCCGACGCGGACCTGGACAGCGCCATCAATGGCGCCGTAGCCGGCATCTATGCCGCCTCCGGGCAAAGCTGCGTGGCCGGCTCGCGCTTGCTGGTGCAAGACGAGATCTTCGATGAATTCGTCGAGCGGCTGATCGAACGCGCCAAGCGCATCCGCATCGGCAACCCGCAGGACGAGCTCAGCGAAATGGGCCCGATGGCCACCGCCCAGCAACTGGCCGTGGTCGAAGGCCTGGTCGCGGCGGCCAACGCCGAGGGCGCCAAGCTGCGCATGGGCGGCAAGCGTGCCGAGGTCGAGGGTGAAGGCTGGTTCTATGAGCCGACCCTGTTCGAGTGCGACAGCAACTCGATGAAGATCATGCAGGAAGAGGTGTTCGGCCCGGTCGCGGCGGTGATTCGCTTCAAGACTGAGCAAGAGGCCTTGGCGATAGCCAACGACTCGCAGTTTGGCCTGGCCGCCGGCATCTGGACTCGCGACCTGGGCCGCGCCCACCGCCTGGCCCGCGATGTACGTTCAGGGATCATCTGGGTCAACACCTACCGCGCAGTCTCGGCCATGGCGCCGATTGGCGGCTTCAAGAACAGCGGCTATGGCCGCGAGAGCGGCATCGATTCGGTGCTCGCTTACACCGAGCTGAAGACTGTGTGGATCAACCTGTCCACCGCGCCGATGCCCGATCCTTTCGTGATGCGCTAAGAGGGCCTGCCAAGATGATCGAACCTGGCATCTACAAAGACGTGATGGGCTCGTTCCCCTCCGGGGTCACGGTAGTAACCACCCTGGACGCCGACGGCGGCATCGTCGGCATCACCGCCAGCGCCTTCAGCGCGCTGTCGATCGAACCGGCGCTGGTGCTGTTCTGCCCCAACTACGCCTCGGACACCTACCCGATCCTGCGCGACAGCAAGCAGTTCGCCATCCACTTGCTGTCTGCCGAGCAGACGGCCGAGGCCTATGCCTTTGCCGGCAAGGGCAAGGACAAGGCCAAAGGCGTTCAATGGCACCTGAGCGAGCTGGGCAATCCGCTGCTGAGCAAGGCTACGGCGATCATCGAGTGCGAGCTGTGGCGCGAGTACGACGGCGGTGACCACGCGATCATCGTCGGCGCGGTGAAGAACCTGGTGCTGCCGGCCGAGCCGGTGACGCCGATGGTCTACCACAAAGGCAAGCTGGGCGCCCTGCCCCCACTTGGCTGATCGACCTTTGAGTCGGCGGTGGCTTTTTCGCGGGCAAGCCCGCTCCCACAGGGATCGTACCGATCCCAAGTTCTGTGAAGTACCTGTGGGAGGGATCACGCAGATCCCAACTTCTGTGAAGTACCTGTGGGAGCGGGCTTGCCCGCGAAAAAGCCACCGCCGATGACCCTGTTTTTAGGGGCCGCGCTACCCTCTCACCAATGGTTGCTGCCCCTGTTTTGATTCGGAGCTAGACAATGAGCAACGAAAAGTACGAGAAAGGCCTGCAGATTCGCACCCAGGTGCTGGGCGAGGACTACGTCAAGCGCTCGATCGAAAACGCCGACGAGTTCACCCAGCCGCTCCAGGAGCTGGTTACCGAGTACTGCTGGGGCCATGTCTGGGGCCGCGATGGCTTGTCGCGCAAAGAGCGCAGCATGATAAACTTGGCCATGATTTCCGCGCTCAACCGGCCCCACGAGCTCAAGCTGCATATCCGCGGCGCACTGCGCAATGGCCTGAGCCGAGAACAGATTCGCGAGATCCTGCTCCAGGTCGGCATTTACTGCGGCGTGCCCGCGGCGGTGGACAGCTTCCGCCTGGCCCGCGAAGCGTTCGCCGAAGCCGACACGGAGTCAACCCGTTAACAACGGGCTGTTCGAACCACCGCAAGGAGCAGCGCCCGGTTCGGGGGTGCCCTTCGGGTTGGCGCAACAGCCTCATAAAGAGCGCACCTGATGAAACGCCAGCCACTCGACGACAGCTTCAAGGTCAACCGCAACCCAGTCACCCTGCGTGAAATCGTGCTCGATAAACTGCGCGGGGCGATCATGAACTTCCACCTGCTGCCCGGCGACCGCCTGGTCGAGCGCGACCTCTGCGACCGCCTCGGCGTCAGCCGCACCTCGGTGCGTGAAGCCCTGCGCCACCTGGAATCCGAAGGCCTGGTCGAATTCGCCGACGCCAAAGGGCCGCGCGTGGCGATCATCACCCTGGAAGACGCCTGCGACATCTACGAGCTGCGCTGCGTGCTCGAAGGGCTGATCGTCCAGCTGTTCACCCTCAATGCCAAGGCCAAGGACATCCGCGCCCTGGAGCGCGCCCTGGAGGTGAACCGCGAGGCACTGGAAGAAGGCGAGCTGCAGCAAGTGCTCGAATCGGTGCAAGGCTTCTATGACGTGCTGCTGGAAGGTTCCGGCAACCGCGTCGCCGCCACCCAGCTGCGTCAGCTGCAAGCACGCATCAGCTACCTGCGCGCCACCTCGGTGTCGCAGGCCAATCGTCGTGGTGCCAGCAACCAGGAAATGGAAAAGATCGTCGCGGCGATCAAGAGCGGCGACCCGCAAGCGGCGCACCAAGCCTCGGTCGACCACGTACGCGCCGCCGCCAAGGTCGCGCTGGACTACCTGCGCCAGAAGCAGGATGACAACGCCAAGGTGCGCGAAATCATCGAGCCCCTGGTCCTGAAGGACCCTCGCATAGGCCGCTAAGCATGCCCAACGCCCCGCGCTATTGCCCGCACTGCACCACAGAGCTTGCCCGGGGCGTTCCCACTGGCGATACCCACGAACGCCTGCACTGCACTGGCTGCGGTTACATTCACTACATCAACCCGAAGATCATCGCCGGCTGCATCATCGAACGCGATGGCAAGTACCTGTTGTGCCAGCGCGCCATTCCCCCGCGCCCTGGCACCTGGACCTTGCCGGCGGGCTTCATGGAAGCGGGTGAAACCACAGAACAGGCGGCGCTGCGTGAAGTGTGGGAAGAAAGCGGCGTGCATGCCGAAATCGTCTCGCCCTACTCGATCTTCAGCGTGGCCAAGATCAGCGAGGTGTACATCATCTTTCGCGCCATCGCCACGCAGGAGACTGGCCAGTTCGGGCCGGAGACGCTTGCCTACAAGTTCTTCGAACCTGATGAGATCCCCTGGGATGAGATCTACTACCCGGCGATTCGGCAGATCCTCGAGCGCTATATCCTTGAGCGGCAGGCGGGGGTGTATGGGATCTACATGGGCAATGACGACACCGGCAAGGTGCATTTCATTCGCTGATCTGTGCACTGCCCGCACTGCCAACACAAATCTCTCGCCAGCAAGCCAATCTCAGGGCACCCTTATCACTCCCTGATGCAAGGACCAGCAAACCCCATGGCGAAATGGTTGGAAGGCGGCGGATCCATGGCCGAGCGAATCCGCAACCACGACTGGCCAGCCACCCCGCTCGGCCCGCTCGAGTCCTGGCCAGACGTGCTCAAGACCACCGTAGCACTGTGCCTGGGCTCACATTTTCCGCAGGCCGTGCTCTGGGGCGATGAGCTGATCACCCTGCACAACGATGCCTTCAGCGCGATTCTCGGCGAAAAACCCTTAGCCCTGGGGCGGCCATTCAGCGAGGTGTGGCAGGAAGCCTGGAGCGACATCAAGGCGATGGCCGACCGCGCGCTGGCAGGCGAAGCGGTGTTCATCGAGAATTTTCCGCTGCTGATCAACCGCAGCGATGGTCCGGAGCGGGCCTATTTCACCTTCTGCTACAGCCCCATCCGCGATCAGTATGGGCAGATCGTCGGCATGATCGACACGGTAACGGAAACCACTGCCACCGTAGTTGCCAACCAGCGCCTGAACTTCCTCGACAATCTCAGCCGCGCCCTGGCCGATGCCAATGACCCCGATCGGATCATGGCCACCACCACCGGTATGCTGGTCGAGCACCTGCGCCTGTCCAGTTGCGCCTACGCGGTAATGGACGCCGACCAGGACGGTTTCACCATCTGTGGTGACGCGGTAGCGCCAGGTTCACCACGCCTGGTCGGACAATACCGCCTGGCCGATTTCGGCACCCTGGCGGTCAAGCAACTGCGCGCCGGCTTGCCGCTGGTGATCAACGACAACCTCAATCAGCTCGAACCGCAGGAAGCGGCGACCTTCCAGGCCATCGGCATCACCGCGACCATCTGCATGCCGCTGATCAAGGAGGGTCGGTTGACCGCGCTAATGGCCATCCATGACCGAGTACCGCGCCAGTGGACCGGCTATGAACAAGCGTTGATCAGCGAAGTGACCGAGCGCTGCTGGGCGCATATTCAACGCGTCCAGGCCTACGCCGAAGTGCGCGAGACGGCGGCTGCGCTGGAGGCGCTGAACGCCACCCTGGAGCATCGCGTACAGGAGCGTACCGAGCAGTTGCTGCAAACCGAGGCGATGCTGCGCCAGACCCAGAAGCTGGAAGCCATCGGCCAGCTGACCGGCGGCGTTGCCCATGACTTCAACAACCTGCTGACCATCATCCGCTCATCCCTGCACTTTCTGCAGCGCCCGGATCTGGACGACAACCGCCGCCAGCGCTACCTCAAGACCATGGCCGACACCGTCGATCGCGGCGCCAAGCTCACCGGTCAGCTGCTCGCCTTCGCTCGCCGCCAAGCGCTCAGCCCGCAGGTGTTCGACGCCGGGCCAAGGCTGCAAGGCATGGCGGAAATGCTCGATACCGCCACCGGGGCGCGCATCCAGGTCAGCCTGGAACTGCCCGAGTCGCCCTGCTACATCCGCGCCGACCTTGGCCAGTTGGAAACAGCGCTCATCAACCTGATGATCAATGGCCGCGATGCCATGGCCGGCGAAGGCACCCTGCACTTGCGCCTGGTTGCCGACCAACGCATGCCCGGCGCACCCGGGCGCTTTGCAGCGATTTCGGTGAGCGACAGTGGCGTGGGGATTGCTCCTGAACTGCTTGAGCGCATTTTCGATCCGTTCTTCACCACCAAGGCTGCGGGCGAAGGGACGGGGCTTGGCTTGTCCCAGGTGTTTGGCTTCGTCAAGCAATCGGGCGGTGATGTGCAGGTGAACAGTGTTGCCGGCCAAGGCACCACGTTTACCCTGTACCTGCCCCAGGAAAGCGCGGCAGATTCGCCGCAAACCGCCCTGCCGAGCAGTGCCCCTGTGGCCCTGGCCGGCAGCAGCAAACGGCGCATCCTGGTGGTCGAGGACAACGCCGATGTCGGCAGTTTCACCACCCAGATGCTCAAGGAGCATGGCTATCAGGTCAGTTTGGCGCTTTGCGCCGAGGATGCCCTGGCGCAATTGAGTGGCGCCCAGGGACAGTTCGATGCGGTGTTCTCTGATGTAGTGATGCCCGGCATGGGCGGCCTGGCCTTGGCCAAGGAGCTGCGTCGCAGCCGCCCACAGACGCCAGTGATCCTCACCTCTGGCTACAACGAGGCCATGGCTGAAGGGGGGCATCAGGGCTTCGCGTTCCTGGCCAAGCCCTATTCGGCCGAGCAGGTGTGCCAACTGCTGGAAAAAGTGCTGGGGGCCGCCTGAGTCTCAGGCGCTGATCCGCAGCAGCCGCGCCAGGCTTTCAGCCAGCTCTGCGCGGCGAAAGGGTTTGCGCAGCACCTCGAAACCGTAAAGCTCACGCGGCGAGAGGTTGGCGTAGCCGGTGATGATCAACACGGGCAGGTCCTGATGCTGCTGGCGCAGTTGATGGGCGAACTGGGCGCCGGTCTCGTCACTCATGATCTGGTCGGTGACCAGCACATCCATGACCAGCCCCTGAGCGATCAAGGCGCGTGCCTGCGCCGGGCTGGCGGCCTCGCTCACCTCGTAGCCCAGGTCGCGCAACTGCAGCGCGGTGGCATGGCGCACGATCTCTTCGTCATCCACCAGCAGCACCCGCGTAGCCTCACGAGCCCGTGGCGGCTCTTGAGCTGGGCTGCCCGCGTCGACCACATGGGGCTCTCCCTGCGGCAGCCAGAGCGTCGCCTGGGTGCCCTCGCCCGGGCGCGAATGAATGGCAAAACCGCCACCCGATTGCCCTGCCAAGCCCTGCACCATCGGCAGGCCGAGCCCCGTCCCCTTGCCGACACCCTTGGTCGAGTAGAACGGCTCAAAGCAGCGAGCCAGGACTTCTTCATCCATGCCACAGCCGTTATCAGCCACTTGCAGCCACAGCTGTTGTCCGGCCACACCCTCTGGCCGCGGCGGGCCTGTGTCGGCGCCACCGGCAGAGATCAGCAGACGCCCGCCACTGTTCATCGCATCGCGGGCATTGACCACCAGGTTGAGCACTGCCAGCTCCAACTGGTGCGGGTCGACCAGCACGCTGGGCAGTCGCGCATCGATCTGCACCACCACCTCGATGGTTGGCCCCAGCGAACGGGCAATCAACTCGCGCATGTCACCGACCAGCATGGCCAGTGACACTGCCTGGGGTTTGAGGGTCTGCCGGCGCGCGAAGCTGAGCAGGCGGCCGACCAGGTTGCGCGCGCGATCCGCCGCTTGCAGCGCCCCATCGATCAGTCGGGTCGAGCGGCCGATATCGTCCGGGCGGCGGCGGATCAGCTCAAGCGAAGCGATGATCGGGGTGAGCATGTTATTGAAGTCATGGGCGATGCCACCGGTCAGCTGGCCGATCATTTCCATCTTGCGCACTTCGTGCAGTTGCAGCATCGCCGCTTCGCGCTCGCTGAGCATGCTGGCGACGCGCTCCTCCAGGCTCTCATTGAGCGCCATCAGTTCGGCAAAGGTCGCCTCCAGGTGTGCAGCACTGGCGCGCAAGGCCCGCTCGGCGCGGGCGTGGGTAATGGCCTTCCAGACCTGCTTGGCGGTTTCCTGGACCAACAGGCACTCGTCCTCGACGAACACATGAGGGGTATGAAATTGCACCGTCAGCATCGCCTCCAAACCGCTCGCCTGGAGCACGGGCACATGCAAGCTGGCGCACAGATCGGCCGAAGTACCGGCGGGGAAATCGCTCTGGACGCTCATGCCGCTGGCCAGTTGATCGTGCAATTGCGCAGCGAAGGCCTGGTAGTTCTGCTCACCGGTCAGCGAGGTCACGCCATCGACCCAGTCGCGGGCAACCCGCAGGTGCTGACCATCGCCGAGATCTTCGCCAAAAAATACCCGTAAGGCGCCAAGCTCCTCGCCCAGCCGGCGCAGCGCGTAGGCTTCGATGGCCTCAGGCTCATCCATGCCCGGCAACGCCTGCCCCAGCTCCAGCAGAAAGGCCTGGCGGCGCTGGAACTGCACCCGTTCGGTGGTTTCGGTAACGATACAGAGCACGCCGCCAACGCTGCCATCGGCCTCGCGCACGGCTGAGTAGGAGACATCGAAGTAGGCCGTTTCACCTAAGCCTCGGCGTTCGATATAGAACGGCCGATCATTGGCCGAAAAGGTTTCGCCGGTTTCGCGCACGCCGCGCAGCAGCGGTTCAAGATCGTCCCACAGCTCGCTCCAGTTCTCCTGCCCCGGTCGGCCCAGGGCACGTGGATGCTTGGCTCCGATAGTCGGCGCATACGCCTCGTTGTACAGCGCTACGTAGTCGGCGCCCCAGAACAACACGATCTGCGCCTTGGCCGGAAGAATAGTGGCCATGAGCGTTTTCAGGCTGGCGGACCAATCGGCCGGCGCCCCTAATGGCGAGGTGTCCCAGTCCAACGACTGCAGCAACGTGCTGACCGTGCCGCCACCGAGCAAGAAGCTCGGCATCGGGCTATGCGGGGAGTTTGCGTCGTTGTCCGAAACTGATTTCATTTCATCCTGACCATCGGTTGCCCTAGGCACAGTGCCATCTACCTGATGGATAAGAAATCAGAGAACGCCAGACGTTCCGCTGGGCTCAACAGTTAGTTGTCGACAGCCAATACGCCAGCGATAGATGTCGCCCCAGGGGGCTGCCTTGCAGCCCATCGCAGGCTGCGCCAGCGCCTACCGTTAGATCAGTTGCCCAGCTATCAAACTCACCCCGATCACCATCATCGCCGAACCCGACACCCTGCCGACCAGCCTCGCCGCCGCCGGGCGGCTGCGCAATACAGCCTTGGCGCCGTAGCCGACCAGCAGGTAGACCACCAGCGAGCTGAACAGGTGGACCAACCCCAGCAGCAGAATCTGCAGCGGTAGCGGCCAAGTTGAGGATGGATCGGTGAACTGTGGCAGCAAGGCCAGAAACAGCAAGAACACTTTGGGGTTCAGACCGCTGACGCAAAACCCCTTGAGCGCCCAGCGTGCCCCCGATCCTGCTTCATCGGCCTGGGCCGCTTCGGGCGCTGCCGGGCGCAACAGCAGATTACCGCCCAACCACAGCAGGTAAGCGGAGCCAGCCAAGGTCAGCAGCGACAGTGCCAGCGGATGCCCGGCGATCAGGCTACCGACCCCGGCGGCCACCACCAGCGTCGCGAGAAAGTGCCCCGAGAGCATGCCAGCTACCGCAGGCATCACCCAGCGTCCACGCATACCGGCCGAGATGGCGTAGGCCCAATCGGCACCCGGGGTAAGGACAAACAGCAACGACACGGCCCAGAACGCCGCCAACACACTGATAGCCACTTGAGTCTTCCTTCAGATCAGCTTTGGATGAAGAAAGATTACGGATATCGCCGAGGGATTTTCTTTCGTATATTCCCTCCCTGCGAACAATTACTGGAAGATTCTTCCCAAATGGACAGAACCGATCGCAAGATCCTTGCCGAGCTGCAACAAGACGGTCGCTTGTCGGTAACCGACCTGGCCGAGCGCGTCGGCTTGAGCCTCTCGCCCTGCCATCGACGCTTGAAAGCACTGGAGGAATCTGGCGCCATTGTTGGCTATCACGCACGCTTGGCGCCGGCGGCGCTAGGCTTGAACTTCGCCGCGTTGGTCTTCGTGACCTTGCGCGAAGTCACCCGCCAGCCGGTGGCGGACTTTGAAGCGGCGCTGGCGCAGATTCCGCAGATCGTCGAGGCGCAGCGCTTGTTTGGCGATCCGGACTACCTGCTGCATGTGGTAGCGCGTGATCTCCCGGCGTTTCAGAAACTCTATGACGAGCAGTTGACCAGCATCCCCAACGTCAAGCGGCTGAGCTCGACGCTGGTGATGAAAGAAGTGATTCAGGATCGATTGTTGCCAATGTAGTTGGCAGCTGCACGGCTTGTGTCGACTGCCAGCGAAAGGCCCGCCCAAACCCGCTTTTTACTCGCCCTCTGAGCGTGCAGTGCGCACCAACACGGCTCACTGCGTGCTGACGCCAACCCCCTTGAAGCCCCCAACCCCGCGGCCTTCAGCCCGGTGGCCCGTTCCTTGCTGCCAGCGACCTCTTAACCTTTTGTCAGCCTTAGGTTTTTTAAGGTTCATGAGCACATATTTACTAATTTCTCGATCCCTGCGCACCCCGCATCATCCCTCCAACAAGAACGCGTCGCCCCTTGCCGGCACGCACCCGGGCACTCCCCCGTGCCCCACCTTGCCTTGGAGTCAGTCATGACCAGTGCAGCCAACTCGGCACCTCTAATAGAAAAACACACGATCGGCTACGTGCCCCCGCAAGACCGCCATGGAAAGGTAAGGGATCTGTTCACCCTGTGGTTCGGCGGCAACATCGCGCCCCTGCCCATCGTCACTGGCGCCCTGGGCGTGCAGTTGTTTCATCTGAACCTGGTGTGGGGCATCGTCGCCATCCTGGTCGGTCATCTGCTCGGAGGCGTGCTGATGGCGCTGCACTCGGCGCAAGGCCCGCAGATGGGCATTCCCCAGATGATCCAGAGCCGCGCCCAGTTCGGCTCGCTCGGCGCGTTGCTGGTGGTGGTCATCGCTGGGGTGATGTACATCGGCTTCTTCGCCTCCAACATCGTCCTGGCCGGCAAGTCGCTGCATGGGGTCGCCGAGTCGGTTCCAGTGCCGGTCGGTATCGTGATCGGTGCGCTGGGCTCGGGCATCATCGGCATCATCGGCTACCGCTTCATCCACGTGCTCAACCGCATTGGCACCTGGGTCCTGGGGGTCGGCATCGTGGTCGGTTTTGGCTACATCTTCAGCCATGTCCAGAGCGATGATTTCCTCACCCGCGGCGGCTTCAACCTCGCCGGCTGGCTGGCCACCGTATCGCTGGCGGCGCTGTGGCAGATCGCCTTCGCGCCGTATGTGTCGGATTACTCGCGCTACCTGCCGGCAGACGTGAAGGTGTCGTCGACATTCTGGACCACTTACCTGGGCTCGGCCCTGGGTTCGAGCCTGTCGTTCGTGTTCGGCGCGGTGGCGGTGCTGGCGATCCCGGCGGGCATGGACACCATGGACGCCGTCAAGCTCGCCACCGGTGCAATTGGCCCGTTGATGCTGGTGCTGTTCCTGCTCAGCGTGATCAGCCACAACGCCCTCAACCTGTATGGCGCAGTGCTGTCGATCATCACCCTGATCCAGACCTTCGCTTACCGCTGGATCCCGACCGCGAAAAGCCGCGCGGTGCTGTCGCTGATAGTCCTGGCCGCCTGCTGCGTGGTGGCGGTGTTCGCCTCGGCGGACTTCATCGGCCACTTCGTCGATATGGTCCTGGTGCTGCTGGTCGTGCTGGTGCCGTGGACGGCGATCAACCTGATCGACTTCTATGTGATCCACAAGGGCGACTACGACATCGACTCGATCTTCAAGGTCGATGGCGGCATCTACGGGCGCTACAACCCGCAGGCACTGATCGCCTATGCCGTGGGCATCGTGGTGCAGATCCCGTTCATGAACACGCCGCTGTATGTCGGGCCGGTAGCCGAGCACATCAACGGCGCCGATCTGTCGTGGCTGGTGGGCCTTGCGATCACCTCTCCGCTGTACTGGTGGCTGGCCAGCCGCGACAGTGCCTATCGCCGTCGGCAGACCAGCGCCAAACTGGCAGCGGCAGCCTGATAGAGACAGCACCTGCGCGCTCCCACAACCCCGCTCTGACGCGCCACAGCGCGATGCACGACGGGGCCTCTGTGGGAGCGGGCTTGCCCGCGAAGAGGCCGGCACAGGCAACCTATAGCCGCCCCAAGCGCTCACGCAAAAACGCCACGAACGCCTGTACCGGCCGGGCCACTTGCCGGTGCTGTGGGTACACCGCCGACAGCTGCAGCGCTGGCGGTGTCCACGGCTCCAGAAGTGCGACCAACCTGCCCTCTGCCAATGCCCGCTCGACGATGAACGCTGGCAGATAGGTAATGCCCATCCCGGCAATCGCCGCATCCCTGAGCAGCTCGCCATTGTTCGCGCGCATCCGCCCCGTCACCGCAATGGCCAGGGCCTTGCCCTGATGCTTGAACTGCCACTGCACCTGCCGTGCATGCCCATAAGGTAGACAATCATGCTCACGCAGCGCTTCAGGCACTGCTGGCGTGCCGCGTCTCGCCAGATAATCGGGGCTTGCGCAGTAGACCCGTTCGATATCGGCAATCCGCCGCGCAATCAGACTGGAATCCTCCAAGCTACCAATGCGCAGTGCCAGGTCATAGCCCTCGCCAATCAGGTCCACCGCCCGGTCACTCAGGTCGACTTCGACGTCCAGTTGCCGATGCAGTTGCAAGAACTCCGTCAATAAACAGCCCAGATGGCTCATGGCGAATGACAGCGGCGCACTCAAGCGCAAGGTGCCACGCAACGCCTGGGTCTGGCCGCTGATGTCTTGCTCGACCTGCTGCACTTCGCTGAGCAAACGCAAGGCCGACTGGTAGTACTGCTGGCCCAATGGCGTGGCATCCAGACGCCGCGTCGAACGGTTGAGCAGGCGCACGCCCAGGCGCTCTTCGAGTTGCATCACGCGGCGGCTGACGAACTGCTTGGACAGCCCCAGGCGCTCGGCAGCGGCGGTGAAGCTGCCGGCTTCCATGACCTGGGCAAAAATACGCATGTCTTCGTAAGGGTTCATTGTCGCTATCCAGTTGACAGTGAACGCTTTATACCGGCTTTTCCCCAGCGAGGCAGCTGCCTAATCCCTGCACAGCTGGCAGCGCTGGCCCTAACGCCAGGCAAGCCACCTGAACGGCATGCGAGTGCGAGTCAATCTACCCCTTCGACGATGATCACCTCAGCCGTCGCCACCCCCTGGCGATGGCAGCAGGCCTGTTGATACTCGGCCGAGCGATAGCAGGCCAGCGCCTGTTCATACGACTCGAACTCAATGACCACACTGCGCTGCGGGGTTGGTCGCCCTTCCAGCGCTTCGCTACGCCCGCCCCGCGCCAGCAACCGCCCGCCATACGCCTTGAACGCCGCCGGTGCGCGCTGGGTGTATTGCTGGTACTGCTCAGGATCGGTCACATCGACATGGGCAATCCAATAGGCCTTCATCCACTGCTCTCCTGTCTTCAGGTATTTGTGTATTATGGTATACCATAAAAATCAAACCACCACAGCGAGCGTGCAGCATGGCTTTCAACAGCATCGAAGAACTACTCGAGGACTACCGGCAAGGCAAGATGGTCCTGCTGGTGGATGACGAAGACCGTGAGAACGAAGGCGATCTGTTGATCGCCGCCGAACACTGCGACGCGGCCGCCATCAACTTCATGGCCCGCCAGGCGCGTGGGCTGATCTGCCTGACCTTGACCGACGAGCACTGCCAACGGCTGGGCCTGGAGCAGATGGTGCCAAGCAACGGCAGCGCCTTCAGCACTGCCTTTACCGTGTCGATCGAGGCTGCCAGCGGCGTCACCACCGGCATCTCGGCGGCCGATCGTGCCCGCACCGTGGCTGCCGCCATGGCGCCCAACGCGCGGCCTGAGGACCTGGTCCAGCCGGGGCATATCTTCCCCCTACGCGCCCGTGAAGGCGGCGTACTGACCCGTGCCGGGCATACCGAAGCGGGTTGCGACCTGGCCCGCCTGGCCGGTTTCAGCCCGGCCTCGGTGATCGTCGAGGTGCTCAACGATGACGGCAGCATGGCCCGCCGCCCGGACCTGGAGGTGTTCGCCGCCCAGCACGGGATCAAGATCGGCACCATCGCCGACTTGATCCACTACCGGTTGAGCACCGAGCAGACCATCAAACGCATCGGCGAACGTGAACTGCCGACGGTGCATGGCACCTTCCGCCTGGTGACCTACGAGGACCGCATCGAGGGCGGGGTGCACATGGCCATGGTGATGGGCGAGATCCGTCGCGAACAGCCAACCCTGGTGCGCGTGCATGTGATCGACCCGCTGCGTGACCTGGTCGGCGCCGAGTACGCCGGGCCGGCCAACTGGACCCTGTGGGCGGCGCTGGAGAAGGTCGCCGACGAGGGTGCGGGGGTGGTGGTGATCCTGGCCAATCACGAGTCTTCCCAAGCCCTGTTGGAGCGGGTGCCGCAACTGACCCAGCCGGTGCGTGCGTATCAGCGTGGGCAATCGAAGGTGTACTCGGAGGTCGGCACCGGGGCGCAGATTCTGCAGGACCTGGGCGTGGGCAAGCTGCGTCACCTGGGGCCGCCGCTCAAGTATGCGGGGCTGGCGGGGTATGAACTGGAGGTGGTGCAGAGCATCCCGTTCGAGCCTGCAATTACAGGGTGATGGCCGGTCGCCCAGAGTGCTTGCCAAAATCTTGGAATACCATAATATGATATCCCGTAGACCTTAAATTATCGGCCGCATCCTAAACTCACAATCGGCCCCACGACATCGTTGAAATAGCTGCTCCCCGAACACATGGCGGGTGACAGACCCGCCTCGAATAACAAAAGTAACGAGGGCGTAACCATGCTGTTGAGCAAACGTGTAACCGCAGTGCTGTCCGCCAGCCTGCTGACCCTGGCCTGCCAGGCCAGCCAAGCCGCCGACAGCCTGAACTTCGTCAGCTGGGGTGGAACGACCCAGGATGCGCAAAAACAGGCATGGGCCGAGCCCTTCTCCAAAGCCAGCAACATCAAGGTCGTGCAAGACGGGCCCACCGACTACGGCAAACTCAAGGCCATGGTCGAGAGCGGCAACGTGCAATGGGACGTGGTCGATGTAGAAGCGGACTTCGCCCTGCGTGCCGCCGCCGAGGGCCTGCTCGAACCTTTGGACTTCAACACCATCCAACGCGAGCGCATCGACCCGCGCTTCGTTTCCGACCACGGCGTCGGCTCGTTCTTCTTCTCCTTCGTCCTGGGCTACAACGAAGGCAAGCTCGGGGCCAACAAGCCGGTGGACTGGTCAGCGCTGTTCGACACCAAGACCTACCCTGGCAAGCGCGCCCTGTACAAATGGCCAAGCCCAGGCGTGCTGGAACTGGCGCTGCTGGCTGACGGCGTGGCGCCCGACAAGCTCTACCCACTGGACCTCGACCGGGCCTTCAACAAGCTCGACACCATCAAGAAAGACATCGTCTGGTGGGGCGGCGGCGCGCAGTCGCAGCAGCTGCTGGCCTCGGGTGAGGCGTCGCTGGGGCAGTTCTGGAACGGCCGGGTCTACGCCCTGCAGCAAGATGGCGCGCCGGTTGGGGTGAGCTGGAAGCAGAACCTGGTCATGGCCGACTTCCTGGTCATTCCCAAAGGCGCCAAGAACAAGGATGCGGCCATGAAGTTCCTGGCCAACGCCGCCAGCGCCAAGGGCCAGGCCGAGTTCGCCAACTTGACGGCCTACGCCCCGGTCAACCTGGACAGCGTCAGCCAGCTCAAACCCGAGCTCGCCTCCAACCTGCCGACCGCCTACGCTCAAGACCAGGTGACGCTGGACTTCGCCTACTGGGCGAAGAACGGCCAGGCCATCGCTGCCCGCTGGAATGAGTGGCTGGTCAAATGAAAGTCGCCATCAATGCCCTGCACAACGCGCAAGGTGCCGCCAGCGGCAGCGGCGCACCAGGAGCGGCCATGCACCGTCCGAGCTTGAGCCAACGCTGGCGTGGCAGCCGCAACCTGCTGCCGGCCCTGTTGTTCCTTGGCCTGTTCTTCTTCGCCCCGCTGATCGGCCTGCTGCTGCGCGGGGTGCTGGAGCCAGTGCCGGGGCTGGGCAACTACGAGCAGCTGTTTGCCAACTCGGCCTATGCGCGGGTGCTGTTCAACACCTTCTCGGTGGCCGGCCTGGTGACCCTGATCAGCGTGCTGCTGGGCTTCCCACTGGCCTGGGCGATCACCCTGGTGCCCAAGGGCTGGGGCCGCTGGCTGCTGAACATCGTACTGCTGTCGATGTGGACCAGCCTGCTCGCGCGCACCTACTCATGGCTGGTGCTGCTGCAGGCCTCGGGGGTGATCAACAAGGCGCTGATGGCCATGGGGATCATCGATGCGCCGCTGGAAATGGTCCACAACCTCACGGGCGTGGTGATCGGCATGAGCTACATCATGATCCCGTTCATCGTCCTGCCGCTGCAGGCGACCATGCACGCGATCGACCCGATGGTGCTGCAGGCCGGTTCCATCTGTGGCGCCAGCCCTTGGACCAACTTCTGGAAAGTGTTCCTGCCGCTGTGCCGCTCGGGGCTGTTCTCCGGTGCCTTGATGGTGTTCGTCATGTCGCTCGGTTACTACGTCACCCCGGCCCTGCTCGGCGGCGCGCAGAACATGATGCTGCCTGAGTTCATCGTCCAGCAGGTGCAGTCGTTCCTCAACTGGGGCCTGGCTAGCGCCGCTGCTGCCCTGTTGGTACTGATCACCCTGGTGCTCTTCTACTTGTACCTGAAGCTGCAACCGGAATCGCCGGTTGGTAACGCGAGGTAAGCCGCCATGCTCCTGACGCCCAATGCCATGGGCCGCCCGCTGCGGGTTGGCCTGTACCTGACCACCGGGGTGATCGCAGCCTTCCTGTTGCTGCCGATCCTGTTCATCGTCCTGCTGTCGTTCGGCTCGTCGCAGTGGCTGGTATTCCCGCCGCCGGGCTGGACCTTCAAGTGGTACGGCCAGTTCTTCTCCAACCCTGAGTGGATGGAGGCCGCCCTGGCCAGCCTCAAGGTCGCCGTGCTGACCACGATCTGTGCAGTGGCGCTGGGCCTGCCCACCGCCTTCGCCCTGGTACGCGGGCGCTTTCCTGGCCGGGAGATGCTCTACGGGCTGTTCACCCTGCCGATGATCGTGCCGCTGGTGATCATCGCCGTGGCGGTGTACGCGCTGTTTCTCAAGCTTGGCTACACCGGCACGCTGTTCGCCTTCGTGGTCAGCCATGTGATCGTCGCCCTGCCGTTCACCATCATCTCGATCATCAACTCGCTCAAGCTGTTCGACCAGTCGATCGAAGACGCCGCGGTCATCTGCGGCGCCTCGCGGCTGCAAGCGATCTTCAAGGTGACCTTCCCGGCCATTCGCCCAGGGATGATCGCCGGCGGCCTGTTTGCCTTTTTGGTGTCGTGGGACGAAGTGGTACTGAGCGTGATGATGGCCAGCCCCAACTTGCAGACCCTGCCAGTGAAGATGTGGACCACCCTGCGCCAGGACCTGACCCCCGTCATTGCGGTGGCCTCGACCCTGCTGATCGGCCTGTCGATCCTGGTCATGCTCATCGCCGCCGCCCTGCGCCGGCGCAACCCAGCCAGCGCCTGAACGCCCCGGAGACAATAACAATGAGTGCAGTGAGCAAAGACAACGCGCCCAACCAGACCCTGGTCAGCTTGCGCAACCTGAACAAGCACTACGGCGAATTCACCGCCGTGGACAACATCAACCTGGACATCCAGGATGGCGAGTTCCTCACCTTCCTCGGCTCCAGCGGCTCGGGCAAGTCCACCACGCTGTCGATGCTGGCCGGCTTCGAGACGCCCAGTAGCGGCGAGATCCTGGTCGATCAGCTGTCGCTGGTCAACGTCCCGCCGCACAAGCGCGACATCGGCATGGTGTTCCAGCGCTATTCGCTGTTCCCGCACCTGTCGGTGCGCGACAACATCGCCTTCCCCCTGGCGATCCGCAAACTCAGCGCTGGCGAGATCGCCAAGCAGGTCGATGCGATGCTCAAGCTGGTGCAACTGGAGCCGTTCGCCCATCGCCGCCCTGCTCAGCTCTCCGGTGGCCAGCAGCAGCGGGTGGCAATTGCCCGGGCGCTGGTCTACGAGCCACGGATCCTGTTGATGGACGAACCGCTCGGCGCGCTGGACAAGAAACTGCGCGAAGACCTGCAGGACGAACTGCGTCAGCTGCATCGCCGGCTGGGCATCACCATCGTCTACGTCACCCACGACCAGGAAGAAGCCATGCGCCTGTCACAGCGCATCGCCATCTTCAGCCACGGCAAGATCGTCGGACTGGGCAGTGGCTATGACCTTTACCAGAATCCGCCGAATGCCTTCGTCGCCTCGTTCCTGGGCAACTCCAACTTCCTGCGCATCAAGGCCAGCAGCAATGGTGCCGGGCGCTTTGAGGGGCAAGCACTGGCAATTCGCCTGACCCCAGGGCTGGTCGCCGAACAGGACGCGCTGATCATGGTGCGGCCGGAAAAAGCCCTGGCCTTGAGTGCCGAGCAAGCTGCGCGCGAGCCACTCCCGGCGGGTTGGAACGAGGTCAGTGCCAAGGTCGCCGAGGTGTTGTTCCTGGGTGAGAGCCAGACGTGCCATGTGGTCACTGCCGGCGGCACTGAAATGACGGTCAAGGCCTTGTCGGCGGCGGGGATGCCGATGCAGCCAGGGGAAACGGTCAAGGTACGCTGGGCGGTAGCCGATGCCTGTATCTATACCGAGTGGGCCGAGAGCGATCTGAGCAAGGCTGCTGGGGCACACTGATCGGCCACCTTTCGCGGGGCAAGCCCGCTCCCACGCTTGGCTCATGAGGCGAAGAACCTGAGCCAAGCATGGGCGCCACGCTTGGCTAGGCGCCAGAGGACGTGGCAACCAAGCAACGTGGGAGCAAGGCCGCTGGGACGCATTGATCGGTGACCTGTCGCCGGGCAAGCCCGCACGCTTGGCTCATGAGGCGAACAACCTGGGAGCCAGGCATGGGCGCCATGCTTGACTAGGCGCCAGAGGACATGGCAACCAAGCAACGTGGGAGCGGGCTTGCCCCGCGATGAGGCCAGCAAGTACAACGTTTCATCCTGCGGCCAGCTGCCCCAAGCTGCGCCGCACCTTGTCCAGCAACTCACCAATCTGGAACGGCTTGATCAGCATATCCATCCCCGTGCCAAGAAACGCCTGGCGATCCAACGCGGTCTCGGCGTAGCCGGTCATGAACAGCACCGGCAGCCCCGGTCGGTAGGTGCGGGCCATGTCCGCCAGCTCCCGGCCACTGATCCCCGGCAAGCCGACATCGGTCAGCAACAGCTCGATCCCTGCGTCTTCGCGCAAATGGTCCAGCGCCTGCTCAATGGTCTCGGCCAAGGTGCAGCGATAGCCGGCATCGGCCAACGCCTCGGCCACCGACAGGCGCACCGAAGCCATGTCCTCGACGATCAGCACATGCTCGCCGGCGCCCTTCTGGTCGACCTGGGGTGCGCGATCAGCACTGGCCGCTTGTTGGGTACTGGCCGGCAGCAGCAGGGTCACTTCGGTGCCCTGCCCTGGCAGGCTTCGAATCGCCACATGCCCCCCAGACTGGCGAGCGAACCCATAGATAGTCGACAAGCCAAGCCCGGTGCCTTGACCGACCGGTTTGGTGGTGAAAAACGGATCGAAGACTTTTTCCAGCAACTGCGGCTCGATGCCGCTGCCATCATCGCGCACCGTCACCGCCACATAGGGGCCGTCCTGCAAATTGGGGTCGCCATGCGACCAGGTCGCGGCAGTATTGACCCAGATATGCCCGCCCTTGGCCAAGGCATCCCGGGCATTGATCACCAGGTTGAGCACTGCGCTTTCCAGCTGGATCGGATCGACCAGGGCAATCGCCGGGCGGCTGGAGAGCTGCAGTTGCAGTTCGATGCGCTCGCCGATGGTGCGGGTAATCAACTCCTCCAGCGAGCGCACCCGTTCGTTGACATCTACCGGCCGGGTATCGAGCGGCTGCTGGCGGGCGAAGGCCAGCAAGCGATGGGTGAGCGATGCCGCGCTCATTGCCGAGCTCAAGGCAGCCTCGGCGTAGCTTGGGACTTTCTCCACACGGTTTTCCGCAACCCGTTTGCGGATCAATTCCAGGCTGGTGATGATGCCGGTGAGCAGGTTGTTGAAGTCATGGGCGATACCGCCGGTGAGGCTGCCCAGCGCATCCATCTTCTGTAGTTGCAACAACTGCGCTTCGCTGCGTGCGCGCTGGGCGACTTCATGGGCCAGCTGGGTGTTGGCGTCATCCAGGCGGGCCAGGTGCGAACGCTCGCGATGGCGGTGCTCGGTGACGTCCTCGACGAACACCAGGCACAAGCCGGGCGCGCGATAAGGCGACAGCTGCCACTCGGTATCCCGCGGCAGGCCTTGCACGGTCATGGCCAAGGTGCCACGCCAGCGCTGGCCATCGGCAAGGTGCTGACGCAACAGCGCCAATTCGCCTTGCTGATCGCTGGCAAAGCACTCACGCAAGGTTTCCGGGTGGCGGTTGTCCTGGATCAGCTGGGCGAAGGCCTGGTTGCATTCATGCACCTTGAGGGTGGCGTCCAAGACTGCAATCGGTGCCGAAACATTGCTGAAGATCTCACGAAAACGCGCTTCGCTCTCGCGCAGTGCACGCTCGGTGTCGCGCACCCGCAGCAAGGTGCGCAGG
Source organism: Pseudomonas sp. Je.1.5.c (assembly GCF_051129895.1). NCBI lineage: Bacteria > Pseudomonadati > Pseudomonadota > Gammaproteobacteria > Pseudomonadales > Pseudomonadaceae > Pseudomonas > Pseudomonas sp. Je.1.5.c. Next base: position 33,087 of record NZ_JBCPSP010000001.1, read on the forward strand.
GTCGCCAGCAGCACGTCCGGATCGACCGGGTGCACCAGGTAGGCGTCGGCGCCCGCTTCCAGGCCAGTGATGATGTCACCGGTCTGGATCGACGCGGCAGACACGTGGATCACCGGCAGCAACGCGGTTGCCGGATCGGCGCGCAGCAGGCGCACGATGTCGAACCCACTCATGTCCGGCAGGTTGACATCGAGAATCAGGGCATCGATCTGCTCGTTGCGGATCATCGCCAGGCCGTCGCCACCGGTGCCTGCTTCCAGCACCTGGTAGTCGTGCAGCGCCAGCCGCCGGCGCAGCGCGTAACGCGTGGCGGCGTTGTCGTCGACGATCAGCAGGCGGATGTCAGGGTTCATCGACGCTCTCCTGGGCGATGGCCAATGGAATGATCACAAAAAACGCCGAACCCTCCCCTGGCACGCTGTCCACCCCCACTTCGCCCCCCAGCAAGGCGGCGAAACGCTTGCACAGCGACAACCCCAAGCCAGTGCCGCGCAGACGCTTTTGCAGTGGCGAGTCGAGCTGGGCGAAGTCCTCGAACAGGCCTTCGAGCAGCTCTGGCGCAATGCCGATGCCGGTATCGGTAACGGCGAAGCGAATCTGATCGCTGCCATGCAACTGGGCCGAGACCCGCACTTCGCCTCGGGTGGTGAACTTCAGGGCATTGGAAATGAAGTTACGCAGAATCTGGGTCAGCTTCTTGTCGTCGGTATACAGCTGGGGCAGGCCCTGTGGTTCTTCGAAAATCAGATCGACAGACCCGGTATCGACAATCGGCCGGAACATCCCGCGCAAGGCGGCGAACAGGTCGAGCATGTCGAACCAGGCCGGCGAGATGGTGATGCGCCCGGCCTCGATCTTGGCCAGGTCCAGCAGGTCATCGACCATGTCGCTGAGCTCGCGAGTCGCGGTGCTGACGAACGCCACCTGCAACTGCTGCTCTTTGCTCAGCGGCCCGTCCACTTCGTCGGCGAGCAGGCTGGTAATGCTCAGGATCGAGCCCAGCGGCGTGCGGAATTCGTGGCTCATGTAGGAAAGGAAGCGGCTTTTCAGGTCCGATGCCTGGCGCAATTGCTCAGCCTGGATGTCCAGCTCGGCATACAGCGCCAGCACGCCCTGGTTGGTTTCTTCCAACTCGCCGCGCAAGGCCTGGTTTTCCGCCTGCAAGCGCGCCACCAGGGCGGCCTGCTCGGCGGTGGTGTGGGGCGACGGCTCAGGCATGCACTGTCTCCAGGTCGATAACCAGCACCGTGACATCGTCCCGCCCGCGGCAGAAGTCGCGGTGCAGCACGGTGGCGATCACGGCCGGGTGGCGCGAGGCCAGGCCGGGGTAGGCTTGAAGGTTCCAACGCGATTGCAGGCCGTCGCTGAACATGATCAACAGATTTCCCTTCACGTGAGCGTAGTCGAACACCTGGCCCTTGCGGTATTGACCCCCGACGATGCCGGGGTGCGAGGCCAGGCCCCGCGGCCGTTCGCCGCCCACCAAGGTGGCGCCGATATTGCCGATGCCAACGAACGCCAAGCTGTCGGCGCAGGCATCGTACTGAGCGATGGCCACCGCGCCGCCGCGGGTGCCAGCCATGGCGTGGTGCAGCTCGCCAAGCAAGCCTTGCGGCTCACTGAACGGGTTGCCGGCAAACTCCTGGGCCCCGGCCTTGGCGGCTCGCTCGGCCTCCTCACCGTGACCCAGACCATCTATAAGCAGTGCGCTCAGTCGTTGCTTACCCAGGGTCACGTGCCAAGTATCACCACAGGCGGGGTCATCATGCAGTGAATGCTGGCTGACCCCGACCCGCACATCCGGCCCACTGGCGTCCTCGCGGTACAGCCGCGCCAAGACCACTGCGCCACGCTCATCGGCATGCACATCGAACACCTGTGCCAGGCGACTGACCGCGCCCAGGCCAATGCCCTGGGTGCCGCCGGTCGAGTAGCCATCGGCCAGGCAAGCGTGTACATCGAACCCCTTGGCGCGATCCACCGCCAGCAGCTCAAGGCCGTGCCCGTCACCATGAGGCAGTACCCGCAAATGCAACTCGCCGCGCTCGGCATGTTTGAGCACATTGCTGGCAAGCTCGGTAGCGACCAGCGCGGCTCGACCAGCATCGGCTGGATCAAAACCATGCTGTTCGGCCAGTTTCTGCACCACCCGGCGGGCGTGGCCCACCTGGCTGTGATCATCCAGGCGCAATACCTGGGTCAGGCTGGCGGCAAGGTTCATGTCCATCGAGTTATCGTTACCCGGGTGCCTTGCCCGGGAGCGGTGTCGAGTTCGAATTCATCGACCAGCCGGCGCGCGCCGGTCAGCCCCAAGCCCAGGCCCGAGCCGGAGGTCCAGCCATCGGTCAACGCCAGCTTGACGTCAGCGATGCCGGGGCCTTCGTCGCGAAATACCAGGCGCAAGCCAACCCTGCCGGCGTCCTCGATGACCTGCCAGTCCATATCGCCGCCACCGCCATACACCACGGTGTTACGGGCCAGTTCGCTGACCGCCGTGACCAGCTTGGTCAAGTCGACCAGGCGCATGCCGCAGTCACTGGCGATCCTGCGCGCCAGCTGTCGGGCCAGTACCACATCCTGCTCCAGGCGCACCGGTTGGCTGCCGCTGTCGCGAATGCTCATGGCCGACCTACCCGCTGACGCAGCAGATTCATGCCGCGGTCAACGTTGAGCGCGGTGCTCACCCCTGGCAGGGTCAGGCCGAGTTCGACCAGGGTGATGGCTACCGCCGGCTGCATGCCGACCAGCACGGTTTCGGCGTCCATGATCCGCGACAAGCCGGAGATGCTGGCGATCATCCGGCCGATGAACGAGTCGACCATGTCCAGCGCCGAGATATCGATCAACACGCCCCGCGCCGAGGTGTGGTCGATACGCGCGGTGAGGTCGTCCTGCAGGCGCAGGGCCAGTTGGTCGTGCATGTCCACCTGGATGGTCACCAGCAGGAACTCGCCCATCTGCAAGATAGGGATACGCTCCATCGGCTCACACTCGCTCGTCTGGGCGGTTGCCTAGACGGGTCAGCGCCAATTTGAGAGCATCGGCAAGATTGGACTTGGTGGTCAGCGTGCCCAGGTCCAGGCCCAGGTGAACGATGGTCTGGGCGATCTGCGGACGCACGCCGCTAATGATGCAGTCGGCGCCCATCAGGCGGATGGCAGTGACGGTCTTGAGCAGGTGCTGGGCCACCAGGGTATCGACCGTGGGCACGCCGGTGATGTCGATGATGGCGATTTCCGAGCCGGTGTCGACGATACGCTGCAGCAGTGACTCCATGACGGTCTGGCTGCGTTGCGAGTCGAGGGTGCCGATCAGCGGCAAGGCGAGCACTCCATCCCACAGTTTGACCACCGGGGTGGACAGTTCTAGCAGCTCTTCCTGCTGGCGCTTGATCACCCCTTCGCGGGTTTTCTGATAGGTGCGGATGGTGTGCAGGCCAAAGGCGTCGAGCAGCTCGGAGACCTCCCACAGCTGCTCGGCCAACAGCGCCGGCTGCTCGCGGTAGTGACTTTGCAACAGGGTGAACAGCGGGCCTTTGAGGGCAAAGATGAAGTAGGCGGTCTGGTGCGACTCCTGGCCCGCCTGGGCACGGCTGCTGGAGAGTTTCTCCAGGAAGCGGCGGGTTTCTTCCCAACCTGCTGCGCCAATGTTGCCGCCGCTTTCGCTGCGCAGGCCATCGACTACCAGTTGGAGAAAATCACGGGTTTCCTGACGCAAGTCCTGCTCTTTGATATTGCGGGCGGCGCCATTGGCTTCCAGTGCTGCGATCCAATCGCCGATCAGCTGGGACTGGTTGCTAGCAATTGCTTCCAACGTACTGTTCTGCAGTGCTGCCATGTGCCTTGCTCTCCTGAAAATGCCTGCCGGCGCCCGATAGAAATTACCGGCCCCAAAAAATGACATCCACCAGTGAAAATAGTTGTGGCAACCACCCAATAATTGCATTGGGCTATCCGCCGTGCTGCTAACTCTAGGCCAAGATCGCCCGGTCCGTGGTAGACAGCGACTCAGCAACTGCATAGCGGTAGAGAGGCACCGGCACAGCGCAACAACGCAATGCAGGACAGATAGAACGCATCCGTTTAGGCCATCAGGTAGGCTTGCTCACGCACACTCCGATTAGTCCACCCTCCTCCAGCCCGCTTTATCGCCCTCAATCTGCGCGTCAGGGCTTGAGAAAAGCCATTACCTGCTCAGCTGCCAATGCTGGATTTTCTTGCATGAAGCAATGCCCGCCCGGCATCTGCTGCGCCGTCACGCTCGCATTGAGCGCCGCCAGGCGGCGCACCGAGTGAGGCACGAAGGGATAGGTCTGCTCGCCGTAGAGAATCCGCGTGGGCGTGCGGATTCGGCCCAGCTGTGTCCACATACGCTCGGGGAAGGAGCTGAAGATCTCCACTTCGCGGCTAGGCCGGCATTTGAGCACCACCGCTTCACCGCAGTCGCCAATGGCATGCTCGACATACGCCTGCAACGCCTCGTCGCTCCAGCCTTTGAAGATGCCCCGCCCCTGCAGCGAGGCATGTGCCGCCGCGCGATCAGGCCAGTGGCTGCGCCGCGTGGCCGCCTTGCGCGCCAAGGCGTGTCGCCGGTGCAGGCCAACCAGCGCGGCAGCGCCCATAACCCCGAGCATGCGCCGGCTGAACAGCACCGGATCGAGCAACACCGCGCGTTCGAACAGCTGCGGCTCATTGGCCAGGATCAACCCGGTCAGCACCCCGCCAAAACTGTGCCCAAGGGCATACCGGGGGACATCGCCATACTCGCCTCGACCCGCCTCGAAAGCCTCCACGGCCAACGCAGCCGTGCGGTTCCAACCACGAAATGCGCCGCCATGGTCACTGTCGCCATGGCCCTGCACATCGCTCAACCACAGGTCGTAATGCTCGCCCAAACGCATCAGCAGCGGCTGGTAGGCCAGGCTGCAAAAGCCGTTACCGTGAAGAAAGTGCAGCAGTGGCCGGCCACTGGCGGGCGAGCGCCAACCGCGCAGGGTGAAGCCTTCAGGGCAATCATGGGACCAAGGGATCAATTGCATCAGCCGGCTGCGCTCATCGGGATCAGGAAAACGCCGATTCTACAAACAGCAGCGGGTACAGCGAAATCACCAGCAGCAGGGCCATCAGGACATTGAACAGCATCAGCCAACGTGGATTTTGCAAAAGGCTGCGCAAAGCACTGCCGAACATCACCCAAATCCCGACACTGGGCAGGTTGACCAGGGCGAATACCGCCGCGATGACGATCACATTGACGACATAACCCTGCGCTGGCGTGTAGGTGGTAATCGCCCCAACGGCCATCACCCAGGCTTTGGGGTTGACCCACTGGAACGCCGCCGCGCCCAGGAAACTCATCGGCTTGGCCGAGCCATTGCCGCTGGCAGAGATCGGCCCAGAAGTGGCGATCTTGTAGGCCAGATACAGCAAGTACGCAGCGCCGAGGTAGCGAAGGATGCTGTACAACGGCGGCCAGGCCTTGAACACTTCGCCTAGGCCAAAGCCTACCGCCAGCACCATGACCATGAAGCCAATGCTGATGCCCATGGCGTGCGGAATCGAACGACGCACCCCAAAGTTCACCCCCGAAGCGAGCAACATGGTGTTGTTCGGCCCCGGGGTGATCGAGGACACGAAAGCAAAAAGCACAAAGGCAGTCAGCAGGTCGAGAGAGGCAAGCATGGCGTGGTTCCGCAGCGTGGAGTAGTTATCGTGCAACCACAGTAGCGGAGTAGCGCCTGCCAACCACCAGTACAGTTACCTTATATTTTGCAGATACACATCACTGTACCGATTGTTCTGGCTGGAAGATTTCTTCGATGCTCAGGCCAAACACCCTGGCGATGGAAAAAGCCAGCGGCAGGCTGGGATCGTAACGGCCGGTTTCGATGGCGTTGACGGTCTGGCGCGAGACACCCAGGCGCTCGGCCAGCTCGGCCTGCGACCAGCCCTGCTCGCCGCGCAGGGCGCGGATGTGATTGTTCATCGGTAGCGTCTCACCCCAACCACCGCGCCGATTGCCCACAGCGAGCCCATCAGGCTCCAGACCATGAACATCGACAAACGCGGGTAGCCTGCCGTCTCCAGGAAGCCGTAACTGAAGGTCAGCAGCGCGGTGCCCACGAACGCCAAGCCAAGGGCTTCGAGCTGGATGCGCCGGGCCAGCTCATCCAGGCTGCGCAGGTGCCCAATGACCACCCCGGCCATCATCAGCATCGCCGGCACCGGCAGCAGGGCCAATGCCGTTTTGCCAGCGCCGGTAGGCAGGCTCGGCAGGTAGTGGCTGCTGACCAGCACGCAGCCGGCATAAGCCAGCAGCGTCAGGATGAAATTGCCCAGGAAGCGTCGTTGCGCCATGGTCGGACCCTCGATGTAAAGTGTGCTTGACATTGAAGGCGATCGCGCTCGCCATGTCAAGCTAACTTTACATCTCGGCAAGCCCTGCCCTTGCCGCGTAAGATGAGCATCTCCAACCCAAGGAAGCCCCAGCATGAGCCTGACCATCCGCCCCGCCGCGCGCAGCGATGCCGCGCACATCCTGGCCTTCATCACCGAGCTTGCCGACTATGAACGGGCCCGCCATGAGGTGGTGGCCAGCCTGGCTGATATCGAGCGCAGCCTGTTCGACGAAGGCAGCACGGTGAGCAGCTTGATCTGCGAACGCAATGGCCAGGCGATTGGCTTTGCCGTGTACTTCTACAGCTATTCGACCTGGCTGGGGCGCAACGGCATCTACCTGGAGGATCTGTACATCACCCCAGAGCAACGCGGCGATGGCGCCGGGCGCCAGTTACTGCGCTTCATTGCTCGGGAAGCGCTGGCCAACCAGTGCGGACGGCTGGAATGGAGCGTGCTGGACTGGAATGAGCCGGCGATTGGTTTTTACCAGTCGCTTGGGGCCCAGGCGCAGGATGAGTGGATTCGGTATAGGTTGGAAGGTGAGCGGCTGGCGGCGTTCGCCCAGGGCTAGGCTGGCGTTGGCAAGGCCCTCAATCTGCCGGCAGATTGCAGCGCTTGTACAAGGGTTGCCATCAGCCCGCGCAGCGACTGCCTGAGGTCGCTGCAGGGCAGCATTTATGCCGCGGTCAGTGGCGCTCCGGCGCTGGCATCACCTGCACATGCCCATGCTCCACGCCACGCTCAGCCATCAGCTGACGCGACAGTTCAACGACCTCGCCGCTGGCCCCCTGCAATACCGATACCTCCAGGCAATGCCCGGCATCGAGGTGTACATGCAGGGTCGAGCGGGTCAGGTCGTGGTGGGCGTGGAAGGTTTGGTTCAGGCGCTTTGGCAGCTCACGGGTGTCATGGTCGTACAGATAGCTGACCACCGCCACGCACGGAGCAGCCTCTGCCAGCGGCTCAGACTCGAGCAGACCATTGCGCAGCAGGTCGCGAATGGCCTCGGAGCGGCCTTGATAACCATGCTCAGCCACCCGCCGGTCGATGACCTCGAGCAACTCCTCGTCCAGCGTGATGGTGATCCGTTGCATTTTGTTACTTCCAGTAAGATCATTTTGCCTAGACATCATACCTGCCACCTCTCTAGGCTAGCGCCTCCGTTGAAGTGGGGGACGCAGTGTGAAGCAGCAGCCAGGTAAACGAAAGCTCGCCCGCTGGGGCGTGTTGCTACTGGCCGTAAGCCTCTGCGCGCAGGCAGGCGACGACACCGATCCTGGTCCTACGCTGAGCTACTCCTGGCCGGTCAATGCCGGCCCCCTCGACCCGCGCGGCTACTCGCCTAATCAGATGTATGCCCAGGCCATGGTTTACGAGCCGCTGGTGCGCTACAGCGCCTCAGGAACCCTGGAGCCTTGGTTGGCCACCGCCTGGCAGGTCTCGCAAGACGGCAAGACTTACACCTTCACCCTGCGCGACGGGGTGCGTTTCGCCGACGGTACGCCGTTCGACGCCGCCGCAGCCAAGGCCAACCTGGATGCGGTGCTGGCCAACCCCCAGCGTCACCGCTGGATGGAGCTGGTGAGCACACTCGATCATGTCGAGGCCGCGGATCGACTCACGCTGCGTCTGGTACTCAAGCATCCGTACTACCCGACCCTCATGGAGCTGGCCCAGGTGCGCCCATTGCGCTTCGCCTCACCGCAGGCCAAACCCGGCCAGGCAGTGGGCACAGGCCCGTGGATGCGGGTCGAAAGCCGGTTGGGAGAATTCGACCGTTTCGCCCGCAACCCCAATTACTGGGGAGCACAACCTGCCTACAGCCAAGTCTTGGTCAAGGTTATCCCCGATCCGAACAGCCGCGCGCTGGCCTTGCAAGTCGGCCAACTGCAGTTGATCCAGGGCGCCGCCGGCGAGATCACCGCCGGCACCTTCGTGCGCCTGCGCGATCAAGGCTTTGCCACTGCGCTGTCGGCGCCATTGGCCACCAGGACCTTGGCGATGAACACCGGCCGCGGCCCGACGCGGGAGCTGGCGGTGCGCCAGGCGATCAACCATGGGCTGGACAAGCAGGCGATCATCGACAAGATCCTCTACGGCCTGGAGCCGCGTGCCGACACCCTGTTCGCGCGCAACATGCCCTACGCCGACCTCGGCCTGAAACCCTACGTCTACGACCCTGCCGTGGCCGTCAAGCAACTGGAGGCTGCTGGCTGGACCCTGGCCCCGGGCGCAGTCGTGCGCAGCAAGGCCGGTGAGCCGCTGTCGATTGAGCTGGTGTTCCTCGGCACCAGTGCGCTGCAAAAAAGCTTGGCCGAAGTGTTCCAGGGTGAGCTGGCCAAGCTTGGCATCCACATCGCCCTGCGCGCGGTGGAAGACGGCGCATTAGTACGCCGCCAGCGCGACGGCGACTTCGGCATGATCTTCGCCGACACCTGGGGCGCGCCTTACGACCCGCACTCGTTCGTCAGCTCCATGCGCTACGCCGGCCACGCCGACTACATGGCGCAACGCGGCCTGGCAATCAAGGACGAACTGGACCGACGCATCGCCCAGGTGCTGGCCAGCACCAATGAGCAGCAGCGCGCCGAGCAGTACCGGTTCATCCTCGCCACGTTGCACGAACAGGCGGTCTACCTGCCGATTTCTTACCTCACCGCGATCAGCGTACGGCGCGCATCAGTGGCCAACGTGCAGTTCGGCAGCACCCTGTTCGATGTGCCGTTCGAAGCCATGACCCCGACCCAGGAGCACTGATCGATGCTGCGCTATATCTGCCTGCGCCTGCTATTGCTGGTACCGGTCATGCTTGGCGTGTCGCTGCTGGTGTTTTTCCTGCTGCACCTGGGCAGCACCGATCCTGCACTGGACTACCTGCGCTTGTCGCATATCCCACCGACCGACGCGGCCATTGCCGAGGTCCGACAAACCCTGGGGCTTGATCAGCCACTGTATGCGCAGTACCTGACTTGGCTGGGCAAGGCCGTGCAATTGGACTTCGGTATTTCCTACCTGACCGGTCGCCCAGTGCTCGACGACTTGCTCTATTACCTGCCAGCAACCCTGCAACTGGGCGGCCTGGCCCTGGTCTGCACGCTGGTGTTGTCGGTGCCACTGGGGCTGCTGGCGGCCCGCTGGCAGGGGCGCTGGCCCGATCATGCGGTGCGTGCAGTAACCTTTCTCGGCGTGTCGATGCCGAACTTCTGGCTGGCGTTCTTGCTGATCGCACTGTTCTCGCTGTGGCTCGGCTGGCTACCGCCACTGGGGCGTGGCAGCGCTGGCCAGTTGGTGATGCCGGTGCTGGCCATCGCCCTGATGTCGATGTCGATCAACGCCCGCTTGCTGCGCGCCAGCCTACTGGAAGCCAGCGGCCAACGTCACGTCACCTATGCCCGCGCCCGTGGCCTGGGCGAGCGCCAGGTGTGGCGCGATCATATCTTGCGCAACGCCTGGCTGCCGCTGGTCACCGCCACCGGCATGCATGTCGGCGAGTTGATCGGCGGTGCGTTGGTGATCGAGACTATTTTCGCCTGGCCCGGGGTCGGCCGTTTTGCCGTCTCGGCGGTGCTCAATCGCGACTTCCCGGTGATGCAGTGCTTTACCTTGCTGCTCACCGCGCTGCTGATGCTATGTAACCTGCTGGTGGACGTCTGCTATGCCTGGCTCGACCCGCGCAGCCGCCTGCAAGGGGTGAGCGCATGAAGGCGTTGTCGCGGCTACGCCACCCCGCGCTGGCGGGTAATTACAGCCTGGTCGTGGGCATGGTACTGGTCGGCCTGCTGGCGCTAGTGGCGGTTTTCGGCCAGTGGCTGGCGCCGCACGATCCCGATCTGGTCGACCTCAGCCAGCGCCTGTTGCCTCCCGACGCCAGTCACTGGCTAGGCACCGACCACCTGGGTCGCGACCTGCTCTCACGGCTGATCGTCGGCACCCGACTGTCGCTGGGCAGCGTGATGCTCACCCTGGCGCTGGTGCTACTGCTGGGCATCGTGATCGGTGGCGTGGCAGGTTTTGTCGGGGGCAAGCTCGATCTGCTGATCATGCGCCTGTGCGATATGTTCATGACCTTCCCGACCCTGGTGCTGGCGTTCTTTTTCGTGACGTTGCTGGGTACCGGCTTGAGCAATGTGATCGTCGCCATCGCCCTGTCCCACTGGGCCTGGTATGCGCGCATGGTTCGCGGCCTGGTGATCGCCCAGCGCGGTCGCGAATACCTGCTGGCCTCGCGCCTGGCTGGCGCCTCACGCTGGATGCGCCTGCGCCAGCATGTGCTGCCGAATATTGCCGGGCCAATGCTGGTACTCGCCACCCTGGATATCGGCCACATGATGCTGCATGTCTCGGGCCTGTCATTCCTCGGCCTCGGGGTGACGCCGCCAACCGCCGAATGGGGGGTGATGATCAACGATGCCAAGGAGTTCATCTGGACCCATCCACAGCTATTACTGTTGCCTGGGCTGATGATTTTCTTCTCGGTGATGGCCTTCAACCTGCTCGGCGATGCCCTGCGCGACCGCCTCGATCCGACCCTGGAGACGCGCTAGATGGTGGGCTCAATCCTGCAGGTGCGTGGGCTGTGCATCGAGGGTCGCAGCGGCCTGTTGGTCGATGACGTCGACCTGCAGCTGCGCCGCGGTGAAGTCTGTGCACTGGTCGGCAGCAGCGGCTCAGGCAAGTCGCTTAGTTGCCTGGGACTACTTGATTTACTGCCTGGCGGCCTGGTTCGCAGGCATGGTCAGCTGTCGCTGGACGGCCAGCCACTGCACCCCAACCAGGTACGCGGACGCCTGGCCAGCCTAATCCTGCAGAACCCGCGCAGCGCCTTCAACCCGGTACGCGACATGGCCAGCCATGGCCTGGAAACCCTAAAGTTGCGCGGGATTACCGGCGCCGCCGCGCGCCAACGGCTGGACGAATGCCTGGACGCCGTGGGCCTGAGCGAGCGCCAGCGGGTATTACAGTCATTCGCCTTCCAACTCAGTGGCGGCATGCTCCAGCGGATGATGATTGCCCTGGCGTTGATGGCTGAAACACCGTTCCTGTTAGCCGACGAGCCCACCAGCGACCTCGACGCGCTGAGTCAGGCGCGCTTTCTCGATCTGCTGATGCAACTGGTCGAACAGCATGCTCTGGGCGTTTTGCTGGTCACTCACGATATGGGGGTGGTGGCACGCTGCGCTGATCAGGTGGTGGTGATGGAGGCCGGACGCATCGTTGAACGCCAGAGCGTGCAGGGTTTGTTCGACAGCCCAGCCAGCAGCAGCGCGCGCACCCTGCTTGAAGCCCATCAAATACTCGGCCGGAGACACCCATGAGCCAGCTCGATATCTGCCAAGTCGCCCATGGCTACCGCACCGGTGGCCTGCTGCGCCGAGGTGGCTGGCTACAGGTACTCGATGGCATCGACCTGACGTTGTCGGTGGGCCAATCGGTCGGTCTGCTGGGCAGCAGCGGCAGCGGCAAGAGCACCCTCGCCCGGCTGCTGCTGGGCCTGGAAAAACCGCGACAAGGTCAGGTGCGGTTTGCCGGGCAAGATGTCAGCCAGCTTCGCGGCGAACCGGCCCGCGAATTCCAAAGGGCGGTGCAGTTGGTGTTGCAGGATGCGCCAAGCGCCTTCAACCCTCAGCGCTCGATTGCCTGGAGCATTGCCGAACCACTGCGTCACCTGAGCCAAATGAATCAAGCGGCGCAGCACAAACGGGTGCTGCAGTTGCTTGAGCAGATGGGCTTGCGCGCCGAACATGCCGAGCGCTTGCCGCACCAGCTCAGTGGCGGTCAGCTGCAGCGCGCCAACATCGCTCGAGCCTTGGCCATCTCGCCGCAATGGGTGGTGCTCGATGAGGCCCTGTCCAACCTCGATCGAGTGCTGCAATTGCAGTTGCTGCAACGCCTGGACGCACTGCGTCGTGAAACCGGTACTGGGTTTGTCCTGATCAGCCATGACCTGAGCCTGGTGCGCTATTTTTGCCAGCGGGTCGTGCTGATGAGCGAGGGGCGAATCGTCGAGGATCGCCCGGTTGACCAGGCCTTGGCGTTCGAGCATCCCGTGGGCCAACAGCTGCAACGCGCCATGCTGCCAGAGCGCCCTAAGCAGCGCTTGCCAGCTGCGCAGCCAGCCACTGCGCAAGCGTAAGATTGCACCTTCATCGATCCGTAGGGCTACCCATTGGCCGCCTGGACAGCCCTAGGCGGATCAATCCTCTCTGAAAAAGCTGCGGCCGTTATCGCGCAGCAGGTCGACCATCGCCCCAGCAGCAGGCGGCAGATAGCCTTCGGCGCGTACCGATACCGCGACGGTACGGCTCATGGTGGTTTCCAACAGCGGCACTTCGCGCAAGCGCGACATGCCCTGGCCATGTTCCAGGGTTTCGCGGGCGACGAAGCTGAGCAGCCCGGTACGGGCGATCAGACGTGGCAGCAGCGAGACCGTGTTGGTCTCGATCTGCACCTGCGGCGCTGGCATTTGGCGGGCGATGAACACATTGTCGAGCCAGCGCCGGGAGGTCACCGTGCTGCCTGGCAGCACCCAGCGGTACTGACACAGATCCTTGAGGGCAAACGCTGCGCCGAATACCGGGTGATCGGCGCTGGCGACCACTACCGCTTCATCCTCCAGGATCGGGTAGCTGCGAAATTGCGGGTCATCGACGATCAGCGGGCAGATGATCGCGTCCAGGCGGCCGGTGCGCAGGGATTCGCGCAGCACATCGTCTTGGGCGATCGACAGCTGCAAGGTCAACTGCGGCGCGCGCTGCAGCAACGATTCGGTGAGCTGTGGCAACAGGTACTCGGCCATGCTCGCGGCGCAGCCCAGGCGGATGTTACCGACCAGGCCACCGGCGAAGTCGCGCACCTCTCGTTCGGTTTCGGCAATGCTCAGCTGCAACTGCCGGCCGCGCTCGAGCAACAGCTGGCCGACGTCGGTCAACTTGATGCGCCGACCGTCGCGCTGGAACAGCCGCGTGCCCAGCGACTCCTCCAGGCGCTGGATGCTTTTACTCAACGCCGGCTGGCTGCGGTTGAGCTTCTCGGCGGCCCGCCCGAGGTGGCCCAGTTCGGCGATGGTTTCAAAATAGGTAAGGTCGCGTAGATCCATGATTCATGAATTTTAGTTATCGATTCATCGAAAGTAGAAAATAGACTTGATCAATTGCCACGTCGATAATTTTCTCCGTCAAACGCGTTCTGGAGCATATCGACCTTGCAGACCTTCTTAGCTGGCCTGGCCTCCCCTTCACGAATCCTGCTCTGGCTGGCGCTCATCGTTTGTGCAGGCGGGGTCGGCCAGTTGCTGCATAGGTTGGCGGTGCCGGCCGGTCTATTCCTCGGGCCGATGCTGGTGGCGATAGCCTTTGGCGTATCTGGCGCGCAACTACGCGTGCATCGGCACGTGTTTCGCTTGAGCCAGGGCTGCGTAGGGTTGATGGTCGCTCATTCGGTGACCTGGACCGTGTTGGCTTCGCTGGCGCAGTCTTGGCACGTCATGCTGCTGGCCACCGCGCTGACTGTGCTGCTGAGCGCGCTGGTCGGTTTGGGCACTGTGCGTTATGGCGGCATCTCGGCTACTACCGCCGCCTGGGGTACCGCACCTGGCGCAGCCTCGGCGATGGTGTCGATGGCCGAGGAGAACGGTGCCGATGCACGGGTGGTCGCCACCATGCAGTACGTCAGGGTGGTGTGCGTGGTCATGATCGGCGCGCTGGTCAGCCACTTGCTCGGCGCAACCAGCGGCGCGGGCGTTGCAGCCAGCACTGGCGCCAGCCTGCCGGGGCCGCAAGTAGGCCAACTACTGCTGAGCCTGGGGGTCGTTGTGCTGGGCGTGGCCCTCGGCACCAAGCTACCGGCTGGGGCGCTGTTAGTGCCGCTGGTGCTCGGTGCAGTACTGCAACTGAGCGGGCTGCTGCTGATCACCCTGCCCGCCTGGTTGCTGGCTTGCGCCTATGGCGCGATCGGCTGCTATATCGGTCTACGCTTTGACCGGCCAACGGTGCGCTACGTGTGGCGTCGGTTGCCGAGCATGATAGCCGGGGCAGTGGTGCTGATCATATTGTGCGCCGGCTGCGCCTGGCTGTTGGCGCGGGCGACCGGCAGCGACTTTCTCTCGATGTACCTGGCCACCAGCCCCGGAGGGCTGGATGCGATGGCGATCATTGCCGTGGAAACCCATGCTGACGTCGGCCTGGTGCTGGCAATGCAAACCTTGCGCTTGTTTGGGGTCATTGTGACAGGTGCCTATTGTGCCAGGCAGATCATCCGTTTCACCCGCGCTTGACGTTCGATACAACTTTTTGCCATCAGCCCCCGTCCAACAGACACTGGGTCTTTTTTCAGCTCAGACCATTCCAGGAGGTTGCCGATGTCGATGCGAACCACGTTGCTGCTCTCATGCCTAACCCTGGCTTTAGTGGGTTGCGCAAGTTCAAGCGATGACCCGAAACCGCCGAGCACCATGCAGGTAGACCTGCAGCAGTACCAGGGCACCTGGTACGAACTGGCGCGGTTGCCGATGTTCTTCCAGCGCAACTGCGTGCAGTCAGAAGCGCGCTATAGCTTGCGCGAGGATGGGCGGATCGGCGTCGACAACCGTTGCCGGGAAGCCGATGGCCAGTGGAATGAGGCCCAAGGCGTCGCCGAGCCGCAGCAAGCGGGCAAGACCGACAAGCTTTGGGTCAGGTTCGACAACTGGTTCAGCCGCCTGGCGCCAGGGTTGACCAAGGGCGAATATTGGGTGCTGTACCACGATCAGGATTATCGCGTGGCGCTGGTTGGCCATCCCAATCGTGAGTACCTCTGGCTGCTCTCGCGTACCCCGACGGTCAATGGAGAAACTCGAGATAAATTGTTGGCGATTGCCCGTGAGCAGGGTTACGACACTTCGGAGCTGGTGTGGCGACAGGCAGACAAACCATAACCAGGGTTCATTACAGGCAGCCTGGCCTCTTCGCCGTTGCGGTTGAGCGCGAAGAGGCCATCGCGGCTGACTGACTAGCGTAGAGAACTGGCCAGCGCGGCCTTGTCTCGCTCGCTGATCACGTACTGACGGTACTGCGGGTCGGCCTTGATCTGCGCTTCGGTAAACGCAATTGGCGCCAACTGCTTGGCCGAGAATGCTCGCGTCTGGTCGGCAGAATGCGCCGAGCCCGCCTCACTGGACTGGGAGAACGCCAACAAGCCTCGGGCCTGCGGCCCCTGCTCAGTGAAGCTGACCACCTGCAAATAGCTGGTACCACTGACCACCAGGCGCTTGCCCTGCCCTTGCGCAACGCTGTACATCGCGTTGTACACCCCAAGCGCCTGCGGGCCGCCAGGCACCGGCGTACCATCGAGCGAATGCTGGATCTGCCCCCAGCGACTGTCATTGCCCACACCGGCCTCGGCCAGTTGCTGCAAAGAGTCCAATGCCGCCTGATGCAACAGCTTGCGCACCGCCGCCTGTTCAACCGCAAGGCCGCGCGGTGTGTGCTGCGGATCAGCCGGATCGAAGGCTACACGCCAGCTTTGCGGATGCTCGGCAAGTGCGGTGAAGAGGTTGTGGAAGTGCAACAAACCAATGCCGGCATCCAGATCGGCCTTGCCATTCCAGGCGTTCAGGCTGGCACACAGCGCCGCCACGTCAGCCTCGGCTGATTTGCACCAGTTCAGCAAGTCGGGCAAGAGCAGGCTTGCGGCGTATACCTCATCATCGAGCACCATGTCCTGCAGCTGTTGCACGCCGAGCTTTTGCTTACCTTGCAAGCGCTGCAGGGCAAATCGGCCGCGCAGGCTCAACGCTTGATCATCGCGGCTGATCAACGGCGAGAAGCCAGTCAGCGGTTGCGCAGGATTAGCCATCCACGCCGGGTCGTTGGAGTTCTGCACGAAATCGCGACGCTCCAGGCTCGGCAACAGATGTGCCGGGGTGATGCCGGGCTGCGCTGCCTGCGGGTCGACCTTCCATTGGCAGGCACTGCGCGAACCATCCAAAACCACCGCAGGGCCTGTGAGCGCTGGATTGCTGCACTGGGCAAGGAGGTCTTTGTCGACAAACGGGACCACCGACTGGTTCAGGTACAGCGCCTGGCCAGCCTCGTCCACTGCCAGTGTGTTGACCCAGGGAATCCCCTGAAGCTGCGCCACGGAGGCCTTCAGCGCCTGGAGGCTGTCGGCACGGTTGATCTGATACCACTGCTGCAGCACCCGCGAGTTGTCCAGGTTGGCATCGCGCAAGCTGTAGGCATGGCGATTATCCCAGTCCAGCTTGCCTGGCCACTGCACCACCGGACCGAAACTCGATGCGTAGACCTCGCGCTCGACCTGGCTGAGCGCACCATCCTGGCCTTTGACCGAGACAGTCAAGGTCTGGCGGGCAAGCGGCAACGACTTGCCGTCCAGCAGGTAACGGGTCGCGTCGTTCGGGTCGAGTTCCAGCCGGTACAGGGTAAAGTGCTTGGAGGTGTCGACGGTGTGGGTCCAGGCCAGATGACGATTGAAGCCGATGTTCACCAACGGCAGCCCCGGCAACGCAGCGCCCATGACATCGAGCTTACCTGGGATGGTCAGCTGCATTTGATAGAAGCGCATGCCGCCCATCCATGGGAAGTGCGGATTGGCCAGCAACAGGCCGCGGCCGTTGGCCGAGCGCTGCGAGCCCACCGCAACTGCGTTGCTGCCACGCTCCGAGGCAAATCGCTGCTGGCGCTCCAAGGCCAGGCTGAAGTCGCTTACCGGACGCTGCGCGGCAAGTTTAGGCGGCGCAGCGCCGACCAGCGCCTCGACGAACTGACCGGCGCCCCCTTCTACCAGCAACCGGCGCGTCAACTTCACCAGGTCAAGGCTGGTGATCGGCCGCACCCAATCGCCTGCACCACATTCGGCGGGCAGGCCCTGGGCCTTGCGTTCGCCCAGGGCGCGGTTGAAGCCGCTGGCATACCCCTCGAGCAAATCGCGCACCGACGCCGGCTGCGCCTGGAGGAAGCCGCTGACCGCAATGGGCGTATTCAACCAGGTGAAGAACAGGTCGCTATCGAGATTATCGCGCTGCTCGAACGTCTTGCCCTGCGCGCCAAGGAAACGTGAGCGCTCACCGTTGACGGTAAGCACTTCATTGGCCAACAGGCAGAGGTTGTCCTGGGCATAGGCATAGCCAATGCCGTAACCCAGGCCGCGTTCGTTGTTGGCCAGGATATGCGGGACCCCAAAGCTGGTGCGGCGGATCTGTGCGGTGGCATCGCCTGCGGCTTCCTTAGCGTGGGCGACGATGCTGCTGGCCACCAGGGCAGCCGCCAGGCAGAGGTGAGTCAAGGGGCGCGAAAGTGGGTACACGGGCAATCCTCGGATTCTGGAGTCATCCCGTTCAGACGAATGGCCCGATGAAAATTTTACGGCTGGCAACGCCCTGGAACGTCTTCATCTAGGCGCGTTGGATTTTTTTTCATCCAGGACTGCAGTTTTGCCAATCTCATTCGTCTTTATAAGTGAGGCACCCATGAATTCGGGACAGTCCACGAAAAGGAGCATTCACATGTACAACTCCCAAGCGTCACTGCAGACCGCTCACGGCCCTGGCAACGTCGGCGCTGCGCGGCTTGTCGAGGGCGAAGAGCGCGTCGGTAACGGGCAGATTCGCGAACTGCTGCGCACCTATGGCCTGCGCACCAGCCTGATCAGGCTCAAAGTCATCGACGCCCTGCACTCGGCCGACCGCAATGGCCGCAGCATTGGCGTGCGTGGCATTCATGCGCAACTTGAGCAGTTGGATATTCCGCTGTCGTTTCTAAGCGTCCGTGAAGTGCTCAAGCGCCTGTGCGCCGAAGGCGTGATTACCCTCGGCTCGGATAAATGCTACAGCCTCAATCCCCAGGCCCGCGCCGTGCTGGAACAGCCCGCCGCCCGCTGAGCGCATGGCCGGCCAAGGTAGGCCGGCCAGGTTCAGGGCTTGACCTTGCGCCGCAAGATCCCATTGATCACCACCACGATTACCGCGATGGCAATCGCCAGGTACTGGAAGGTTTGCTCGCTGATCGTCCCCTGCTTTTGCAGATGGGACAGACCCAGCATCAGCCCCAATACCACCAGGATGATCAGGATCGAATATTTAAGGCGCTGCACGTGTGTCATGGAAAGTTCCTTGCAACATCAGGGACATGTGGCTCGCAACGAGCCGCGGCAATGATACAACGCCATCGGCCACAGGCGTGTATTTCCTGCTGAACGTGCCTGCTGCCTAGCAGCTGCGTGCGATTTTCACCCTGCACAACCCCTACGACACTTTGCCCCTGGCTGGCGAGCGCCCCCGCTGCCGGAGGGTAGTGCTACCCATGAGCACCATCGTCCAATGCATGCACCGAAAATCAAGGCCTGCAGCAGGGTGCCGTGGAGTTGTCCTACATAGGGCTCCCTCATTCCCTTCACGCTGCATTCACTCAGGCTACAGCCTCTGGCTCGCTTGTCGCCTAGCGGCCGAGTTTGACGCTCACCGACAATCGAACCGAGCCACGGCCAAGGCCAGTGGCAATCGCTCTACCGGTCCTGGATGCCCAAGCGCGGCGCCACCACAACAATTCTGAGGGAGCCTCACATGGATTTTCCAAACCTGACTTGCATCGACGTCACCCAACTGCCGCATTCGTTGCAGGCCCTGATCGACTGTATCGGCATCGACAACGCCTACCAATTGACCTGCGCTTATGGTGGACGGCCAAAGTACATTCCCAAGCACCGAGAACGCACCAAGCTGGCTGACGTACTGCCACCCGCAGCGCTGGACGCCTTGATCAAGCGTTTTGCCGGCGTGGCCCTGGAGATTCCCAAGGCCGATCATTTCCTGCGCCAACTGCGCAACCAGCAGATCCAGAAGGAAAGTGCCAACGGCTTGTCGCGCAGCCTGTTGGCCGACAAGTACGGCCTGAGCCTGCGCCAGATCGGCAACATTCGTCGGCAAGAAGCGCACGCGCGCTAAGCCACGTTCAGACAGGTACACTCAGCCCGCCTGGATAACGATGCTGTTATCCAGGCGGGCTGAGTGCATTTTCAAGGTATTTGGTCAGAAGTCGCGCTTGTAGAAGATATCCAAAGAGCTGGCCAAACCACTGGCAGCTTCAAGATAAACCTTCTTGCTCAGCTTGTAGCGCAGCGCGATGGTGTTGGCTGGCTCGAACACCCCCACCCCATAGCGTAGGCTCAGACGCTCGGTCAGATTGCCGCTGGCGACTACGCTGGTGCTGTTACCCGAGCCTTCGGTGTCGAGCTGGAAATCCTCGATACCCAGGCCCGAGGCCAAGCTGCCGGTAATCCCCGCACTGCCCGCCAGGCCCAAGCCCAATGCGGCCTGGGCAAGCATGTTGTTGTCTTCACCGGTATTCCCCAGCGGCCGCCCGAGAATCAGGTAAGACAGGGCTTGCTCCTGGCTCATCGCCGGCTCGGAAAACACCTGAGTGGTCGGCTGCTCGGCGCTGCCGCTCAGACGAATACCGGCGATAACGTCATCGACCTGGCGGATCGCTTCGATGTCCAGATAAGGCTGGTCGATAGGCCCTGCGAACAACAGCCGGGCGCGCCGGATGGTCAGGCGCTGGCCATAGGCGCGGTAGCGACCATCAGCCAGGCTGAGCTCGCCGCGGGTGTCCATGTTGTCGCCAATATGAACGTGGCCAAGCAAGTTGGCGGTGAGCCCGAAGCCGCTGAAGGAGAGTTTTTCCCGACCCACCTCGACGTCAATGTCCATGGCCACTGCCATGGGGGGCGCACCCTGTTCGGTCTGGTGACCGATGATCACGGTATCGTCCGAGACCTTGACCGTCGAAGGCGGCAGCTCGCGCACGGTGATTTTACCTTTTGGCACATGCACCTTACCGGTGATCGCCAGTTTTTCGCCTGCCAAGCGAATGGTCAGGTCTGGCGCCACCTCGAGCGCGGCGTAAGGCTCGACCGTCACCGGCAATTGCTGGCCTTGCAGGCGTAGGTCCATGTTCAGCGCCTGGCCCCAGGTGAGGTTGCCACTGAGCTGGCCACGACCCGCCGCACCACTGCGCCAGCCACCTTGCAATTGCACTTGCTCGCCGGCGATCAATGCTTGCAGCGACAAATCCTCGAGGCTGACCGGCAACTCGGCACCGCTCACCTCGCCCCCGGTGAGCGCCAGGTTGCCATTGACCTGGGGCGCCAGCAGCGAGCCGGACAAGCGACCACTGCCATTGAGCTGCCCAGCAAGGCGCTCGACCATCGGCACGAATGGCCGGGCGATCGACAGATCCAGGCCCGACAGACGGAAATCACCTGACAGCGGTTTATTCTTGCCCAGCGGATCAAGTCGGGTCGACAGGGCCAGCTCGCCGAGGCGCTCACCGCGGAAATTCAGCACGGTGTCGACCCGACGAGGATTAAGTGTGCTGTCCAGGCGCAGCACCTGATAAGGGAAATCGAGCCAACGCTCACCGTCACGTACCCGCAAGGTGCCGCCGCTGGCATCGACACGAATGCTGCCCTTGGGGCCGCTGGCAGGGATATCCAGATTGATGTCCGCATTCAGCTGGCCCTGCCAGGCGAAATCCTTGGGCAACCACTGGGCCAGGCTTTCGATCGGGAATTGCTTGAGGTGATAGCGCAAGCGCGGCTCCGGCGCCAGGCGCTGATCCTCGCCGCACAGGCTGGCCTGACCGGCACGCCAGCAGTGCGCACCGAAGTCCAGCTGGCCGTTGGCCAAACGCTGCAGGCGTGCCGGGGCTTGCAGCTGCCAGTCCTGCCCACCGGCCTGAATGCGCCCACTGGCCAGCCTGCCGCGCCAGTCACCCTTGGCTAACTGGCCGTCTGCGGCCAGGTCGAGTTTGAGCTGAGGGCCATTGAGCGCCAGGGTCACAGCCTGCTGGCGGATATCCCCTTTGCCCGCGACATCCAGGTTGCCCAGCGAGGTGTCACCGAGGCGGATGTTGCCGGCCTTCAAGCTGATCTGGGCGCGCTGGGCGCTGTCCAGGCGTGCATCCAGGTCAAGCCGCTGCAGGCGGTTGTCGGCTTGAGCCAGCTGCTGACCTTGCAGGGTCAAGGTGCCTTGCGGCGCCGCCAGGGTGCCGGCCAGGTCCAGGCGACCTTTGACTTGCCCTTGCAGGCGTGGCCAGAGCTGACCAAGGCGCGGCAGATCCAGGTCGATACGCCCCGCCAGGCGCTGCTGCAAGCTGCCACTGCCATTGATGCGGTTGTCACCTAGTTGCACCGCCAGCGTGCCCAGGGTCCAGCTTTCACCGGCGCCTTGGGCCTCGGCCTTGAGCACAGCCGGCTGACCGCGTAGGCGCCCCTTGAGGTCCAGTTGCGCTTGCAGCTGTAATTGCTGGTTGTTCAACTCGCCTTTTGTGCGCAATGGCCCCGCCAGCGTGCCTGGCAACTCGGCCAGCCAGTAAGCCGGATCGAGCGCCGACAGCTGCAGGTCGACATCCCAAGCCAAGGTATCGGCAAAGCGTACCGCCACGCTGCCGGCGGCCTTGCCCTGCCCTGCGCTCAGGGCCAGCTGAGGCAGGCGCACTTGAGTCAGATCACCCTCGAACGGACTGGCCAGGTTGAAGGCACCTGCCGGCCCGTCGAGATCGCCCTTGAATGCGCCCTGATAATTGCCATCGCGGTAGTTCACTTGGGCATTGAAGCGCTTGAGGGTAACTTGCGGCGCCTCTTGCAGTGGGTAGAGCCGCAGCCAGGGGAAATCCACCCAGTCGATCTGCGCATCGGCTACCAGCCCCTGCTGCCAGTCGGCATTGGCTTGCAGCTTGACCCGCTGGGTCTCGCTGGCTGTGAGGTCAAGGGCGGCAAGCTGTGCCCCTTTGGCATCCACCTGCCCAGCCAGGGCCAGGGCTATAGGGCCCTGCTCGGCGGGCAGATTAGCCGAACCTGTCAGTTGGTAACCTTTGCGCAAGTCGCCGCTGGCATCCAGGCGCAGTTGATTCAGCTGCAAGGTGTCAGGCAGCGAACCGGCAGGTTTGAACGCGTCGGAACGGATGCTCAATTTCGCCGGCAAGTGCTCGGCCAGCGCTTGTAACTCACCCGTCAAATGGGCGTTCAGATAGCCGCTGCTAGTGGCGTCGAGGTTGAGAGTTTTCTGCAACTCGCCTCTGGCGGTCAGTGCCAGCTGCCAGGCCTGCCCTTCTACCGCAGGCAACTGCACGCTGCCAATAAGCTGCAATGGCCAGTCACCTTCAGGCAGCAAGTCACCTTGCAGGCTCAGGTGCAGGTCTTCGCGCTGCACCTGCAGGCTGTCGATGCGCAAGCCGTTGGCTGTCCAGTGAGCGGCCAGTTGCAAGTCGCCCAGCAGGTCGCTGCCATCCAGGCGTAATTGGCCCAACTTGACCTCGCCCAGCTCGATCGCCAACGGCAAGCGCAAACCGGGCAGTTGGATCGGGCCGCTGTCCGCCGGCGCTTCACTTGGGGCGAACGCCATGTCGACGCGCTCTGCCTGCAGCCTGTCGATACACAAGGTCGCGCGCAGCAGGCACGCCGGTGACCACGCCAGGTGTGGCGCCAGGACTTCAACCCGGCTACCACCCTCGACCCAGTTCAAGCGACTGGCCTGCCAGTTTGCGCCCAGGCGGCCCTCAAAGTCGCTGACCTCAAGCCCGGGCACCAACCCCAGCACCCAACGGCTGCCAGCCTGGGTGCCCAGCACCAGGCCAAGCGCCAGGGTGATCAGCAGCACCAGGCCGAGCAAGGTCAACAACACATAGTTCAAAGCACGCGTCACAGCTCAGGCCCCATGGAAAAGTGCAGGCGAATACCACCGTCGTCGTCCAACGCCTTGGCCAGGTCCAGGCGCAACGGCCCAACCGGCGAAACCCAGCGTACGCCAAAGCCGACACCGGTCTTGAGACTCGGCAGCTCCAGCGAATTGAACGAGTTGCCCTGGTCGATAAAGGTCGCCACTCGCCACTTTTCGGTCAGCGAGTACTGGTACTCGGCACTGCCAGCGACCATATAGCGACCGCCAATGCGGTCGCCATCGCTGTTTTTTGGCGACAGGCTCTGATAGTCGTAGCCGCGCACGCTCTGGTCGCCACCGGCGAAGAAGCGCAGCGACGGGGGGATGTTGTTTTGATAACCGTTGGTGGCACTGCCACCGAACTGCACCCGGGCGAGGAAGCGGTGATTCTCGCCCAGCGTGGTCAGCCCCTTGAGTAGTACGTTGCCGTGCAGCAGGTTGGTGTCAGAGAGCAACCCTTCCTTGGCAGCTTGCAGATCGAACTGCAAGCGATAGCCATTGTGCGGATCAATGCGGTTGTCACTGCGCAAGTAGGAAAAGCTCACGCCAGGCATCAGCAGATTGCTCAGTCCTGAGTCATCGCCCAACTTGTACTCTTCACGCTGGTACTTGAGCGAGATCACCCGCTGCCAGCCGCTCGGTAGTTTGCTATGCCACTCAGGACCTACCGTCAAAAGTTTGCTGAGCGTGTCGGTGCCAGCGATCTCTTCATTCTGATAGCCGCCGGCGAAGCGCAGTTTGTCGGTCAGGGGCGGATCGAGCGGCACGTCGTACCACAGGCCGACGTTCTGGCGTGGCGCCGACAGTTCGGTTTCCCAGCCATAGCTGTGGCCTTGCGGGTTGACCCAGTGGCGGGTCCAGTTAGCCTTGCCGCGTGGGCCGACATCGGTCGAAAAGCCCAGGCCCAGGCCCATGGTCCGAGGCTTGCGGATTTCCAGCTGGACCGCCACCGGAATGTCTTCAGCCACCGCAGCGGTGGGCGCAGCGTCGACCCGCACGCCTTCGAAATAGCCGCTCGATTGCAGGTCATTGTTGAGTTCGGCGATCAGCTGCGAGTCATAAGGCGTACCGGGCTTGAACGACACCATGCGCTGCAACAGGTCATCGTCCAGCGGTGAGTCGCCACTGAAGGTGACAGCGCCCAGGCGATAGCGGGGCCCGCTTTGGTAGACCAGGTCGATATCCGCCACCCCCGCCTGGGGGTCCACCGCCAGCTGCTGCTGGGTAAATTGCCCCCTGAAAAACCCGTAGCGCGAGGCCTGGTTCTGGATCAGCCGCTTGGCATCTTCATAGTGCCCATGGTTGAGCGGCTCGCCAGCCCGCAAGGCGCTGCTGCTGGGGATTCGGAAGGCTTTGAGTTCAGTGGCCGGGCCCTCGATGCGCACAGTCACGTTGCGCAAGCGCACCGGCTCGCCGGGCTCAACACGAATGATCAATTGCGGGGATTTGTCTTTATCGGTTGGCGGCTTGACCTCGGTATCGATCTGCGCCTGGTAGTAGCCCAAGGCCTGAGCGGCCTTGCGCGCCTGCTCCTCGGCACCACGACTAAAGCGCAGCAGGGCCTCTTCATCGCGCTCGCCAAGGCTACCGATATAACCTTCGATATTGGCCTTGAGCGCCTTGTTGGCCGGCTTCACCCGCACCAACAATTCGCTCTGCGCCCATACTGTGCTGCTGGCGGCCAACAAGAGCAGGCCCCAGCTTAATCGTCCTGAATACGTCATGCGGGGCATGCTACCAGAGCCCGGCCGTCAAGGGAGCCGCCTGCGGCTGCAGGTCAGGCAATTACTGACTTTGATGACAAAGGATTCGGGTGAAAGAACACTCTTTCTCGGATTGGTCCTACAGCAATTTCACCAATCTCCTGATAGCCCTGCCGTTGATAGAACGCCAGGTAGTGGGCGTTGCCGGTATCGAGCACTACGCCCTGGGTATGCGGATCGTCGGCGCACCAATCATGCACGGCCTGTAACAATTGCTCACCATGGTGCTGGCCCTGGAACTGTGGATGCACCCCCAGCAAGGGCAGCACGTGCACTTGGTCAGAAGGCAGGCACGCCGCCAACGCCGCCTGGTAATCCAGGTAACGCCGCGTGCAGCGCACCCCGGTGCCAAGGATCATGCGCAGACGCCACAGCCAACTGTCAGCCACGCCCAAGCGCCGCAATGGCGGGACGATCAGCGCGACACCCGCCAAGCGATCCTCGACCAGCAGGCCAATGGCTGGCAGCTTCAAATAAAAGTGCTGGCGTACCCACTCACGCACCATGACCCGCAAGCGCCGCTCGTAGCCCGGGCGCTGGGCCTCGAACAGGTAGGCAAAGGTCGGCTCGTGTCGATAGGCGTGATACAGCAGCGAGCGCACTTCGCGGCTGTAGCCCTCGTCGAGCTGACAGATGCGGGCCGCAACAGGGGTTTGATCGGGCATTGCAGACACTCCTCCTTGAATTAGGCATACGCGCCTTGGAGGTGCATCAGCACTGCTTGGTTCACCTCACCAAGCACGTTAGCAGTGTCCACCATTGGCCGCCATGCTGGTGGCCGGGGCCGATGTCGGCTAGCATCGCCGCTTTTACCAGGAATGGCTTGCCATGAAGATCGTCTCGTTCAACATCAACGGCCTGCGCGCCCGCCCGCACCAGCTGGCGGCACTGATCGAGAAGCATCAACCCGATGTGATCGGCCTGCAGGAAACCAAGGTCAGTGACGAGCAGTTTCCCCTGGCTGAGGTCCAGGCCCTGGGCTATCACGTGCATTTTCATGGCCAGAAAGGCCACTACGGCGTCGCCTTGCTCTCGCGCCAAGCGCCACTGTCGCTGGTCAAAGGTTTTGCCAGCGATGAAGAAGATGCCCAGCGCCGCTTCATCTGGGGCACCTTCGCTGATGCCGATGGCACGCCCATCACCATCATGAACGGCTACTTCCCACAAGGTGAAAGCCGTGACCACCCCACCAAGTTCCCCGCCAAGCAACGCTTCTATAGCGATCTGCAGACGCTGCTGGAAAGCCAGTTCGACAACCAGCAGCCACTGGTGGTGATGGGTGATGTGAACATCTCGCCGCAGGACTGCGACATCGGTATCGGTGCCGACAACGCCAAACGCTGGCTGAAGACCGGCAAGTGCAGCTTCCTCCCTGAAGAGCGTGAATGGATGGAACGCCTCAAGGGCTGGGGCCTGATCGACAGTTTCCGCCACCTGCATCCGGACGTCGACGACCGCTTCAGCTGGTTCGACTACCGCAGCCGCGGTTTTGAAGACGAACCCAAACGCGGCCTGCGCATCGACCTGATCATGGCCTCCCAGGGTTTGCTGCCGCGACTTAAAGCCGCAGGCGTGGATTACGACCTGCGTGCGATGGAAAAGCCGTCGGACCATGCGCCGATCTGGCTGGAACTGGGCTGAGCCTGCAATACGCAAACAAAATGAGTGCTGGCAACCCGTCCAGCACTCATTGCGCTGTAGGAAAACACCCATAAAACCGACGAAAAATCTCGTATCTGATAGTCATTCGCCATTATCTCGGTTCTCGGCACCCCCCCTGCAAGGGTAGAATGCGCAAAACCGGGAGCCGCAATGAACCAAGACCGCCTCAGCCCCAATGAAGAAGATGCCATTACCGATGCCGCCGCGCATTGGTGCATGCGCCTGAACGCCGAAGACTGCACGGCGGCTGAGCGCGAGGCCTTCGATCAGTGGTTGGCGGCAGACCCTCGGCATGTCGAAGAATACCGGGCGATGCAGGACATCTGGTGCACCGCCGACCTGCTGCCACGCCACCCGCCAGTGGTCGACCTTGCCGCACGCCGCCCTCGCCCCAGCCGTAGTTGGCGGCCATTGGCCTCGGCCGCTGCGCTTGCCTTGCTAGCGCTGCCCCTGGCTGGCTGGGTCGGCTGGGAACAAGGCTGGTTGCCCAATCACTATCAGCACTTCGAGGCCAGTGACCGCCAGCAACAGGTCAGGCTCAGTGACGGCAGCGTGGTCGAGTTGAACCTGAACAGCGAATTGCGTTACTTCAATTTCAAGGACCAACGCCAGGTCACCTTGATCAAGGGTGAGGCATTCTTCAAGGTCAGCCACGACAGCAACCACCCGTTCATTGTCCGAGCAGGTCACGGCCAGACCCGGGTCACTGGCACTCAGTTCAACGTGTGGAAGTATCAGGATCAGGTCAAAGTGACGTTGGTGGAAGGCTCGGTGCTGGTCAGCAGCAACGGTGCCGAGGGTGGCTATCGCCTTGGCCCCGGCATGCAGGCCAGCTATCACCTGGGCGATTTCGAGCCGCAGTTGGCGCAAAGCGACGATTACGACAACAGCTTGGCCTGGCGTAACGGCAAGTTGATCCTGGATAACCTCAGCCTGTCCCAGGCCCTGCCGGTGATCAACCGCTATCTGGACAAACCTTTGCTGCTGGCCGATGAAAGCACCGGCACGATTCGCGTCAGCGGTGTCTACAACACCCGCGAAGTCAGCCGCCTGGTAGACAACCTGCCCAAGGTGCTGCCGGTCTACCTGACCCGCAGCAAGGACGGCAGTACCGTCCTTAACCGCATCTCGCCGTTCAGCAACAAAGGCTGACGCTCGCTTTCACCTTACAGCACCATCGCTGCTATCCAGCCAAAGGCCAGCAGCGGCAGGTTGTAGTGGATGAAGGTCGGCACCACGGTGTCCCAGATGTGGTGGTGCTGGCCATCGACGTTCAACCCCGAAGTAGGCCCCAAGGTCGAGTCCGATGCCGGTGAACCCGCGTCGCCCAGGGCGCCGGCAGTGCCGACGATGCACACCGTGGCGATCGGGTCGAAGCCCAACTGCACGCACAGCGGTACGAAGATCGCGGCCAGAATCGGCACGGTGGAAAACGAAGAACCGATGCCCATGGTCACCAACAAGCCCACCAACAGCATCAGCAAGGCACCGATGCCCTTGCTGTGGTCGATCCACTGCGCTGAAGTTTCCACCAGGCTTTTGACTTCGCCAGTGGCTTTCATCACGTCAGCAAAGCCTGAAGCGGCAATCATGATGAAGCCAATCATGGCCATCATCTTCATGCCCTCGGTGAACAGGTCGTCGGTGTCTTTCCAGCGCACGATGCCTGAAAGCGAGAAGATCAAGAAGCCGACCATGGCGCCGATGATCATCGAGTCCAACCACAGCTGGATGATGAACGCCGCACCGATGGCCCCCAGCGCGACCAGCAGGGTCAAGGGGTTGTAGCTGACGCTGACCTGCTCGACCTGCTCGATTTTTGCCAAATCGTAATCACGCTTCTTGCGATAGCTGAACAGCACCGCCAGCAACAACCCAGCCAGCATGCCGGCCGCAGGAATGGCCATGGCGTGGGTGACATTGACCGCACTGACATCGACACCGGCACGGGCGACGTTGGCCAGCAGGATTTCATTGAGGAAGATGTTGCCAAAACCGACCGGCAGGAACATGTAAGGGGTGATCAGGCCGAAGGTGATCACGCAGGCGATCAAGCGCCGATCGATGCGCAGGCGCGTCAATACATACAGGAGTGGCGGTACCAGCAGCGGAATGAAAGCGATGTGGATAGGCAGGATGTTCTGCGAGGAAATCGCCACCACCAGCATCAGGCCGATCAGCAGCCATTTGACCTTGCCGCCATTGCTGTGGCCTTGCCGATCGATCATCGCCAAGGCGCGATCGGCCAAGGCATGGGCCAAGCCTGATTTGGCGATGGCCACGGCGAACGCACCGAGCAGGGCATAAGACAGGGCCACCGTCGCACCACCACCCAGGCCGCCATTGAACGCCTTGAGCGTACCTTCGATACCCAGGCCGCCGACCAGGCCACCGGTCAGGGCGCCAATGATCAGGGCGATGACCACATGCACGCGGGACAGGCTCAATATCAGCATGATGCCGACCGCGGCAATGACTGCATTCATGGTGTGGCTTACCTCGTTTACGACAGACAAAAAGCGACGGTTCCGGCGACAAGCTGCCCAAAGCAGTGGCCGGACCAGGGGATATTGTTATGAAGGGCGCACACTCT
Source organism: Pseudomonas sp. Je.1.5.c (assembly GCF_051129895.1). Taxonomy (NCBI): domain Bacteria; kingdom Pseudomonadati; phylum Pseudomonadota; class Gammaproteobacteria; order Pseudomonadales; family Pseudomonadaceae; genus Pseudomonas; species Pseudomonas sp. Je.1.5.c. Next base: position 62,214 of record NZ_JBCPSP010000001.1, read on the forward strand.
GAAGCAGCCATGCGCGCTTGTCAAAGCGCTCAAGGTGGCCGCTTGTAACTATTTCGATTGACGGTAGATCGGCGTCGCTTGGCAATACGACTTTTATATTGAACGTTTGAATAAAGAAAAACAGGCAGACGCCGACACAGTCGGCAGCCCCAGAATTATTAGAAGGGATTTGCCAATGCCTTTGCGACAACTGTCTATCCAGTGGAAGATCACCCTGCTCGCCGGCCTGTGCCTGGCAGGCATCGTCAGCTTGCTGGTCGGCCTCTCGCTGTACCGCATGGACCACAGCTCCGACCTGGTCAAGGCGAGCAGCATGAAGATGCTCTCCGAATCGGCCCAGGCCCGCATCGAGTCGCAGGGTGAAGTACAAGCCCTGAACATTCGCCGCCAGTTCATGGATGCCTACCAGTACGGCGCAGGCTTCGCCCGCCAGGTGCTGTTCCTGCGCGAGCAGGCGGAAAAACGCTTCCTCGACGCCTTTGACCTGCGCCAGGACATGACCGCCCAGGTGCGCGCGGCGCTGCAGGCCAACCCGGATTTGCTCGGCCTGTCGCTGGTGTTCGAACCCGGTGCACTGGACGGCAAAGACAGCCTGTTCGCCGGCCAAAGCGAGTTGGGCAGTAACGAAACCGGGCGATTCGCCTTGTATTGGTCGCAGCCGCGCGCCGGTCAGCTGACGTCCATGGCCCTGCCGGAAGCGGACATGGCCAACACTGAAGTCGGCCCCAGCGGTCAGCCGGCCAACACCTGGTGGGTATGCCCGCGCAGCACCGGCAAGGTCTGCGTGGTCGAGCCGTACTTCTATAGCATCGACGGCCAGCAAGTGCTGATGACCAGCATCGTCTTCCCGCTGTCGGTCAAGGGCAAGGTCATCGCTACCCTGTCCATCGACATCAACCTCAACAGCCTGCAAGCGCTCAGCCAGGACGCCAGCCGCAACCTCTATGACGGGCGCACCACCGTCGGCATCCTCAGCCCAGTGGGCCTGCTGGCTGGCTACAGTGCCGATGCCAGCAAACTGGCCCAGCGCTTCGACCAGGTCGACCGCAGCCAAGGCGCAGAGCTGGTACGCAAGCTGGCCGAGGGCAAGTTGCAGATCCTCCACGATCAACAACGCCTGAAAGTGCTGGCCGCCTTCACCCCGATCCCGGATGCCAAGCCTTGGGGCGTGCTGCTCGACGTACCGGAAAGCGCCCTCACCGGCCCTGCCGAGGCGCTCAAAGCCGAACTCGATGCCCTCAATACCAGCGGCACCCTGCTGGAACTGGGCCTGGGCTTGGCCGCGGCGATTGCCGGTTTGTTGCTGGTGTGGCTGATGGCCCGTGGCGTAACCCGGCCAATCCTTGGCGTGGCAGCCATGCTCAAGGACATTGCCAGCGGCGAAGGAGACCTGACCCGCCGCCTGCAATACGACAAACGCGATGAGCTGGGTGAGCTGGCCGGTTGGTTCAACCGCTTCCTGGACAAACTGCAACCGACCATTGCCGAGGTCAAACGCTCGGTGCAAGCCGCTCGCGGTACTGCTGACCAGTCGGCGGCGATCGCCAGCCAGACCAGCGCCGGCATGGAGCAGCAGTATCGCCAGGTCGACCAGGTGGCTACCGCCTCGCACGAGATGAGCGCCACTGCCCAGGACGTCGCCCGCAGCGCCGCCCAGGCCGCCCAAGCGGCACGGGAAGCGGACCAGGCAACCCGCGACGGCCTGGCGGTGATCGACCGTACCACCAGCAGCATCGATGCCCTGGCCGCCGACATGAGCAGTGCCATGGGCCAGGTCGAAGGCCTGGCGCAAAACAGCGAGAAGATCGGCTCGGTACTCGAAGTGATCCGCTCGATCGCCGAGCAGACCAACCTGCTGGCGCTCAACGCCGCGATCGAAGCGGCCCGTGCCGGGGAAGCCGGGCGCGGTTTTGCCGTGGTCGCCGACGAAGTGCGCAACCTCGCCCGCCGCACCCAGGAGTCGGTGGAAGAAACCCGCCAGGTCATCGAAGCCCTGCAAGCTGGCACCCAGGAAGTGGTCGGCGCCATGGACAGCAGCTATCGCCAGGCCCAGGGCGGTGTCGAACAGGTTGGCCAGGCGGTCACCGCACTGCAGCGCATCGGCCAGGCGGTAACGGTAATCACCGACATGAACCTGCAAATCGCCTCGGCCGCCGAAGAACAAAGCGCGGTGGCCGAGGAGATCAACAGCAACGTGGCGACCATCCGCGATGTCACCGAATCGCTGTCAGGCCAGGCCAACGAATCGGCGCGGGTCAGCCAGTCGCTGAACAGTCTGGCCAACCAGCAGCAAGGGCTGATGGATCAGTTCCGGGTTTGATTACAGCTCATCCCTGGGCGCATGGAAGCGCCCGCCGCCGAGGATCCGATCGAGCAACTGCAAGGCGCGCTGCACATCGGGCCGCGCGCCCATGGGCAGGACATCGCTGTGCGGCAAGATCGCTTCCTTGTGGCCTGAAGCCATGACCAGCAGGTGCATTTGGTCGGCATTGAGGTAGACATGATGCTGTTCCATCGCATACGACTGAATCAAGCTCAGCGCCCCAGCCACCAACGGCGTAGCGCTGGAGGTGCCACCGTAATTTCTGCTGTAGTCACGCTCATCCGCCGATTTGTCTTGCAGGTCGCCACCACTGAGGGTGGCCACGCTGTCGCCCCAGGAATTGAGCATTCGGTAGGGATAGGAGAAATTCGAGTATTGATGGGGTTTGCCATCCCATGACTGGCTGGCCCCAACCAGGATTGCATCCGCCTCACCATGCTCGCGAAAATAGCGCCATTGCGAGAGATTGACGCCGTAACCCCTCGTAACGCCTTTGATGGCGTCGGTCTCATTGCTACCGTTTCCTGCGGCGAAGAGCACCACGGCACCGCGCTCCGTCAGTGCTTTGGCCGCGTCCCACCACGCCTGCTCATGGATCGAAGGTAAAAAAACGCCTAGCGCATCAAGATGCGCCGATTGGCGATTGATCGCCACGATATCGCCGGGTTCGACGTGACGCAGCAGGTCTTTCGGGGTCTGGTGGCGGCCTGATTCATCTTTGGCGTAATTGTTGTACAGGTACAATTCAGCGGCGTGGCAAATGCCGGTCATGCCAAAGCCATTAGGGGTAGCGAGCAAAACCCCCACTGATTTCGTGCCATGACGGGGATCACCGTTAGGCTGCAGCGTGACAATTTTCAGCTTAGGGTTACCTTTGAGGTCTTCGTGGTTAGGGAACAGACCGCCATCAGAAAAGTGCACACGCGCACCCTTTCCATTTACCTGCTTATCCCATGCCTTGCGGATATTCATACCCCGATAGCGCGGGCCCGGCTCATCCAGATAGTGCTGCAACGGCTCGAAGTCTGGGGTTGGCTGTGCATCGTCAAAAGCCCGATTGCCCGCCACTACTGCAGCCCCAGTAATCAAGGTTGCCAACGCAGCCGCAGCGCCGGCGAGCAACACCCCTGCAGAGGCGACAGCCGCCGGGACGAAGTGCAGTGTCTCGACGTACTCAAGCGCCGCCAGGGTCTTGAGCAAAGCGGCATAGGTATCGTTGAGCATGCTTGCGGGTTGCTTGAGGTAGCAGTAGTTGCGCAGCGCCTGCAGCTTGTCGTCATTGCGCTCCTGCGGGGCCAGCAAAGGCTGCAGCTCGATCACTGACTTGAGTGTTGGCCACAGGCCGACCAATCGCGAGCCTGAGCCTGGCTCCAGCTCAGCCAGCAGTCGGTCGAAGCCGCCCTCGACGAATTTGACCAGTAGCGTCGGATAAGACGTGCCGGGCGGCAAATCAGGAAACGGCTCCAGCGTTTCAGCGTACGGGTCGACCACCCTGGGCGCCTCGCCCGCCAGATCGATAGCAGGTTCATCGGCAACCGAACGCCGCCGCCTGGACGCTGTACTTGGCAGAGGAACAGTGTCGAATATCCCCCTGCTCAGCTCTCCCTCATCGATAACAACCTGCAACGCTGCGACTACGACCGCACCACTGCCATCGACAGTCACATCTGCCACGCCCTCGCGCAGCGTGACACGCGGCTTGATCGTGTAGGTTCCGGCTGCCACGTCGCAGCGCAATAGCGCAGGGCAGCCATGGTCGCTCAGCACACCACTTTGGGCTTGGGAGTACACCGACATCGCATCGACTTGTCGTGGTCCATCAGGCCCGCTCTTTTCCAGCTCGTAGCGAATGCTCTTGACCTTTTCCAGGCCAGCTCCGATACAGCGCACGTGGAATTTGCCGTCGAAGCGGAAGTTGCGGTAATAGACAAAGTGCACATCAAGATTCATCAGTTAGTCCTTAACTGGTTGCACGTGTACCCAGCAAGGGCACCCATGGCGCTATGCTCTCAGCCAACAAGGCAAGGCATGCAGCCAGAAGCCATTCCATGCCCGTTGTCCAGCCCCCCATAGGCCCGATCAGATCAACTGCTGCGAAGCGGCCGGTGCTGACACACCCGCAAAGCTTGCGGCCCGCCACCGCAAGCTTGTAGCGTTGCCCCACCCCCGCTGCTGGAGCACTGCCCGCGTGTCCCTCAAAGCCCTGCGCACCCTGGTGACCATCGCCCGTCACGGCACCTTCGCCCGCGCCGCCGATCTGCTCAGCCTTACGCCCTCGGCTGTCAGCCTGCACATCAAGACCCTGGAGGATGAACTGCAGGTGGAGCTGTTCGACCGCAGTCGCCGCCAGGTGATGCTGACCGAAGCCGGGCAACTGGCGGTGGCCCGCGCCGAGAGCATCCTCAGCGCCTATGACGAACTGGCCGACACCCTGGCCAGCGGCCCCAGCCTGCGCGGGCGCCTGCGCATCGGCGCGATCCACACCGTGCTGGCCCGGCGCCTGCCCAAGGCCCTGCTGTGGATCAAGGCCCATCACCCGCAGCTGCATGTCAGCGTGGTCTCGGGCATGTCGGCCGAGCTTGCACGGCGGGTCGAGGACGGCGAGCTGGATGCGGCGATCACCACCGAACCGGTCAGCCCGTATCCGCAGTGTCTGAGCTATACGCCGTTGTTCGAAGACCGTTTCTGGGCCATCGCCAGCCCCGAACTGGCAGGCCAAAGCCTGCCGCAACTGCTCGCCAGCCAGCCGTTCCTGCGCTTCGACAAGCGCGCCTGGGCCGGCCGCCAGATCGAACAAGAGCTGCGCAAGCAGCACCTACAGGTCAACGAGCAAATGGAATTGGACAGCCAGGAGGCCCTGGCACGCATGGCCGCGATGGGCCTGGGTGTGGCCATCATCCCGATCGCCGACGATGATCTGGAGCGTTTGCCCGCTGCAACCCGGCTGCCCTTCGGCGAACCGCAACTGACCCGGCGCATGGTGTTGCTGGAGCATGACAAGAGCCAACGACGGCACCTGAGTGCAGTGCTCAAGACCGCTCTTGACGCTACATGAAGTTTTTCTCAACGATGGATGCAGAAAACAACGTTTTTTTCTGCTGACTGCACGCAGTAGGCTGCTCCGGTACCCGACCACGGAACCCCGCCCATGCTTGAGCTGCTGCTGACCACACTGGTGCCGATCATCCTGCTGATTGCCCTTGGCACCTGGCTGCGAGTGCGGGGTTTTCTCGCCGAGAGCTTCTGGCCTGGCGCTGAGCGCCTGAGCTATTACGTGCTGCTGCCGTCCCTGTTTCTACACGGCCTGGCCACTGCCAACCTCGATGGAGTACCGGTGCTGGGCATGGTGGGGGTACTGATGCTGTCGACCTTGCTGGGCGCGGCCTTGCTGGTGTTGTATCAGGGGGCGGTGAACCATGACGGCGCCGACTTCACCTCGGTGTTCCAAGGCGGCGTGCGCTTTAACAACTACATCGGCGCTACCTTGGCCGCCGGTATCTACGGCAGCGCCGGGATCGCCCTGGCCGCCGTGGCCAATGCTGCCATCGTGCCGCTGGTCAACCTGCTCTGCGTGCTGGTGTTTGCCCGATTCAGTGCCCGCCACAGCTCACCTGCCACGGTACTGCGGGCGATCTTCGCCAACCCGCTGATCATCGGCTGTGCCGGCGGGCTATTGCTGCGGGTCGCCGGGGTTGGCCTGCCGGCGGGGCTGGAGCCGACCATCAAGGCCCTCGGCCAGGCCGCCCTGCCCCTGGGGCTGCTGTGTGTCGGTGCAGCGCTGGGTGGTGCGCGCCTGGGGCAACAGGTCCGGCCGCTGCTGGCGGCGTCGCTGTTCAAGTTTCTGGTGTTACCGTTGACGACCTGGGGCTTGTGCCGCCTGCTCGGCCTGAGCGGCCAGGCGGCGGTGGTGGCGGTGTTGTTCCAGGCGCTACCGACCGCCTCATCGTCCTATGTAATGGCCCGGCAGATGGGCGGCAATGCGCCGTTGATGGCGACCATCATCGCCTTGCAGACGGTCGCTGCAGCCTTGACCCTGCCGGTGATGCTAAGCCTGACGCTGAGTTGAAAAGTCGCAGCTAGACTGAGACTCAGCTCACATTTCGGAAGCTTGACCATGCGCCTATCGTCGCTGCTGCTCGGCTTGGCCCTGACCCTGCTTGCAGGCCCACTCAATGCCGCTGACAGCGCCAAGGCCGCGGTCGCTGAAGACAAGGCCCAAGCCCTGGAAGAGAAGGTGGTCGAGGAGGCGCCACCGCCGAAAAAGAGCGAGACCTTAAGCCCCAGTGAAGTCAAAGCGGTCGATCCCGCTGGCCAATCGCCGATGGACGACAGCATCACTTGCCTGGCGCGCACCATCTATTGGGAAGCCAAGGAGGCGGATGCCCGCGACATGAGTGCGGTGGCCAGCGTGGTGATCAACCGCTTGGGCCACGATGGCTTCCCGGACACCATCTGCGGGGTGGTCAAGCAAGGAGTGGAAACCAAGAGCTGCCAGTTCTCCTGGTGGTGCGACGGGCGCTCTGATCAGGTCGAGGAAAAGCAGCGCTATGACGTTGCCAAAGAAATCGCCCGCAAAGCGCTCAACCAGCAGCTCAAGGACCCCACCCGGGGTGCGCTGTACTTTCACGACCGCAGTGTGCGGCCGGACTGGGCCAAGGTCTACCGCAAGACCGCCGAGACCAAGTTGTTTCTGTTCTACAAGCCAAATCCGGCGCTGGCCCGCTGAGGTTCTGTATGGACATTACCTGCCGAATCGTGGTGTGGGAGCGGGCTTGCCCCGCGATGACGCCAGCACTGCCCCATGCAACCTCTCACCTCACACCGCAATCCGCCGCACCCACAGCGGCTGCGCCGCTGGCAACCCCGGCACCGCGTCCAGCAGCGCACGGGTATAGGGGTGACGCGGCTGACCGAGCACCTGCCCCGCCTCACCTTGTTCCACCACCCGCCCCCCCTGCATCACCAGCACCTGGTCACTGACCTGCTCAACGACCCCCAGGTCATGCGAGATGAACAGGCACGCCAGGTTCAACTCAGCCTTGAGCTCTGCTAACAGCGCCAGAATCCGCGCCTGTACCGACACGTCCAACGCCGACACTGGCTCATCACACACCAACACCCGCGGCTTCATCGCCAGCGCTCGAGCAATGGCGACGCGCTGACGCTGCCCCCCCGACAGCTCCAGCGGCCGGCGTTCGAGCACGCCCGCAGGCAGTTGCACCCGCTCCAGCAATGCCACCGCCTCAGTACGCTGCAAGGCCCGCGGCACTCCGGCCTGAGCCAACGCCTCAGCCAGCACCCGCAGCACGGTATACCGCGGATCGAACGAGGCCAGGGGATCTTGAAATACCACCTGAATACCCTGGCGCGCCAGGCGCTGCTGCTCGTTGGACAAGGCCAACCAGTCCTGCCCGGCAAACTGCACCTGGCCTTGGTCCGGACGCTCCAGGCCAAGCAGAATTCGCCCCAGGGTGCTCTTGCCTGATCCCGACTCACCGACCACGCCCAGGGTCTGCCCCGCCCGCAGTTGCAGCGAAACATCGCTCAGCACCTCGCGCGCACGCCCATCGGGGCCAATGAACGCCTTGCTCAAATTGCGCGCCTCAAGCAAGACCGGTTGTTTAGCTGTGTTCACGGCAGGCTCCACCAAGGCCAGCGCGGGCGTGGCCGAGCGCTGGAAATGCACCGCTCGCGCAGCTGTCAGCAGGCGTTGGGTGTAGGGGTCATGAGGGTCTTGCAGAATCTGCTCGGCGCTGCCCTGCTCCACCACTTCACCTTGGCGCATTACTACGACCCAATCGGCCAGGCGGGCGACTACCGCCAAGTCATGACTGACCATCAGCAGGCTGTTGTCCTCGCCGCGCAGTTGCTCAAGCAAAGCGAGAATCTGCGCCTGTACCGTGGCATCCAATGCAGTGGTGGGCTCATCCGCGATCAGCAGGCGCGGCTTGCAGGCGATGGCCGCGGCGATCAAGGCACGTTGGCGCAAGCCGCCGGACAGCTGCCAGGAATACTGCCGGGCTCGCACCTCCGGTTCCGGCACGCCGACCTCGCGCAGCAGCTCCAGCACCCGCAGGCGTCGCGCTTCAGGGCCAAGGCGGGTGTGCAGCAACAACGCCTCCTCGATCTCGTTGCCAACCCGGCGCAGCGGATCGAGCGAGCCGAGGGCGTCTTGCATGACAAAGCCGATCTGTCCGCCGCGCAGGCGCTGCCAACTGGCCTCATCCAAACCGGCCAAGTCGCGACCGGCGTAGGCCAAGCGCTGCGCCTGAACCTGCGCACCGGCTCCGGTCAGGCCGACCAAGGTGCGCGCAGTGACGCTCTTGCCCGAGCCCGATTCCCCCACCAGCGCCACGCACTGTCCAGCACGCACCTGCACATCGACCCCGTGCACCACTGGCACGCCCTTGAAACTCACCCGTAAGCCGCGGATGTCTACCAACGGTGAAACGTTGTCCAAGCCGCTCATAGGCTTTTGCCCTCGCTGCGCCTTAGCCAGTCACGGCCGATGGCGCTGATGGAAATCACTGTCAGGGTAATCGCCAGCGCCGGCCAGGCCATCAGCCAGGGCGCATTGGCCATGAAGTTACGCGCCACCGCCATCGTCGCGCCCCATTCCGGCGCCGGAGGCGGCGCACCGAAACCAAGGAAGCTCAAGGCGGCGGCAGCCGTGATCGCGCTGCCCAGGCCGATACAGGCCAGGATCAGCACCGGTTGTACCGCATTGGGCAACACGTGACTGAGCACCACGGCCAGCGGCCGCCGCCCCAAGGTCAGCGCCGCCTCGACGAAGCCTGCGCGGCGGATGGTCAAGGTTTGCGCACGCACCAGGCGCGCATAACGTGGCACCGCGGCGATCCCCACGGCGAGGATCAGGTTGGTGGTGCCCTGGCCGAACAGGGTGATGATCACCAGTGCCAGCAGCAGGTCGGGAAATGCCAGCAGCACGTCCACTGCGCGCATCAGCAGGTTGTCCAGCCACGCCGGGGCGAGGCCTGCCAGCAACCCGAGCAGGGTGCCCAGACCGAGGCCCACCGCAGTTGCCGCCAAGCCGATAAACAGCGACGGGCGTGCACCGTGAATCAACCGGCTGAGCACATCGCGGCCGTTCTCATCGGTGCCCAGCCAGAACGCTGTGCTCGGTGGCTGATAGGCCAGACGGGCATCGGCCAACAGCGGGTCGGCAGGCGCCAACCAGCCGGGCAGCGCCACTGCCAGCAGCAACAGGCCAAGCACCGCCCAGGCCAGGCATAACCCTGGGCGGCTTGGCCGCCAACGGCTCAAGGGTGGCGCCAGGGCCACGCGCGCAAGCGCAGGATCGGGAGCAATTGCGTTCATCCAGCCTCCTGGTTCATGGCGCCGGGTTGGGAATACGGCGGTGTACAGCCTGGATCTCGGCCAACAGCTCGTCGTCCAGTTGCAGGTCGAGCGCACCGAGGTTTTCCTGCAGCTGCAGCAGTGTGGTCTGCCCGGTGATGGCGCTGGCCACGAAGGGCTGGCGAATGACGAAGGCCAAGGCCAGCTGCGCAGGGCTCAGGCCCCGGCGACGGGCGATATCGACGTAGCTGGCGATGGCACTGTTGGCCTCGGCGCTGTCGTAGCGGTTGAAGGTGCGATACACCGAAGACAAGCGCGCACCCTCCGGGCGAGCGCCATCGAGGTACTTGCCCGTCAGCGCGCCAAACGCCAGCGGCGAATAGGCCAGCAGGCTGACGCCGTCGCGGTGGCTGAACTCTGACAGGCCGTTCTCATACAGGCGATTGAGCAGGCTGTAGGGGTTCTGGATGCTGGCAATGCGCGGCAACCCCTGGTCCTCGCCATGACGCAGGAACTGCGCGACACCCCACGGGGTTTCGTTGGACACGCCGATGTGGCGGATCTTGCCGGCCTTGACCTGCTCATCGAGCACCGCCAGGGTTTCCTGGATGGCTGCGCTGTCTGGGTGGTCGTCGACGTAGGGGTATTCGCGGGCGCCGAAGATGTTGGTGGTGCGGTCGGGCCAGTGCAGTTGGTAGAGGTCCAGATAGTCGGTCTGCAAGCGTTTCAGGCTGCCTTCGAGAGCCGCGACGATGTTGCGTCGGTCGTGGTGCGAAAGGCCGTCGCGGATGTGCGTTTGCCCAGCCGGGTCGCGCGAGGGGCCGGCGATCTTGCTGGCCAGGATGAGCTTGTCGCGATTGCCGCGGGCGGCCAGCCAGGTGCCGATGAAACGCTCGGTGGTGGTCCAGGTTTCGGCGCGAGTTGGAGTGGGGTACATCTCGGCGGTGTCGATGAAGTTGATGCCGGCGGCAAGCGCGGCGTCCAGTTGCTGATGGGCGTCTGGTTCGCTGTTCTGGTGGCCCCAGGTCATGGTGCCTAGGCTGAGCAGGCTGACGTGGAGATCGGTGTGGCCTAGCGGGCGGTAGAGCATGCGGTGGTCCTTGGGTAATGGGTTGGATTTGAGCGTTTCGGGCTGCTTTGCAGCCCATCGCAGGCTACGCCGGCTCCTACAAGGGGCGCGGTGCCTGTTACGCGCTTGCAGCGGTTATCAGGCCGACGCTTGAGCCACCTTTATCTGCGCATATTGGTTCTCGGCCTTGGGCAAGCCCAGGTGATCGCGCAAGGTGTGCCCGTGATACTCGCGGCGAAACAACCCACGCTTCTGCAACAGCGGCACCACCTCTTCGACGAACACCTGCGCCCCGGACGGGAACATGTCCGGCATGATGTTGAAGCCATCCCCTGCCCCGGCCAGGAACCACTCGGCCAAGGTGTCGGCGACTTGCTCGGGCGTACCGACCGCCAGACGATGACCCACCAGGATGCGCCGCGACAGTTCGCGAATGGTCAGGTTCTCGCGCCGGGCCAGGTTCAGCTGCGCTTCCAGAAAACCGTGCGAGCCGCGCTCAAAATCCGCCACCGCGCCAATCCGTGCCCAGGGCAGCGGCGCATCGGGGTCCAGTTCACTGGCATCGATACCGATCCGCCCCGCCACCTGCTGCAGCAAGCCATGCTCGCCATGCCAGGCATTGAGCTGGTCGAAGCGGGCATGCGCCTCGGCCTCGGTGCTGCCGATCACCGTCGACAGCCCCGGCATGATTTTCAAATGCTGCGGATCACGCCCCCAGGCCCTGGCCCGGGATTTCATCTCACGGTAGAAGGCCAGCCCGTCGGGCAAGGTGGTCTGGGTGGTGAAGATCGCATCGGCATAACGCGAGCCCAAGGCCTTGCCGCCTTCGGAGGAGCCCGCCTGCACCAGCACCGGCCGGCCTTGCGGCGAGCGAGGCAGGTTGAGCGGGCCTTTGACCTGGAAGTGCTTGCCGTGAAAATCCAGGGTATGCACCTTGCTCGGGTCGGCGAAGCGGCCATTGGCACGGTCACCGATGATCGCGTCGTCCTCCCAGCTGTCCCACAGCTTGAGGGTGACATCGACGAACTCTTCGGCCCGCCCATAGCGGTCGACATGCAGTGGCGCGCCGGCGTAGCCGAAGTTCTGCGCGGCGGCGTCACCGGCATTGGTCACCACGTTCCAGGCCGCCCGGCCGCCGCTGATGTGGTCCAGCGAGGCTATCCGTCGGGCCAGGTTGAATGGCTCGTTGTAAGTGCTCGAGCACGTGGCGATCACCCCGATGCGTTCGGTGGCGGCAGCCACGGCGGTGAGCAGGATGGTCGGCTCCAGACGGCCACCGGCCTGGCTGGCGACATCCGGCGGTAACGCCGGGCCGTCGGCGAGGAAGATCGCATCCAGGCAACCACGCTCGGAGATGCGTGCGATGTTGCGGTAGTAATCAACGTCGATATAGGCATCGATCGCGGCCTCGCCCTGGCGCCAGGCGCCGGAGTGCGAGCCGAAACCCAAGATATTCATGCCCAGGCTCATCTGCTTTTGCTGTGTCATGTGCGTTCTCCTGTTCAGACTGCGCTGGCTTCATCGCCTGCGCCCTGCCCTGCACTGGCCGCAGCCTGTTTGGCACGCCAGGCGGCGGCGGGGCTGACGCCATTGAGGTAGTAGTCGCCCAACGCCTGCTCGCGGTAGATCGCCGGGTTGTGCGAGGCCAAGGTGCGTGCATTGCGCCAGTGCCGATCCAGGCGTCGGGCATTGCTGGTCGCCGAAGCGCCGCCGACCTCGAACAGCAAGGTGGTGGCCTCAAGCACTTGCGCCAGGACGATCTGCTGGGCCTGGAAGGCCTGTACTTCGGCATCGGTGTACAACTGCTCAGGGACCTCCCCAGCCTGGCCCGCCTCGAATACCCCTTGCAGGCCATGGCCCACGGCACTGACCTGCGCCTCGGTTGCAAAGGCCAGACTCGACAGCCGACCGACCACTCGCTGCACCAGTGGGTCATCGCTTGGCTTCGATTGGCCGGGTACGCCGAAGGCGCGGGTTCGGCCCTGGACGAAGGCAACTGCGTCGGCCAGCACGGCACGGGCGATGCCGGCCAGGGTGGCCAGGTGCACCACCTGATAGAACGCGGTCAAGTAGGATTCGGCGCGCAACTCGCCCTTGGCGAAGCGCCGCAGCACATGCCGCTGCGGCAGCGCCACCTGGCGAAAACGGGTGGTGCCGCTGCCGGTCAGGCGCTGGCCAAAACCATCCCAGTCGTCCACCACCTCGACCCCAGGAGCGCGGGTTGGCACGGCCAGGCTGACGAATTCGTCGCCGTGGTTGGCCACCGCCGCGACCCAATCGGCATACAGGGTGCCAGTGCAGTAATACTTCTCGCCGTCGAGGCGGTAATCGCCCTCTTCACCCTTGGCCAGTTGCACGGTATTGCCGGTGCTGTCAGTGCGCTCAGCCATGGCCGCGCCCCACAGCTCGCCTGCCACGACCCGGGCGAACCAGTAGTCCTGCGACGCAGCATCGTTGGACGACAGCCGCCCTTCGACGAAACCGAAATGCGCCCGCAGGATCTGCGGCAGGTTGGAGTCTGCCTGGCCCAGGCGCACCAGCTGGCGCAGTAGTTGCGCCAGGCTGGCACCCAGCCCGCCATGGCTTTGCGGCACACGCAGCGCGCCGAAACCGGCCTCGCGCAGCCACGCCACCGGCTCATGGGCCAGCGTGCGATGCTTTTCGCGCTCAACCGCGCCAGCGGCGATACGGGTAAAGATTGGCGCGAAACGGGCATCGAGTTCGGCGTCGGTAATGCTTGCTTGTTGACTCATGTGGGTTCCTTTCACGGGGATTTCAGTTGTGCGCGGTGCGCGGGTCGATGGCCTGGGTCAGTACATCCACCACCAGGTTGACCAGCACGTAGATGGCGGCGGCCAGCAGGGTCACGCCGAGCACCAGTGGCACGTCCTTGTTGGCCGTTGCGTCGAGCATCAGGCGGCCAATGCCTTGGCGGCCGAACAGCAGTTCAAGCACCACGGCGCCGCCCAGCAGGCTGGCGAACACATAGCCGGCCAGGGTCACCAACGGCACCAGGGCATGGCGCAAGGCATGGCGCAGGCGGACACCGGTGTCGGACATGCCGCGCGCGCGGGCTTGGGTGATGAAGGGTTGTTCCAGCACCTGCTCAAGCGACTGGCGCAGCACCTGGGCCAGCACTGCCGCCACCGGCAAGCCCAGGGCCAGGCTTGGCAGCACCAGCGACTGCCAGCCACGCGAGCCCGATGGCGGCAACAGGTGGAAGTAGAAGGCGAAGGCCAGCAACAGCACGGTGCCGATGACAAAGTTCGGCGCTGCCGACAGCACCAACTCGATGCCCGACACCAACGCCCGCAGGCGCCGCCCACGGTTGGTAGTCAGCAGCGCCGAAGTCAGCGCGAGCAGCACCGCCAGGACTGCCGCGCTACTGGCCAGGGCCAAGGTCGCGCCCAGTTGCTCGCCAATCGCCTGGCCGACCGGTATGCGCAGGCGATACGACTCGCCCAGATCACCCTGGGCCAAGCGCGCCAGGTAGTTGCCGTACTGCTGCCACAGCGGCTGATCGAGACCGTACTCGGCGCGTACCTGGGCGAGCATCTGCGGCGTGGGCATGGCGTCCGGGCCGCCGAGAATCGCCAGCGCGGTATCGCCACCGCTGTGCTGCATGCCGAGGAACGTCAGGCTGGCAGCCGCCCACAGCACGATCAGGCCGTCACGCAGGCGCCTTAGCACCAGTGCCAGAAGTTTCATGGTTGCTCCTTGGCCAGCCACACGCTGGTGAACAGAGGGACATTGTGCGAACCATCGAACAGCACCCCGCCGACTGCCTTGCGATAAGCCAACAGCATCTGGCTCTCCACCGAAGGCACCGCTGGTACGGTTTCGCCCAGGCGCTGCTGCGCTTGGCGATACAGCGTGCGCCGCTGCTGCGGATCAGTGCTCTGCCGCGCCTGGCCCAGGTACTGGTCGAGCAGCGCATCGCGAAAGTGACCGACGTTCTGGCCGATCATCCGCGCGGTGGGGATGGCCTGGCTGTGATAGAGAATGAACAGCCCATCGGCGGTATTGGTGTGCCAGTAGCCGCCGCCAATGGCATCGAACCGCCCGGCATAGCGCAGCTCCATCACCCGCGTGAGCGGCAACACTTCGATCACCATGTCGAAGCCGATCTTGCGCAAGTCGGCCTGCACCGCCACCGAGACGTTGGCCGGGAACGCCGGGTTGTCGTAGGTTAGCAAGGTCGCTTGCAGGCGCTGGCCGGCGCGGGTGCGATACCCCTCGGCGTCGCGCCCGGTCCAGCCAGCAGCATCCAGCAAGTGGTTGGCGTGTACCGGGTCGAAGGCCAGCGCATCACGTGCTATCGGGTCATAGCCTGGGGTGTTCACGGCGAGGAAGTCGCCCTTGGCCAGGAACTCACCAAACCCCGAGATCCACGCCAGGCCATCGCGGTCGATGGCCTTGGCCACGGCCTGGCGCACCCGCACATCGTCGAATGGCACGCGCTCGACATTGAAGGTGATGCTGCGCGCCGGGTTGCCCTTGCGAATGCGGCTGCGCAGGGTCAGGTCTGGATTGGCGCGAATCGCCGCGGCGTTCTGTGGCGGCGCGTCCAGGGCCATGTCGCTGTCGTTGGCCTCAAGCGAGGTGTAGCGGATCATCGCCTCGGGCACATAACTGAGTTCGATGCGTTGCAGGTAAGCCGCGCCCTGATGATTGATCGCTGCCGGCGCCCAGTGGTAATCCCCCCGCCGCGACAACGTCGCGCCCTGATCGCGTACATAGCTGTCGAGCACAAACGGCCCGCTGCCAATCGGCCGCGTAGCGATCGTGCGCGGCGCCTCGCGGATCTGCTTGGGCGAAATCATCCCCAGCCAGGCCTGCGACAGCACATCGAGAAACGGCGCATAGGGCGTGCGCAGGGTCGCCTCGAAGGTGAACTCATCCACCACCCGGCCCGTGAGAAACGGCGCGATATAGGCCGCAGCCAACGGCGACTTGGTCGCCGGATCACGCATGTGCTCAAGGTTGACCCGCACCGCCTCGGCGTTGAACCGCTCGCCATCGCTGAAGCGGACATCGTCGCGCAGGTGGAAGGTGTAGGTCAGGCCATCGGCGCTGATCTCCCAGCTTTTCGCCAGCCACGGGGTCAGGGTGCCGTCCTCGGCCTGGTAGACCAGGCAGTCGAACAGAATCCTGCCCAGCCACTGCATGTTGCCGTGCGACAGCGCATGGATATCGAAGCTGCCCGAATCGCTGGCGGCCGACACCCGCAAGGTGCCGCCGCGTATCCCCTCGCGCTGCTCGACAAAATCGCTGGCCGGGTAACGCATGACCCCGTTCACCTCGCTCACCGCCTCGCCCTTGAGCGTGCCTGCAGTTTGCCCAGGCGGCGGTGGCGAGCAGGCGCCGAGCAGCAGCGCGGCGGTCATCAGGCACGGCCGAAGTAGCTTATGCATGACGGCGGCCATCAGAAACGAAACGCCACGCCAGTGGTCACCGAGAAGGCGTCCCCCGGATAGAAGTTGGCCGAGTCGCGGCCATTGGCGTTGTAAGCCGTGTTGGCCGCACTGGCGTAGCGCTGGTCGGTGAGGTTGCGCAGATCGGCGAACACCTCCCACTTCTTGCTCGGCGCCTGGTAGCCGAACTTGGCGCCCCACAGCACGTACGACGGCGCCTGCCAGGTGTTGGCATAGTCGATGTAGTAGCTTGACGCTGCGCGCAGGTTGAGCGAGGCATAGAAGCCGCTGGCCTGGCGGTAGGCCAGCTCGGCCTGATAGACCTGGCGCGGCAGGCTGGGCAGCTCGTTGCCGCCGAAGGTCTCGTCGTCGCGGTATTTGAAGTCGTTGAGGGTGTAGGCCTGGCGCAGGTCGATGGTATCGCCGTTGGCGCCGCTCCAGAGCAGCGCGTTCAGGCCGGCCTCGATGCCCTGGTGAAGGGTCGGGCTGGCGTTGGAGGTGGCGGTGAGCTGGTCTTGAGTGGCGCTGGCCTGACGCACGACCACGGTCAGCAGCTCTTTCTGCACCCAGGAGCGGTACAAGGTCAGGCTGCCATCGAAGATGCCGTGGCTGCCACGCACGCCGACCTCGAAGGTGGTGGCCTTCTGTGGCCGCACATCGTAGAGGAACGGGTTGCCGGTACTGCCCAGCTGCCAGGTGACCGGTGGATCGATGCTGCGGCTGACGTTGCCAAACACCTGGAACTCAGGGTTGATCTGATAGCGCAAGCCCAGGCGCGGGGCCAGGTCGTTCTCCACGTACTCGACGCTGGTGGGTAGGTTGCTTGGGTTGGCGGTGGTCAGCGTGGTCGATTCGATCTCGGCTTTACGGCGGATGTTGACGAACGACAGGCCCGAGGACAGCCACAGGTCATCGCTCAGTTGCAGCTCGTTGCCGAAGGTCAGCACCGTGTCGCGCGAGCCGGTGTAGTTGGTCTCCTGGATCTTCGCCCCGGTGGCGCGGCTGTGCGATTTGACGTCGGCCAGATAGGCGCGGGTATTGCTGAAGATGATGCTGCTGTCGCTGGGCAGGCCGAAGAAACGATCGCCGGTACGGAAGTAGCGCAAGGTCAGGTTGATGTCCTTGGAGCGCCAGTCTTGTGGGGTCGGCGAGTAGCGCCAGCCGTTGAGCAGCGGGTAGTTGTTGTACGAAGCGCCCACTTCGAGCTTGTTGCCGTCATCGAAGGTGTAAGTGGTCTTGTTGCCGACGAAGGTGGTGCCGTCTTTACGGCGCCCGGTCGGGGCAAGGTTGCTGCGTGGGTCATGCTTGAGCTGCTGGCGGGTCAGGGTGTTGCCGTTGGTGAGCTGCTCTTCGCGGTATTTGACGAACAGTCGGGTCTCAAGCTTGGGGCTGAACACATGGCCGAAGTTGGCCGCAAGGCCGCGACCTTCGTTGTTGGCGTCATCCTGATAGCCATCGCGTTCGTTGTGCAGCACGTTGATGTAGTAGTCAGTGTCGCCAACCACCCCGCCAGTGCTCAGTTGCTGCTTGCGATAGCCATAACTGCCGACTTCGAAACGGGCGTAGTTGCCGGGGTCGGTGCGGCCGGTCTTGCTGACGAAGTTGATCGCCCCGCCCAGCGACAGCGCGGCGTACTCCGAAGCATTGGCGCCGTAGAGCACCTCGGTGTGGTCGATCCCCTGCATGTCGAGGAAGTCTTCCTGGGTGCCCCCGGGACCGGTGATTGGCAGGCCGTCGAAGAGGAACTTGGTGCCCAGCACGTAGCCCTGGTAGAAGGTGTTCAGGCCCGAGCCGCGGATCGAAATCTTGTTCGCGGCCGTACCGCTGGTGCCCTGGGCGAACACGCCGGGTTGCAGGGCCAGGACATCCTCGGCGTTGGACGCCCTGCCCTGTTCGACCTGACGGTTGTCGATCACTGCGGTGTTGCCAGCGACCTTTTGCAGGCGCTTCTGGTCTTTCTGCGCGCCAGTGGCGGCAGCGCCGGTGACGGTTACCGTGTCGAGGGTGGAGTCTTCTGCGGCGAACACCGCTGGGCTGAGCAGGGCCATCATTACCGCGACGCTGGCGGCACTGCCCAGGGGGTGACCGGTAAGTCTAACTTTCGCACGCACTGCACATACTCCCTTTATATATAAGGTCGAAGTTCTACGCCGTAGCGCAGCCTTCGCCTGACCGCTTCAGGAAGGTTATTGCAGTTGTCGTGCCAGCCTTTTTCTCTCGTCTTTATTGGGCATTTTCCCGATTAAAAGCTTGAATGCGACACAAACTGTTTGGCGCCTGTTGCTGTATCAACATTTCAGGGTGTCAGTAGCGGCCTCATCGCGGGACAAGCCCGCTCCAACGGGTCTACGTTATCCTGTAGGAGCGGGCTTACCCCGCGAAGAAGCCATCACTTGAAACATCAATCGCCGCCACTAAATGTGCAGTGTTAATTTGGTAATTTGCATATAACCGGCACTGTCCGAACGACAACACCGCTTCAACAAAAGTTGTCCTGCTGTTCATCTAATTCATTTAAACAAAGGCAAAGCCCACGACCACCAGGCCCTTTGCCATCTGGCACAAAACCTGCTCTATCCCCTGCGACTGGCCTGACTATGCCCATAGAACGCCGAGGTAACTATCGATGAACTTCAAGGAATACACCGATGCATGCGATGCAACCCAATCGACTGCGCCTGGCCGTGCGCCACGCCACCCTGGCCACAGCCCTTAGCTCTGCCCTGCTCGCCCCGGCGGTTGCCGCCGAGGCCGACCAGACCCTGGGTACAGTCACTGTTCAGGGCGCCAGGCAAACCGCCGCGCAAGCCGCGCAGAGCCAGCTGGCGGAAGTACCCGGCGGCACCAGCGTGGTCGACAGCGAAGAAGTCGCCAAGGGCCGCACTGCCACGCTACAAGACACCCTCGGTTATCAGCCCGGCGTGTTCGTGCAGTCCACCGGCGGCAATGACGCCGCCAAGATCTCCATCCGCGGCTCCGGTGCCAACACCTCGCCTGGCTACTTCCGTGAGGGGATCAAGTTCCTCTTCGATGGCCTGCCACTGACCGGCCCGGGCGGCACCCCCTACGAGTTCCTCAATGCCTCGGGGGTCAACTACACCGAGATCCTGCGCGGCGCCAACGCCTTCCAGTACGGCGCGTTGACCCTGGGTGGCGCGGTCAACTTCGTCAACCACAGCGGCTACAGCGCCCCAGGCCTGCGCCTGCGCGCCGAAGCCGGCAGCTATGGCTACCAGAAGCAAACCGTCAGTGTCGGCGGCGTCGAAGGTGATCTGGACTACTACCTGCAAGCCGACAACTACCGCAACCACGGCTCGCGCGATTTCAGCCTGTCGCGCAGCTCAGGCATCGTCGCCAACGCCGGCTACCGCTTCAGCCCCAAGCTTGAGACACGCCTGCTGCTGCGCTATCGCGACGAGTTCCACAACGACCCCAGCGCCACCACGCTGGCCAATGCCAAGCACCACCCGCGCCGCGCCAGTGCCACCGCCGAAAGCAGCGGCGCCGGCGCACGGCGCCCCGGTAGCATCTGGCTGGGCAGCAAGACCACCTACACCTTCGATGATGATGCCCGGCTGACCGTGGGCCTGTCGTACCACGACTACCGCCACACCAATAACCCGCGCAGCCCGAGCAACCCCAGCTACTGGGACTGGCACGACCTCGGTCTGCTACTCGGCTATGACCGCGTCGACAGCCTGTTCGGCCACGAGAGCCGTAGCAGCCTGGCCTTCACCTCGACCCAGCACCTGCGCGGCGGGGTCAACTCGGCCACCGGCGACAAGGTTTCACTGAAAAAGGTCGACTATCAGGATTCGTTCGACAGGGTGTTTTCTTTGGGCAACGACCTCAACCTGGTCGATGGCCTGTGGCTGACCAGCGGTGTGTCGTTCGTCAACGTGCGGCGCAAGGTCGACATCGACTACGCAGTCAACCCCAACCGCACCGACTTCCCCCAGCACGTCGACTACGACAACTGGAGCATCGCCCCACGCATCGGCTTGCGCTACGAGTTCACACCGAACCTGCAAGTGTTCACCAACGTCAGCCGCAGTATCGACCCACCGGCCTCGTGGGAGTACTCCGGCTCCGGCCCGAGCCTGCCCTACATCCGCCCGCTGGTGGAGCAGAAAGGCAACACCTTCGAGGTCGGCATCAAAGGCTCGCATGGCATCTTCGACGGCAGCCTGGCGCTGTATCGCTCGTGGATTCACAACGAGCTGCTCAACGTGCAGATCATCCCCGCCACCTCCACCGCTGCTGCAGTGACCGGTGCATTCAACGCCTCGCCGACCATCCACCAAGGCATCGAAGCAGGCCTCAATACCCGCCTGTGGGAGAACGCCCAGGGCGACCAGGTGCGCTGGCGCCAGGTGTACACCTATAACGACTTCTACTACCGCAACGACGATACCTTCGGCAGCAATCAACTGCCCGGCATTCCCAAGCACATCTACCAGGGCGAGGTGCAATACCAGCACCACAGCGGCTGGTATAGCGGGGTCAATGTGCAGTCGGCTTCACGCACCGCCGCGGATTACGCCAATACCCTGTATGCGCCGTCGTACACCATCTGGGGCGCAAACCTTGGGTATGAGGCGCCGAAGGGCAATTGGAAGGTGTCGCTGGATTTGAAGAACCTGGCCAACAAGGCCTACGTGACGGCCGTGACCCCGGTGTACAACGCCCGTGGCCAGGATACGGCGGCGTTCTGGCCAGGCGATGGGATTGGCGCTTATGTCGGGGTTGAGCTGAGGTACTGATTGGTTGGAGGTTTCCCCGGCTCCTACAGGCAATCCCTGTAGGAGCTGGCGAAGCCTGCCGCACAGCGGCTCCAACGACCTCAAGAGAAACTCAGGCCCTGGGCATCAGCTCATAAGGCGCCTTCCAACCCGGCACTGCCTTGATCCGCGCCTTCCACGCCTCGATGTGCGGGAAGTCAGTCAACTGCATGCCAGTCTCCTCAGGCATGAACACATACCCAGCCAACGACAGATCGGCGATGGTCAAACGCCCGCCAACCATGAACGGCGTTTGGCTCAGGTGCTGATCCACCACCTGATAGGCCGCCGTGGCGCGCTCTCGGAAGAATTTGGTCACTTCGGTCTCGCCGGTTTTCTTCAGGCCGTAGAGAAAGCGCAAGGTGGCGTAGTAGCTGGTGAACTTGTGGTTGTCGAACAGCATCCAGCGCCAGATTTCGCGATGTTCCTCTTCACTCTGCGGGCCAAATTGACCGGTCTGCGCGGCGAGGTAGTCGAGGATCAACGCCGACTGGGTGAAGGTCTGCCCAGCGTGCTCGAGCACCGGCACTTCGCCCTGCTCGTTGATCTGCTGGCGCCAACTGTCGGTGCGGGTCTGGCCGTGGAAGTAGTCGACCAAGACCGGTTGCCAGTCTTGGCCAGTGAGTTCGAGCATGAGTGCGGCTTTGTAGGCGTTGCCGGATTCGCCGAAGCAATGCAGCTTGTATTGAGGCATGGTTGACCTTCATAGTCCTTTGAATGGCGCGTTCAGAAGGCTGCTTTGCAGCCCATCGCAGGACAAGCCCGCGATGAGGCCAGTAGATCATGGCCACTATCGAACAGCCAACACCCACATCATCGAGCAAGGAGGCTCCATGGCCACCCCTACATGTTCCGCGAAACTGCCCCACACCCTGACCACCCCCCGCCTGCGCGTTTCTCGCCCAGACCTGGCCCTGGCGCCACACCTACACCAGGCATTGCTGGCCAGCTATGCCTTGCACCAGCCCTTCCTGATCTGGGCCAAGCCGGATTGGACCCTGGAACAAATCGAGCAAGGCCTGGAAGAAAGCCAGGCCGATTTTCATACCCCCACAGGGGAAAAGCGCTACTTCGTGCTCGAACCAAACACCGGCGAGGTGATCGGCTGCATCGGCCTGACGCCCAGGGCTGAAGAGTATGAAGTGGGTTACTGGGTCAGCCAGGGGTTCGCCGGCAAAGGGCTGATGCGCGAGGCCCTGAACACGCTGCTCGACGCCGTGGACGCAGCGGTTTGGCTGACGACCGCAGTGGACAACGCCGCCAGCCAGCGCTTGGCTGAGCGTGCAGGATTCAGCCGGGTGGGCGAGGCGCCCAGGCCGAATGATCCTGCGACGCAGGGGTTGCTGTATCGGCGTGGCTGATGGCCAGGCTCCCAATGCCTGCAACTCACTCCAGCGCCAGCGAGCAACCACCGTCCAATGCACCCAAGACCGGTGGCAGGGAACTACCGGGTAGCTCCTGGGTTCTTAACATCATGCAGACATTCCCCTGGGCTTCACCCTTCTGGAGGTTTCGCCATGCGTCGATTGCTGATCGTTTCTTCACTGCTGGTGCTGTTGCCTGCCGGTTCTGCCCTGGCCCGCGTGGATGCGGGCGATGTCGCCACCTCGGCAGGGGTTTCCGCCTCGCTGTACTCGACCTTCAAGGATGACAAACGAATCATTCCTGCCCGCGATGAGCTGTCGGCCTTCGTTGCCAGCGGCGGTGCTATTCGTGGCGCCTATGCGGAGTCGGCACTGGAACAGGCGCGCAAAAACAATCCTGGGCTGCAGGCGAGTGACGAGGAGCTGGCCCGGGCAATCCTGTCTCAAGATGATCCGCTGACCGACAACTGATAGATCATTCACACCCGCTGCAGCCTTTCGCGGAACCAAGCCGCGAAAGGCGTGCAGGCTATGTCTGCACCGATTCTCAAAAAAATGACGAAAGTCTTCCTGCCCTGCCCGCATTTTTCATGTTGCCAACTCCCGCTAAGGTTGTCGCATCCCACCTGAATTTGGAGCGACACCATGAAAGCCATTGTCTTCACCGAGCACGGCCTACCCATCGACGATCCAGCAGCGCTGTTCGACAGCGAACTACCGCGCCCTACGCCAGGTGCGCGCGACTTGCTGGTGGAAGTTCAGGCCATTTCGGTCAACCCGGTCGACACTAAAATTCGTGCAGGCTCTGGCAGCACCGGCCAACCCAAAGTGTTGGGTTGGGACGCGGTGGGAGTCGTGCGTGAAGTCGGAGCAGAAGTGGCGCTGTTCCAGCCAGGCGATGAGGTGTACTACGCCGGCGCCATCGACCGCCCCGGCAGCTACAGCCAGTTTCATCTGGTGGATGAGCGCATCGTCGGGCACAAGCCACGCACCCTCGATGCTGCCAGCGCCGCCGCATTGCCGCTGACCTCGATCACCGCCTGGGAACTGCTGTTCGACCGCCTTGGCGTTGCTCAAGGCGGTGGCGAGGGGCAACGCCTGCTGATTGTTGGCGCCGGTGGTGGCGTGGGGTCGATCCTGACCCAGTTGGCGCGCACCCTGACCGGGCTGACGGTGATCGGCACCGCCTCGCGCCAAGAAACCCAGCAGTGGGTCAAGGAGCTGGGGGCACACCACGTGATCGACCATAGCCAGCCCCTGGCGCCGCAGCTGGCGCAAATCGGCGACGGCCAGGTGGACTTGGTGATCAGCCTGACTCACACCGACCGACACTTTGCCCAATTGATCGAGGTCTTGCGCCCACAGGGGCGACTGGCATTGATCGACGACCCTGCCACCCTCGACGTGGTGCCACTCAAGCGCAAGTCGTTGTCGCTGCATTGGGAGTTGATGTTCACCCGCTCGCTGTACCAGACCGAGGACATGATCAAGCAACATCAACTGCTGGATCGGGTTGCCGAGTTGATCGACCAAGGTGTGCTGAGGACGACGTTGGGCGAACATTTTGGCGCGATCAATGCGCAGAACCTGCGGCGGGCGCATACGCTGATCGAAAGTGGCAAGGCCAAGGGCAAGATTGTGCTGGAAGGTTTCTGAATGTCTGTTTGATCCGGCAATGCATGGCCTGCAATGGCCTCTTCGCGGGCAAGCCCGCTCCTACAGGATCACCACTGAGTTTTGGTCGGTGCGGTCCCTGTGGGAGCGGGCTTGCCCGCGAAGAGGCCGGCACTTGCCCCTGCAAAGCCCAGATCAATCACTGGTCAGCCGCTCCAGTCGTTGCAGCAGAAACGCCCGCAACTGCTGCACCAATGGGGTCAGCGACTGGCGGTGGGCGCAAACCATCTGCAACGGCGTCGGCTGCCCCCACTCCCTGGGGAACAGCTCCAGCAAACGGCCTGCGCGCAAATCATCGCGTACATCGAGCTGCGACTTGTACACCACGCCTAACCCGGCCACCGCCCAGCGCCTGACCACATCGGCATCGTCACTGGTGCGATCGCCCGCCACCACCACCGCTTTTACGCCTTGCGGAGTATGGAAATTCCACCTCTCGTGGGTCAGCTCGCCCATCATGTAGCGCAGGCAGTTGTGCTGGCCCAGGTCTTCAGGCGTGCTCGGTGCACCATGGCGGGCGATATAGGCGGGGGCGGCGCAGAGGATACGGCGATTGCCAGGGGCCAGCGGCAACGACACCAGGCTCGAATCCGCCAGCTGGCCATAGCGGATGCCCGCATCCAGCCGATCACTGAAAAAGTCGGCGATCTGATCGCTAAAGCGCAGTTGCAATTCGATCCGCGGATGGGCTGCCTGGAACTCATCGAGCAACGGCAACAACACATTGCGGCCCAAGTCCGAGGGCATCGACAAGCGCAGCGGGCCGGCGATTTCCTCGCGGCCATGCTCCAGGGCCATTTCACCTTCGGTCAATGCATCGAGCACCTGACGGGCATGCGGCAGGTAGCGCTGGCCGTCATCCGACAGGCGCAGTTTGCGCGTCGAACGCACGAACAGGCGAATGCCCAAGCTGCGCTCCAGACGCTGTACCGCACCGCTGGCTAGGGCCGGGGAAATGTCCAGTTGGCGGGCAGCAGCGGAAAAACTGCCGGCCTCGACGGTGGTCACGAACACCTGCAGGTCGTCCATGCGCACGAGTTTTTTCATTGCCGGTGTTTCCTCATGAGTTGAGCCGGCGCACATCGCGGCGCACGGCTTGGGGCGGGATGCCGAAGCCGCGCAAAAACGCTTCGCGCAAGTGCCTGCGGTCGCGAAAACCGGTTTCCCGCGCCACCACATCCAGGCTGTGGCGGCTTTGCTCGATAAGTAAGCGCGCCGCTTCCAGACGCAGACGTTCAATCGCCTTGGCCGGCGACTGGCCGGTTTCGGCGGTGAACACGCGGCTGAACTGGCGCGGGCTCAAATGCACCACGCCAGCCAACTCCTCGACCCCAAGTGGCTGCTGCAGATGCTGCCGGGCGTACTCCAGGGCGGCCTGGATACGGTCGGATTTAGGTGCCAGCTCCAGCATCTGCGAATGCTGCGATTGGCCACCGGTGCGCCGTTGCTGCATCACCAACCGATGCGCTACGGCACGGGCGATGTCTGCGCCCAGATCTTTTTCCACCATGCCTAGGGCCATGTCGATACAGGCCGTCATCCCGGCCGAAGTCCATAGGTTGCCGTCGGCAATGAAGATGCGATCCTGTTCGACGCGGATGCGCGGATAGCACTGCTGCATGGCCTTGGCATAGGCCCAATGGGTGGTGGCGCGACGCTCATCGAGCAGGCCAGCGGCGGCCAGGGTAAAGGCGCCGGTGCAGATGCCGGCCGTGCGCCGTGCCTGCTGGCCCAGCGCGCGCACCAGCTCGACCTCGGCTGCGCTGGGCGGGGTTTGCACCGGCATCAGTGTGCCGGCCACCAGCCAAGTATCGGCATGCCCAGGCGAGTCGACTGCCTGGGTTTGCAGTTGCAGGCCCAGCGATGAGCGCAACATGCCCCCGGCGACGCTGTAATTGCCGAGCACATAGACCGGCTCGCCCACCAGCAAGTTGGCGAACTCGAACACCGACTGCGAGGCCAACCCCATGACCTGGAAGCCCTCGCACAACAGGTAGCCAACGCGGTGCATGGCAACGCTCTCCCTATGACCTAAAAGCGTACTATATGCGTCATTTGCGCCAACCGCAAAGCAGCGCATCATGGCTGCACATCCCCTCAACGGAGCATAACCATGACTCATCCAGGCACTGCACTGATCACTGGCGCTTCCTCCGGCATCGGCGCGGTCTACGCCGAACAGCTGGCGCGCCGCGGCTATGATCTGATTCTGGTGGCGCGCAATCGCCAGCGCCTGAATCACCTGGCCGACCGCCTCACCACCCTCACCCAGCGCAGCATCGAGGTGCTGCCCGCAGACTTGGGCGATGCCCAGGACCTGGCGAGTATCGAGACGCGGCTCGCGCAAGACGCCAGCATCACGCTACTGGTCAATAACGCTGGGATCGGCACCCATACGCCGCTGCTGGAAAGCGACGTCGAGCACATGGCCCAGATGATCGCGCTGAACATCACCGCCCTCACCCGCCTGACCTACGCGGCGGTGCCGGGCTTGGTGGCGCGCGGCCAGGGGGCAGTGATCAATATCTCGTCGGTCGTAAGCCTGGCGCCGGAGTTGCTCAACGGTGTCTATGGAGCGAGCAAGGCGTATGTCACAGCCTTCAGCCAGTCGCTCAATCGTGAGTTGGCTGATCAGGGGGTACAGGTGCAGGCGGTCTTGCCAGGGGCAACGGCGACCGAGTTCTGGGCCACCGGCGGGCTGCCAGTGGAGAACCTTGATCCGGCAATGGTGATGTCGGCTGAGGATCTAGTGCGCGCGGCGCTGGAAGATTTTGATGCGCGGCGGTTGATTTCGATTCCGTCGCTGCATGCGTTCGAGCGCTATGAAGCGTTTGAGGCGAGTCGCCAGGGCTTGCTGGGGCAGTTGTCCAATCAGCAGGTGGCGCCGCGTTATAGCGCTGGTTGAAGCCATAGTCGGCAATGGACTTCATCGCGGGGCAAGCCCGCTCCCACGACGGTCATTGCGGGGATCGTGGGAGCGGGCTTGCCCCGCGATGAAACCACTGCTCGCCGCAAAAGGCTTGCCGTAGAGCGCTGAGGGTCTAGGCTCATGCTTTCACGATAATAAGGAAAGCAGCCCAATGCCGATGTCCCGTCCTCCCTTCGCCCTGGCCATGGCGCTGTGCCTGGCCTGCTCCCCGGCACTCGCCGCCGACCCCAGCGCTGAAGATTTGCTCAAGCAGGCCCAGGCCGAACAAGCGCACTACCTCGACACCCTCAAGACCCTGGTCTCGGTCGACACCGGCACAGGCACCGAGCCGGGCCTGCGCCAAGTCAGCGGTGAATTGGTCAAGCGCCTCAAGGCCCTCGGAGCCGAGGTTCAGACCCATCCGGCCAAGCCGTCGGTGGGCGACAACATCGTCGGCACGTTCAAGGGCACGGGCAGCAAGGACTTCCTGCTGATGGTCCACTACGACACCGTGTTCGTCCCCGGCACCGTGGCCAAGCGGCCATTTCGAGTCGAAGGCGAACGTGCCTACGGCCCCGGCGTTGCCGACGCCAAGGGCGGTGTGGCAATGATCCTGCACGCGCTCAAACTGCTGCAGGATCAGCAGTTCAAGGGCTACCGCACGCTCACCGTGCTGTTCAACCCAGACGAGGAAATGGGTTCGGCAGGCTCCAAGCAGATCATCGCCGAGCTGGCGCGCAAGCATGATTATGTCTTCTCCTACGAGCCACCAGACAAGGACGCGGTCACCGTCGCCACCAACGGCATCAACCGTTTGAAACTGCAAGTCAAAGGGCGCTCGTCCCATGCCGGTTCCGCCCCGGAAGAAGGCCGCAACGCATTGACCGAACTTTCGCACCAGATTCTCCAACTCAAAGACCTGGGCGATGCCAGCAAAGGCACCACGGTCAACTGGACCCTGGCCAAGGCCGGCGAGAAGGCCAACATCATTCCGGCCCTGGCCACCGCTGAAGCCGATATGCGTTACTCGGACCTGAGCGAAACCGATCGAGTGGCAGCCGATGCCAAGCGCATCGTGCAAAAACCACTGATCGCCGACACCCAGACCAGCGTCACCGTGGAAAAAGGCCGCCCACCGTTGGCGCGCAACGAGGGCTCGACCCAGTTGGCCGAAACCGCAAGGCAGCTGTACAGCCAGATCGACCGCAAGATCGAACCGATCGCCATGCGCTTTGGCACCGATGCCGGCTACGCCTACGTGCCCGGCAGCGCCAAGCCGGCAGTGCTGGAGACCATGGGCGTGGTCGGCGCCGGGCTACATGCCGATGACGAGTACATCGAGTTGAACAGCGTGGCGCCGCGCTTGTACCTGACCGTGGCGATGATCAGAAAACTCGCCCAGTAACCCTTGCCGCACCTGGCCGGCCTCAAAGGTCGGCCGCTTCCAGGGTTGCCAGGCGATGCTGGAAACGCTCCAGAAAGACGCTCTCAGCCACGGTCATCTTCTGCTCGCGGTTCCACAGCAAAAGCAAATCGACATCGACGATGCCTTCAGCCGGTGGCAGGCGCCACAGCAGGCCCTGCGCGAGATCTTTTTCCAACAGGTGCTCGGGCAGGCAACCGATGCCAAAGCCTGCGCACACCAGGCGGTGAATTTCCTCGAAGCTGGAGGACGAAGCGACGATCCGCCCAGTAAACCCATGTTGATCGCGGAACATCGCCAGAGGCGACAAGTTGCCGCCCAACTGGTCGCTGACGAAACTGACGAAGCTCTCGCCTTGCAGCTCGTCAAGGGTCACATCACTGCGCCCATACAAGCGATGGCGCTTGCCACAGAAGAAGGCAAAGCGCTGGCGCAGCAACTGGCGCTGCTCAAGCTTGGGCTGGGCGATGCGACACAGGCCGAGCCCGGCGGTGGCGGTCTTTTGCAACAGCGAGCTGATGATGTCGGCGCTGCGCAGCACTTCGATCTCCAGCTCGACCTTGGGATGGGCTTGGTGGAAGTCGCCGAGAAACTCATCGTACAACGCCGAATGCACGCGGCTGATGGTCAACAGCCTAACCTTGCCCACCACCGCATCACTGCGCTGCTCGACGGCGGCACTGATGCGTGACACGTCGGCGTAGATATCGCTGGCGATGCGCAGCACCTCCTCGCCCGCCGCCGTCAGATCAAAGCGTGGGCCACGGCGCAGGATCAGCGGGCACTCCAGTTGCTCTTCCAGCCTGCGCAACGCCTGGCTGACCGCCGACTGGGTGATGTGCAGGCGCGCAGCGGCGCGGCTGATGCTGCCTTCCTGACCAATCGCCAAATAGGTACGCAGCAGGTTCCAGTCCAGGCGGTCGTTGAGGAACCGGCGACCTTCCCATTTGTTGACCAGTGCAGCAGATCGCGATGTCGGTGGGTTCATCTCAAGCCTTATTAGTAGCGTTGCTAATACGACGGATAAGAATTAGCAAATTGACTAATCATAGCCCCAAGGCGATAAAACCCGAAAGCGCCACAGAGCGCGCCCGGCTTAGCCAGATCCGCACCCTGCCTATAACAAGCACATAAAAGAAGGGCTTTGCATGCACACCTCAAAACAGCCGCGTCGCGCGGCGGCGGCCGCGTTCGTCGGCACCACCATCGAGTTCTACGACTTCTACATCTATGCCACCGCCGCCGCACTGGTGCTCGGCCAGGTGTTCTTCCCAAGCAGCGACCCGCTGCTGAGCACCCTGGCGGCGTTCGGCACCTTTGCCGTGGGCTTTGTCGCAAGGCCGCTGGCCGGTATGGTCTTCGGCCATCTGGGTGACCGCCTGGGGCGCAAGAAGATGCTGCTGATGACCATGCTGCTGATGGGCCTGGCCACCACCGGTATCGGCCTGCTGCCCAGCTACGCCAGCGCAGGCATCTGGGCACCGATCGGGCTGATCGCGCTGCGCATCGTGCAAGGCATCTCGGTGGGCGGGGAATGGGGTGGCGCAGTGCTGATGGCCAGCGAACACGCTCCCGCCAAGCGCAAGGTGTTCTATGCCTCGTTCGCCCAATTGGGCAGCCCGGCCGGCTTGCTGCTGGCGCTGATCGCCTTTCGCCTGGTGTCGATGCTCGATCAGGACGACTTCCTCAGTTGGGGCTGGCGCCTGCCATTCCTGGCCAGTGGGGTACTGATGATGGTCGGCCTGGCGATTCGCTTTGGCGTCGATGAGTCGCCTGAGTTCAAGGCCGCGCAAGCCAAGCACGAGGTGGTCAAATACCCGGTGCTGGAGG
Source organism: Pseudomonas sp. Je.1.5.c (assembly GCF_051129895.1). Classification (NCBI taxonomy): domain Bacteria; kingdom Pseudomonadati; phylum Pseudomonadota; class Gammaproteobacteria; order Pseudomonadales; family Pseudomonadaceae; genus Pseudomonas; species Pseudomonas sp. Je.1.5.c. Next base: position 92,317 of record NZ_JBCPSP010000001.1, read on the forward strand.
TGGTGCGCGACTGCTGGCGGCAGATCTTGTTCGCGGCACTGGCGGTCACCATCGGCTCGGCCGGGTTCTTCTTCACCAACACCTTCATGATCACCTACGTCACCACCTACCAGGGCATCGCCCGCTCGACCATTCTCGACTGTCTGTTCCTGGTGACCATCCTGCAGTTTCTGACCCAACCACTGGCGGCGTTGCTCGCCGAGCGGATCGGCGAGGGCCGCTTCCTCAAGCTGGTGGCACTGCTGTGCATGGCCGTGCCCTACCCGATGTTCCTGCTGGTGGGCACCCAGAACCTGGTGCTGATGACCCTGGGCATTGCCCTGGCCGTGGTGACCTTGTCGGCCCTTTACGCGGTGATCGCCGGCTACATGTCCCAGGCATTCCCGGCACACCTGCGCTATTCGGGGATCTCGCTGGCCTACCAGCTGATCTGCGCCTTGGCCGGTGGCAGCACGCCCATCATCGGCACGCTGCTGGCGGATCGCTTCGCGGGCCAGTGGATGCCGTTGGCGCTGTTCTTCACCGCGCTGTCCGCTCTTTCCTTGATCGGTGTCTGTGGCCTGGCTCGCCTGCGGGGCGAGATTGAACAACCCAGCGCCGTCATCGCTCGCTAAAACCGGGAGTTTCCATGAGCAAACCACACGCCGTCAGCGATACCGAATGGCAGGCACGCTGCGAACTGGCCGCGCTGTATCGGCTGGTCGCGCACTTTCGCATGACCGACCTGATCGACACCCACATCACCTTGCGCATCCCAGGCCCAGAGCAGCATTTTCTGATCAACCGCTACGGGGTGCTGTTCGACCGCATGTGCGCCAGTGACCTGGTGCGTATCGATCAACACGGCAACGTCGTCGACCAGGCGTTCGGCGAGCGGCGGGTCAATGCCGCAGGCTTCGTCATCCACTCGGCGATCCACACCGCGCGGCCAGACCTGCACTGCGTGATCCACACCCATACCGCCGCGGGCATTGCCGTCTCGGCCCAGGAGCAAGGGTTGTTGCCGATCAGTCAGCATGCGCTGAAGTTCTACGGCAAGCTGGCCTACCACCAGTATGAAGGCATCGCATTGTCGCTGGATGAGCGCGAGCGTTTGGTCGCCGACCTCGGCCCGCACAAAGCGATGATCCTGCGCAACCACGGCCTGCTGGTCGGTGGTGCAAGCGTGGCCGAGGCGTTTCATGAGATCCACTTCCTCGAGCGCGCCTGCCAGGCGCAGGTGCAGGCCTTGGCTGGGGGTGGCAAGCTGGTGTATCCCAGCGAACAGGTCTGCCGGCACACCGCCGAGCAGTTTGCCCGCGACGATGCGGCGCAGATCATCAGCCTGAGCTGGAACGCCGCACTCACCCTCATCGAAGACCAACGCGAGTCGTATTGCTCATGAAACCGCTGGTTCTGCTGTCGACCGATCAAACGCTGCTTGGCCAGCTCCAGGCGGCGTTCGCCCGCAACGCCCCCCAGCTGCCAGTGGTACTGGCTGACGACCCCCTCGCCGAACAGGCGCAGGTGGCCGTCTGCTGGTTTCCACCCGCAGGCAGCCTGGGCGCTTTGCCCAACTTGAAACTGATTCACTCGGTGGCGGCGGGCGTCGACCACCTGGCCCACGACCCCAGCCAGCCTGCCCTGCCAGTGTGCCGGGTGGTCGACCCGGCGCACCGCCAGGGCATGGCCGAGTACGTGCGCTGGGCGGTGATCCACTATCATCGCGATTTCGACCTAGCCATGGCCCAACAGCAACGCCAGTTGTGGCTGCGTCACCCGCAGCGACCGGCGGCTGATTTTCATATCGGCGTGATGGGGCTGGGTTCGCTGGGCGGCCCGATTGCTGCCGAGCTGGCAGCGGCGGGCTATGCGGTACGTGGCTGGGCGCGCAGCGAAAAACAGCTCCCAGGGGTACGCACCTTCGCGGGCAGCGCTGAGTTCAACGGCTTTCTCGACGGCCTCGACCTGTTGGTGAATCTGCTGCCGCTGACCGAGTCGACCCGTGGCATTCTCTGCCGACAAACCTTTCAAGCGCTGGCCCCGGGGGCGGCCGTGATCAACTGTGGGCGCGGCCAGCATCTGCACCAGCAAGACCTGATCGCAGCGGTCGGCAGCGGGCGCTTGCGTGGTGCGTTACTGGACGTCTTTGACCAAGAGCCGCTGCCCACGGATAACCCGCTGTGGAGCACGCCAGGGATTGTCGTCACCCCGCACATGGCTTCCTGCGCCTCGCACGACTGCATTGCCCAGCAGGTGGCGGAGAATGCGCGGCGCTTGGCCGGTGCAGAGCCCTTGCTGAACCGGGTGGACCCGGCGCTTGGTTACTGAAGGGCAGTGTTCAGCGCCAGCCATCCATACGCATGGTCGCCCTGACCAAGCGCTGCTCCTCCTGCTCGATCTCGCGCAGGCTGTCGCGAATGCCGTTGATGTGTTCCCGCGCCGCACGCTGCGCCTGCTCGGGCAACTGCTCCATCACCGCCTGGTACAACCGCGCATGCTGGCGATCGATCTGGCGCTTTTGCGCCGGGCGGCAATAGAGGTTGTTGACCGAGGCGAACACGGTGCTCAGGGTCAGGTCGCTGAGTGATTGCAGGGTATGTACCAGCACCGGATTGTGCGACGCCTCGCTGATGGCACGGTGAAAAGCATGGTCGCGGCGAGCATGCTCTCGCGGGTCGAGGCTGTCGCTGGCGGCGTGCGCGGCCAGCATGTCTTCGTAGCGGCGGCGGATCAGCAGGCGGTCGACATCGGTCGCCCTCAGCGCTGCCAGGCGCGCGGATTCGGCTTCCAGCAGCGCGCGCACTTCCAACAGGTCGAACAGCGTGCGCGGCTGCGAGCTGACCAGGTGCATCAGCGGGCTAAGGCTGTCGCGCCCGCTGAGCTGGGCCACGAACGAACCGCGACCCTGTTCGGTATCGATGATGCCGCGCCCACGCAGGATGCGCAGGCCCTCACGCAGCGCCGAACGCGAGCAGCCAAGCTTTTCCACCAAACGCCGCTCCGAAGGCAGGGCCTGGCCGACCTTGAGTACGCCATCGACGATCAACTTCTCCACCCGCTCAGCCACCTGATCGGCGACTTGGGTCTTGCCCTCTGCGCTCATGCACCTCTCCAACTGGTAGGACCACTGGTATCAGCTCACTGACCTCAGCCGCAACGGGCCAGGTACTGCCCTATTTGAAGGTAGCAGTTCTGAAAAAACTGGTAGGACCAGTTACGCAATCGCTCGACCACAGCGCCGTTCACGCGCACGCTGGGGTGGTCACAGCTATGCCGGAAATCGGGCCCTTGGTGGCTTGGACAACTACAAGAATCTTGGCGAGTGAACCTGATGAATATCCTCTACGACGAACGCGTAGATGGGCCGCTGCCAGCTATCGACCAGCGACAGTTGCTGCTGGCCCTGCGCGATGCCCTGCCCGACCTTGAGATTCTGCACCGCAACGAAGACCTCAAGCCCTACGAGTGCGATGGCCTCTCGGCCTACCGCACAGTGCCGCTGCTGGTGGTTCTGCCCGAGCGCCTGGAACAGGTGCAAACCTTGCTCAAGCTCTGCCATCAACGCGGGGTGCCGGTAGTGGCGCGCGGAGCCGGCACCGGCCTGTCGGGCGGCGCCTTGCCGCTGAGCAAAGGCATCTTGCTGGTGATGGCGCGCTTCAACCGGATCCTTGAGGTCAATGCGCAGGGGCGTTACGCCCGCGTCCAGCCGGGTGTGCGTAACCTGGCGATCTCCCAGGCGGCAGCGCCCTATGGCATGTACTACGCGCCTGATCCATCGTCGCAGATCGCCTGTTCGATCGGCGGCAATGTCGCTGAGAACGCCGGTGGCGTGCACTGCTTGAAGTACGGCCTGACCGTGCACAACCTGCTCAAGGTGGAAATCCTCACCATCGAGGGCGAGCGCCTGACCCTGGGCAGCGATGCCTTGGACAGCCCAGGCTTCGACCTGTTGGCGTTGTTCACCGGCTCCGAGGGCATGCTTGGGATCGTCACCGAAGTCACCGTCAAGCTGCTGCCCAAGCCGCAGGTGGCGCGGGTGCTGCTGGCCAGCTTCGAGCGGGTCGAGGACGCGGGTCGAGCGGTGGCCGAGATCATCGCCGCCGGGATCATCCCAGGCGGGTTGGAGATGATGGACAACCTGGCGATTCGCGCCGCTGAAGACTTCATTCATGCCGGCTATCCGGTCGAGGCTGCGGCGATCCTGCTGTGCGAGCTCGATGGCGTCGAGGCCGATGTACAGGACGACTGCGAACGGGTGCAGGCGGTGCTCGAACAGGCCGGTGCCAGCGAGGTCCGGCTGGCCTGTGATGAGGCCGAGCGCGTGCGCTTCTGGGCCGGACGCAAGAACGCCTTCCCGGCCGTGGGGCGGATATCGCCGGATTACTACTGCATGGACGGCACCATCCCTCGCCGCGAGTTGCCACGGGTGCTCAAGGGCATTGCCGAGCTGTCCGAGCAACATGGCTTGCGGGTGGCCAACGTTTTCCACGCTGGGGACGGCAACATGCACCCGTTGATCCTGTTCGATGCCAACCTGCCGGGCGAGCTGGAGCGGGCCGAGGCGATCGGCGGCAAGATCCTAGAGTTGTGCGTGGCGGTTGGCGGCAGCATTACCGGCGAGCATGGCGTGGGGCGCGAAAAGATCAACCAGATGTGTGCCCAGTTCAACAGCGACGAAATCACCCTGTTCCACGCGGTCAAGGCCGCGTTCGACCCGCAAGGCCTGCTCAACCCCGGCAAGAACATCCCGACCCTGCACCGCTGCGCTGAATTCGGCGCGATGCACGTGCACCACGGCCAGTTGCCCTTCCCTGACCTGGAGCGTTTCTGATGAGCATGGACCGCGACCTCAGCCAGGACCTGCTCGAACAGGTCAACCAGGCCCTCAACCTTGGCAACCCGCTGCGCATCCAGGGTGGCAACAGCAAGGCCATGCTCGGCAATCCGGTGGCCGGCGAGATCGTCGATACCCGCGGCCATCGCGGCATCGTCAGCTATGACCCGACCGAGCTGGTACTCACCGCCCGCGCCGGGACGCCATTGCTGGAAATCGAAGCCGCGCTGCATGAAGCCGGGCAGATGCTGCCCTGCGAGCCGCCGCACCTGGGGCCCAACGCGACACTGGGTGGCATGGTTGCGGCGGGTTTGTCCGGGCCGCGTCGGCCTTGGGCTGGCTCGGTGCGCGACTATGTGCTGGGCACGCGGCTGATCACCGGCCACGGCAAGCTGCTGCGCTTTGGCGGCGAGGTGATGAAGAACGTCGCCGGCTACGATGTCTCGCGGTTGATGGCGGGCAGTTTCGGCTGCCTCGGGCTGCTCACCGAGGTGTCACTCAAGGTGCTGCCACAGCCGCGGCAAACCTTGAGCCTGCGCCTGGCAATGGACAGCCATCAGGCCCTGGCCGAGCTGGCCGAATGGGGCCAACAGCCGCTGCCGATCAGCGCCGCCTGCCACGATGGCGAGGCGCTTTATCTGCGCCTTGAAGGCGGTGAAGGCTCGGTGCTGTCAGCGCGCCAGCGGCTGGGTGGCGAGACCCTCGACAACCGTTTCTGGAGCGACCTGCGTGAGCAACGCCTGGCGTTTTTCAAGGCCCCAGAACCGCTGTGGCGGTTGTCCGTGCCCACTGCCACCGGTGAACTGCAACTGCCCGGGCGCCAGCTGATCGACTGGGGAGGCGCTCAGCGTTGGCTGAAGTCTTCGGCCCCAGCGGCGCAGATCCGCGCGCAGCTGGCCGAGGTTGGCGGCCATGCCACCGGCTATACCGCCGGCACGGACAGCACGGCGCCGCTGGCAGAGGCGTTGCTGCGTTATCACCGCGCGCTCAAGCAGCAGCTCGACCCCCAGGGTATCTTCAACCCTGGCCGCCTGTTTCCAGACCTGTGAGGCCACGCCATGCAAACCACTCTGAGTGAATCGAGCAAGCGCCTGGCTCGCGCCGAAGAGGCCGAGAGCATCCTGCGCTCATGCGTGCACTGCGGCTTCTGCACGGCCACCTGCCCCACCTATCAATTGCTCGGCGACGAGTTGGATGGGCCACGCGGACGGATCTACCTGATCAAGCAAGTGCTTGAAGGTGAACCGGCCAGCGCCAGCACCCAGCTGCACCTGGACCGCTGCCTGACCTGCCGCAACTGCGAAACCACCTGCCCGTCGGGGGTCAAGTATCACGACCTGCTGGACATCGGCCGCGCAGTGGTCGAGCAGCAGGTACCGCGGCCATTGTCCCAGCGCCTGCTGCGCGAAGGCCTGCGCGCAGTAGTGCCGCACCCGACCCTGTTCAAAGCCCTGGCCCGCACCGGTCAGGCCCTGCGGCCGGTGCTACCGGCCAGCCTCAAGGCCAAGTTGCCGGCGCAGGTAGTCGCTCCCGGCGAGCGCCCGCAGGCGCGCCATGCACGTCGCGTACTGCTGCTCGAAGGTTGCGTGCAGCCGGCGCTTTCGCCCAATACCAACGCGGCTGCCGCGCGCTTGCTCGACCGCCTGGGGATCAGCGTCGAACCGGCCCGCGAGGCCGGCTGCTGCGGCGCGGTCGACTATCACCTCAACGCCCAGGCGCAAGGCCTGCAGCGCGCCCGGCGCAATATCGACGCCTGGTGGCCAGCGGTCGAGGCCGGCGCCGAGGCCATTGTGCAAACCGCCAGTGGCTGCGGTGCGTTCGTGCGTGAATACGGCCATCTGCTGGAGCACGATCCACACTATGCCGCCAAGGCAGCACGGGTCAGCGCCCTGGCCCGCGACCTGGTCGAGGTGCTGCGCGACGAGCCCGTCGAGCACCTTGGCGTGTGCGCCGAACAGCGCCTGGCCTTCCACTGCCCATGCACCCTGCAACATGCGCTCAAGCTTGGCGGTGAGGTGGAACGGCTGTTGCGCCGACTCGGCTTCACCCTCACCGCAGTGCCCGACGGCCACTTGTGCTGCGGCTCGGCCGGAACCTACTCGCTGACCCAGCCGCAGCTGTCGCGGCAGTTGCGCGACAACCGCCTCAATGCCCTTGAGAGCGGCAAGCCGCAACTCATCGCCACCGCCAATATCGGCTGCCAGACCCACCTCGATGGCGCTGGGCGGACACCGGTACGACACTGGATCGAAATCGTCGAAGCAGCCCTCAATCAGGAGATTTGACCATGCACAGCAAATCGGTACTGGGCCAGGCGGAGGTCGCCCGGCTGCTCGCCGCGGCCCGCCAGGATGCGCAGATTCATCAGTGGCAGGTGACCATCGCGGTGGTCGATGATGGCGGTCATCCATTGGCCCTGGAGCGTATGGATGGCTGCGCCCCGGCCAGCGCCTACATCGCCGTGGAAAAGGCCCGCAGCGCGGCGCTTGGCCGACGCGAAACACGCGATTACGAGCAGATGGTCAATGGCGGGCGCACGGCGTTCGTCACTGCGCCTATGTTGACCAGCCTGGAAGGCGGCGTGCCGCTGCGGGTCGATGGCCAGGTGGTGGGCGCAATTGGCGTTTCCGGGGTCAAGCCCGAGCAGGATGCCCAAGTGGCCAAAGCCGGTGCGGCGGCGTTGTGACACTATGGCCGCCACCCCGCAGTACCGGCCCATCACTGGCTGGGATCGGCGTAATCAATCCCGCTCGTCGATCACCAGCGGCTCGCCGATGGTGTAGAAATGCCCGCCTGCAACGTAGTGCAAGCTGCGCAGGCTGGCGTCGGCATGCTCGTAACGCCAGTGGCCATCCTTGAACACGCGATCGTCTGCCCAGGCCGCGACCACCTCTGCGATGAACAAGTCATAGGTGTTCTGGTTGTGCGGCTCGTCGATCACCCGGCACATCAGCCAGGCTGAACAATCATTGACCAAAGGCGCTGGATAGCCCTCGATACGCGTCAATTGCACACCAATACGCGCCAGCTTGGCGGGGTCGTCGAGCTGGCTGCGGGTGCCAACCTGATGGGTCAGGCGCGCTTGCGCGGCGGTGGGTAGCTGCAGCACGAACCAGCCACTGCCCTCCACCAATTGCCGAGTGCGGGTGCTTTTATCGAGCACCACGGTGACCTTGGGCGGGGCGAAGTCCAGCGCGCAGGCCCAGGCGGCGGCCATGACATTCTCAACCCCTGCGTGCCCTGCCGACACCAGTACGGTCGGACCATGATTGAGCAAGCGATAGGCTTTGTTCAGGTCGACAGGCTGAAAATGGCTGTTCATTGAGACTCCTCGGGACTGCACGGTAGACGTAACAGCAATTGTGCCGAACAGCTCACATCCCTGCCAGCCAGTCTGGCCTCAGGGACAGCTCAGGCGGCGAAGGCCATGAACAAGGAAAAGTCCTACCCGAAACACGGAAACGCCTTACTTGTGGGTCGGGCCACTCAGAAACATGATCCCACAGCCACGATTCAGTCGAGATAAGGCGCACACTTTCCAGGAGGTCTCCCCGTGCTCTCACAACGTCGCTGTACCACTGAGCTTCGCCACACCCTACGCCAATTGCTTGCTCACGATATAAGCAACCCGGAAGACGACCCGCACCTATCCGGCGTGCTGTTTTTCTGCGCCACTGACGAGCAGACCCGGCAGTTGGTCGAGCGCATCGAACTGCTGGCCAGCGAAGCGTTTTTTGACCCGTCGGGCCGGGCCATTCGTGAACGGATGCGCGCCGCCGCAGTGGACGGCGTGCGGATCAAGCAAAAGCGCAAGGCGCCGCAAGACGAGACGGTGATCCGTATTGCCCTGCCAGAAAAGGGCTATATCACCGTCAGTACAGCGCGGTTTTGAAAGGCCAAACACACTGATTGTTGCCGTGAAGTCAAAGAACAAATGCGCCGCTGTGCCTATTTCACCGGCGCTCAGGGCAGCCATACTGAACCTCTTCTCTCGTACCTCAGCAAGGAGTTCACCCTATGACTGTCCCTGCCCTCGGCCTCGGCACCTTCCGGCTCAAAGACCAGGTGGTCATCGATTCGGTGCGCACTGCTCTGGAGATTGGCTACCGGGCCATCGATACCGCGCAGATCTACGGCAACGAAGCCGAGGTCGGCCAAGCCATCGCCGACAGCGGCGTGCCGCGCAGCGAGCTGTTCCTGACCAGTAAGATCTGGACCGAAAATCTGGGCGCCGACAAGCTGATCCCCAGCCTCAAGGAAAGCCTGAGCAAGCTGCGCACCGACTATCTGGACCTGACCCTGATTCACTGGCCATCGCCCCAAGGCGCAGTGCCGGTCGCCGAATTCATGGGCGCCCTGGTAGAAGCGCAGAAACAAGGCCTGACCCGGCATATCGGCGTGTCCAATTTCACCATCGACTTGTTGCAGCAAGCCATCGACGCAGTCGGCGAAGGCGTGATCATTACCAACCAGATCGAGCTGCACCCCTATTTGCAGAATCGCAAGCTGGTGGGCTTCATGCAGCAGCACGGCATTGGCGTGACCTCGTACATGACCCTGGGCTACGGCAAGGTGCTGCACGATCCTGTGATCCAGGCGATCGCCCAGCAGCACGGCGCCACTGCCGCGCAAGTAGCCCTGGCCTGGGCCATGCAGTTGGGTTACGCGGTCATCCCCTCCTCCACCAAGCGGGAAAACTTGGCCGGCAATTTCAAAGCTGGCGCATTGCGCTTGAGCGATGCAGACATGGCGCAAATCGCCGCACTGGAGCGGGCTGAACGCCTGGTCAGCCCAGAGAGCCTGGCGCCTGCCTGGGACTGAAAGCCCTGGGGCCGTCATGCGGCCCCAACACACGCCGACCTAGCTGACGACCAGGGAATTCAGACGCTCTGGCCTTGCTGAACATTACTCCTGAGCGCCGTGACTGTTCTAGGCATCCCAGGTATTGGGCAGAACTTACAATGAGTACCGATGGCGTGATTAAACTCCACACCGCTCTAGTGCAGCCAGGAGCTCTCGATTGCTTCCCCCGATCAGGCTCGTCGCCTGGGCGGCACGCTTCAACAGCATTAGCCGGGCTGCTTGTAGCTGATCCTTGTTGAATCGCTCGGATGGGCCAGACAACGTCAAAGCCCCTTTAAACTCATGGTCGACACCAAATACAGGGGCAGAGATCGACGATGTCTCGGGATCACGCTCCCCAAATGAGGTTGCCCAGAACTGCTCCCGCACCTCAGCCAAAGCGCGATCCGCTGGCGGGCCAAATGCCCTGAGGATCTTCCCGGAAGCCCCGGCATGCAGCGGAAATCGATCACCCTCATGGATGCTAAAGCGTACTGCGCGTTTAGGTTCAACACGGAACAGCACCACCCGTATATCGTTCTCGATCACGTAGAAGGACGAGGTCTCGCCGCTCTCCTCAGTGAGCGCTTCAAGCACCGGGTAAATCGTGTCTCGCAGCCGGAAGGAAGATTGGTAAATCTGAGCCAGGCGCAAGGGCTCATGACCCACAGCATACTGTCCATCAGCCAGTCGCCTGATGAATCCAGCCCTCTCCAGAGAACTCATGAGCCGAAGGATGGTGCTTTTATACAACCCCGTGCGACGAGCGATTTCAGCTAACGGGAGAGTGCTTCGATCAGGCTCGAAAGCCCCGAGAATCGCAAAAGCTCTATCAACCGCCGCCACCCCACCGTCAGCATTGTTCTTGGAAGCATCGGCTACCACTGGCTCATCTTTTGGCGACATAGGCTTATTCTCGGCGCAATCATGAAAAAGCGGCCCCTCAAAGGGGCCGTTCAGATGGCTGATACCTTACCTGTGAGTACGGTTGGCAGCTAGTCCATTCTCCAGAACACCGTTCTACTGGAAGAACTTGCGCATCAGGCATCGCGCATGAACAGTCGCAGGGACAACGCCATCAATGCAGCAAAGAACAGGATGCATCCCATGACCATTAGGCCCGCCGTGAAAGACTGGGTGTAGTCCTTCAGGAAGCCCATTAGGTAGGGCCCGACAAATCCGCCGAAGGCACCGATAGAGTTGATCAGAGCAATACCCCCAGCAGCAGCTTGGCCACTCAGGAACTTCGCCGGCAACGTGTAGAAGATCGTTTTCGCCGAGATTGTTCCCACCAAGGCCAGGGTGATGCCTGCCAGCGCTGGGATCAGGGCGTTCATGTTCAGCGCAAAGATCAAGGCAAGACCGGCCAGTACCAGCGCAATGATCAGGTTCAAGATCCCCCGGCCGCTCCGGTCGACATGCTTGGCCCAAAACAATAGGCCGATGGTTGAGAAGAAGTACGGTACTGCAGCGACCCATCCGATCAAGCTTATTTCTACACCCTGCGCCTTCAGCATCTGCGGCAGCCAGATACCGATACCGTAGGTGCCGATGGTGAAGCTGAAGGTGATGGAGCTCAGGATCCACACTCGCGGATCCTTGAGTGCTGCAGCGAAGCCGTGGCTTTTTTGGGTATTGGCCTTTTCCTTCTCCAGCATACCGGTGAGAGCATCCTTCTCTTCCTGGGACAACCACTTGGCCTCACTAGGCCGGTTTGCAAGCACCTTCAAAGTGATGAACCCCAGCACACAAGCTGGCAAACCCTCAATGATGAACATCCATTGCCAACCCGCGAGCCCCCAAGCACCGTGCATTTGCAGCAGGTAGATAGAAAGTGGGCCCCCCACAAGGAAAGAGATCGGCGTTGCAACCGTGAACCAAGCCAGTACCCGAGTACGGTATTGGGCTGGGAACCAGAGGGTAAGGAAGAAGATTACGCCAGGGAAGAAGCCGGCCTCGGCAACCCCCAAAAGGAAGCGAACAACATAGAAACTATAGGGGCCGATAACGAATGCCGTGGCTGCTGCGGCAAGCCCCCAGGTGATCATGATTCGGGCCATCCAGAGGCGTGCGCCGAACCGGTACATAGCCAGGTTACTGGGTACTTCGCAGAGGCAATAGCCCACAAACATGATCCCTGCACCTAGGCCAAACTGAGCGGCAGTAAGCCCGAGCTGGTCGGTCATCTGCAGGGCTGCGTAACCAACACTGGTGCGATCCAGGTAGTTGAAGAAATAGGCCAGTGCCAGCAATGGAATCAGGCGCCAAGCGGCCTTCTTCATTGCTCTTTGCTGCAACGCAGATGTGGCTTCAGGCAGCGGCATGGACAAATGGGTATCCGGGGTCGTGACATTAGCCATGACTGTATCCTCGGTTTTGTTGTTATGAATACCGTGGCTGGATGGGCCATCGGTGAGCGCAGACCGGTGGTACGTCCCGTACCTTCAGTGCTGCTGATTTCGCCCGAGAATCATTTCGAGCACGACGTAAAAGTCATCTGGAGCGGGTCTTCAAAGCAGACCCGCACCGAATCCGATCAAGCGGTTTTGATCGCGCCGGTAGACTCGAGCTGAATGATCTGGTCGTCGTCGTAACCGAGCTGTGCAAGCAGCTCCCTCGAATGGCTGCCTAGCTTCGGGACATTGAGACGAGCCCCGAAACGCTGGCCGTTCATCTCCAAAGGCAGCATCGGCACCTTCACCTGCTCGCCATCTGGCAACGTCAGCTCTGCCAAACCGCCAGACTGGTTGAGGTGCTCATCCTCAAACATGTCTTCCGGTCGTTGGATGGGGGAAAACGGCAAGCCGGCTTTCTCACAGAGAGCCATCACGGTCTGCTTATCCATGCCAGACAAGCGCTCCCGCACCAGAGGGATTATTCGATCCCGGGCTGAAACCCGCTGGTTGTTCCGGCGCAGGCCGGCGTCATTTCCAAGTTCAGGGAAGTCGAAGGTTTCGCAGAAAGAGACCCACTGACTGTCGCTGACGACGCCCATAAAGACCTGCTCACCTTCCTGGGCAGTCTCGAACACGTCATAGATGGCCCACGCCGAAATTCGGCTCGGCATTGGTGCCGCCGCTTTACCAGTCACGACTTTCTGCATCATGTGCTGAGCGACAAGGAATGCCGAGTTTTCGAACAGACCGGTCTGTACGAACTGACCACGGCCAGTCTCTTTGCGCTGCAGCAGGGCAGCAAGAATAGAGACAGTGCTGAACATACCGCCCATCACGTCGTTGACAGAGGCTCCGGCGCGCAATGGGCGCCCGACAGGCCCCGTCATGTAAGCCAAGCCCGTCATCATCTGTACGACCTCATCGAGCGCCGTGCGCTTCTCGTAGGGGCCTGGCAGGAAGCCCTTCATCGAGCTGTAAATGATGTCCGGCTTGATGGCCTTGACCTGCTCATAGCCCAGGCCCAATTTCTCCATGGCGCCAGGGCGGAAGTTCTCTGTAACGACATCTGCCGTGGCGAGCAGTTTCTTCACCGCAACCATGCCTTCTTCGGACTTGATGTCTACCGCAAAACTTTTTTTGTTGCGGTTGTAGGTCATCCAGTAGCCGGCGCCAGAACCCATCAGGCGGCGAGTGTTGTCACCCTCTGGAACGGGTTCTACCTTGATGACCTCGGCACCGAGATCGGCAAGCAGCAACCCGCAGGTTGGGCCCATCACCATGTGAACAAACTCGACTACGCGAATACCTGCCAGGGGCAGAGACTGCACTTCTTGCTGGCTCATACGGCCTCCTTCGCATAGATGAAATTCTTGCCGACACCGGCATCTGGAATGAAGCCGTACACGGGTTCGCCTGGTAGCCCACGGCGAAGCACTTCACGCGCCGCAACCAAGCGATCAATGTCCACACCGGTTTTCAGGCCCATGGACTCCAGGAGATACACCAGGTCTTCAGTGACGATGTTGCCCGAGGCCCCCGGCGCGTACGGACAGCCACCCAAGCCGCCTTGGGAGCCATCGAAGGTCTTCACGCCTGCCTCCAGAGCGGCGACGACGTTGGCCAGCCCCTGGCCGCGAGTGTTGTGGAAGTGGGCGCTGCCTGCGAGCGCGCCGAGCTCTTGGAACAGGCGAGTGAACAGTCGACGCACTTGAACCGGGTTGGCGTAGCCGACCGTGTCTGAAAGGCCGACCTCGTCTACTCCCAGTTCCGCCATTTTCAAGGCAATCGCCATGGTCTCGTCGTCAGTTACAACACCTTTAAGTGTGCATCCGAAGGCTGTCGAAACGCCGGCTTCGATCAGGACATTCGGGAAGCGCTCATTACGCAAGGCAACCACCGCCTGAACCTCATCAAAGACTTGAGCGTGTGTCTTGCGGATGTTTGACAGCGAGTGCTGCTCGCTCACGGAAATGGGCAGCGTGATCTTGTGCACACCCGCGTTGAAAGCGGCTTCGGCACCCTTGAGGTTCGGCACCAGCGCAGTGACGAAAAGACCTGGCAGAGTCAGGGCGTGGGCTACTACCTGGGCAGTATCTGCCATCTGCGGCAGCAGTTTTGGCGATACAAACGACCCGACTTCGATTTCTCTCAAACCGGCGCCCGCCAGAGCCGAAATCCACTCCAGCTTCAACTCGGTGGGCATGCTGGCCTTGACGCTCTGTAAGCCATCTCTGGGCCCGACTTCGCTGACGAGGATGTCGATATCTGTCGCTTTTTTCACGGAGGTTCTCCTGTAGCTGGGGAGAGCCTGCCCGAACATTCATGCAGTGCAGCAACGAGGCGGAGCGCTGTTTTTATGATTGTTCTGTCAGGCGGAATTGCGTTCTGTTTCAGTATCTCCCCACAGTTTCGGATCTGTCAATGAGGCTGACGATGAACGGAAGTGGTTGCCTTTTCGGCTGGCTTTCGAAAGAGAGGGAGCGCTTCCAGCGAGACTTGACAGCAAAGAAAATAGCTTGGAAAGTGTTCTACCAAGAGCAATATCGTTCCATCTAGCAGAACAATTGCTCGAAACAACAAGATATCCCAGGCAACGTACACTGATGAGATTGGCCCAAACCTGCCGTTTGAGCCTCAGCGTCTGGCGCCTGTTTTTACATGGAGATTTGCCATGAGCCTGTATGCCCCTCCCGAGGAACGCCCAACCGAAGTCTTCAGCAGACTGCCGAAAGGGTTTTGGCGTGATGGGGATTCCGACTGGGTGAGAGCCAATAAAGCAGGCCAGCAAGTCGCGAGTTTCCTGGAAGGGCCCTCCTTCGACCAGGCCGGCAATCTCTATGTCACTGACATCCCATATGGCCGAGTCTTCCGGGTTTCCCCACAGGGTGACTGGGAGCTGGTTATTGAATACGACGGCTGGCCCAATGGTTTAAAAATCCATCGTGACGGTCGGATTTTCATTGCCGACTACAAGAACGGTATCCTCGTTCTCGACCCGATCAGCAAACGCATCGAGCCATTCCTGACGCATCGCCGGAGTGAAAGCTTCAAGGGTGTAAATGATCTGTTTTTTGACCGCCAAGGGCACCTCTTCTTCACCGACCAAGGTCAGACAGGCATGCACGATCCATCGGGTCGAGTTTTCCGCTACGACCTGGAGCAACAACGCCTGGATTGTTTGGTAGATAACGGCCCTAGCCCTAATGGCCTGGTGCTGGATCTTGAAGAAAAAGCGCTGCTGGTAGCGATGACTCGCGCAAACGCAGTATGGCGACTCCCACTACAGCCCGATGGCACTACTTCCAAAGTGGGTGTCTTCACCGCCATGGCCGGGGGCGTGAGTGGCGCTGACGGTATGGCCTTGGATGAGTCAGGAAACCTGTATGTCTGCGATGCAGGCAATGGATGCGTGTGGGCATTCGACTCCCACGCCGTGCCGCTCTATCGATTCAAGTCATGCACTGAAGGTCGCACTCTTACCAACCTCGCCTTTGGTGGCGAAGGTAATCGCGGCCTATTCATTACTGACTCATCGACAGGTCACATATTGAGGGCTGACCCCGGCCACGCAGGGAAGCGAATGTTCTCGCACGCGCCAGCCTAACTACTTCGTACTGCAGCCCTGTGCACATGGCGCACGGACTTTGCTCGCACCTCAAAAGAGCCTGGCGAGCCATAGAACTCATACAAAACAGATAATAAGAGGGCAAACATGCTCACGCTCTTGAGCTACACAATGATCGTCTGCTTCATGTACCTCGTCATGAGCAAACGGCTGTCACCACTGGTGGCGCTCATCCTGGTGCCAGTTGCATTCGCCAGCCTAGGCGGGTTTGCAACACAGCTTGGCCCGATGATGTTCGATGGCGTGAAGATGCTGGCCCCGACCGGGATCATGCTGACCTTCGCGATCCTCTACTTCTGCATGATGACCGATGCAGGCTTGTTCAACCCGCTGATCAAGCTGATCCTCAAATGCGTGAAAGGCGATCCGCTGAAGATTGTCATCGGCACCGCTGTGCTCGGAATTTGCGTGGGCCTGGACGGCGACGGCGCCACGACCTACATCATCACTACCGCAGCACTCCTTCCGCTATACCGACGTACAGGGATGAGCCTGCAGGTTCTGGCCACCGTTCTGTTGCTGACCAACGGAGTGATGAACATCCTCCCTTGGGCGGGGCCCTTCTCGCGTGCGGCAAGCGCCATGCACGTAGACATCACTGAACTGTTCATCGAGATGCTGCCACTCATGATCGCGGGTGTGGGCTGGGTGATTTTCGCGGCGTTCTATCTGGGTAGTCGGGAGCGCCGTCGTCTGGGTGTCGTGCAACTCGATCACGATGAGGTCATGAGCCACTTCACCGAGTTCAAATTGACCGACTGGCGCTTCCTCTTCAACGCTGTACTCACCATCACGCTGATCACCATGATGATGCTCAGCCTCATGCCCCTGCCGATCCTCTTTATGCTCGCCTTCGGCCTGGGCGTATTGGTGAATTTCCCAAGCGTCAAAGACCAAAAAGAAGTCGTCGGTAAATACGCCGACAACGTCATGGCGGTCACCCTGCTGATCTTCGCCGCCGGCATCTTCGTCGGGATCATGTCCGGCACAGGAATGATCAAAGCGATCTCGGAAAGCCTGATCCATGTGATCCCTGAATCCGCTGGTCATTTCATGTCGGTCATCACAGCGTTCCTCAGCATGCCTTTCACCTACGTGCTGACCAACGATGCTTTCTACTTCGGGATCCTTCCCATCCTGGCCGAAACCGCGAGCCATTACGGCATTGGTGCAAAAGAGATGGCCATCGCCGGCTTGATCGGGCAGCCAGTCCATCTGCTCAGCCCGCTAGTTGCCTCAACCTACCTTCTCTGTGGGCTGCTCGATCTGGACTACGGCGACAACCAGCGAGCATCCATCGGATGGAGCATCGGTACGTGCCTGGTAATGTTCGTCGCGGCTATCGCGATTGGCACCATCGACGTTTTCAACTGAGGGTCTTGCTCAACCGCGCAAGACGCAGGTGGGCAAGCACACCTGCGCTTGAAGTCGGCTTCGTTAATGGAGCCCGCTATTCCTGCAACTGACGCCAAAATGCCTCGGCAAATGGATTAATGGATGCAAGTGGGCGTGTGAGGTTGATATCGAGAGGTATGTCCCAGCTGGCATCCAGCGCCCTTACCAATCGACCATCTACCACCTCCTGTTCCGTCAGGCTTCTTGGAAGCCAGGCCACCCCCTTACCCTCAAGAGCCATCGACATCAGAACTGCGGCGAGATGGCTGCTGAACGCCGGTTGCAACTTCAGGTTGGCGTGCTTGCCGCGCAAGCGATGGTTAACGATACGCCCCAGTCCCGACTCGTCGGTGTAGGCAAGATAAGGGATAGCCGAGTGCGAAGGATCGATGCTGGCTGCCGGGCTTGCTAAAGGAATCAGGATGTCATCGTCGACTTTCTTACTGACGTATTGATCGGGCGGCAACAGCGCCGGCACCTCGGGGTGGCCATGGCAAAGCAGGAATTGCACCTGGCCGTGCATGAGCATCTGCTCACAGCTGGCCATGCTGTCGGAATGTAGCCGCACGGCCTCGATGGGCGCCTCCCGACCAGCACATCTGATCCACCTTGGGAAGAACGTGAATGACAGGGAGTGAGTAGCCGCAAACTGCAGCACCTTGGCTACCTTGCCGGCTACCTCCTGGGCTTCGGAGCGGATTCGATAGAGTCTGCCCACCTCATCGAGCACACCAGGCAAGATTAGCTTGCCTGCCTCTGTCAGCGTCGCGCCTTGAGGCGTGCGGATGAACAACTCCACCCCCATCCAGCTTTCCAGCGAACGGATTCTGCGGCTGAACGCCGGTTGGGTGATATGACGTGCGTCAGCCGCGCGAACGAAGCTTCCGTTCTCAGCCAACGCAATGAAGTCCTCTAGCCAGACGAGTTCCATGGGCAATGCCGTTTCAGCATGGGGTGCTGGATTAATAGCATTGGGCGCACGCTTTCGCCAAGCATACCGTGAAGCCTCCAACAACAAAGAGGAGCGCATCATGCGTATCGTCGACATCCGCGAAAAGACCGTATCCATCGCCTCGCCCATCGCCAACGCCTACATTGACTTCTCCAAAATGACCTGCTCAGTTGTTGCCGTGGTCACCGACGTGATCCGCGACGGCAAGCCCGTAATCGGCTACGGCTTCAACTCAAACGGTCGCTACGGTCAAGGCGCATTGATGCGTGATCGCTTCCTGGCTCGCATTACCGAAGCCGATCCAGAGTCGCTGATCGACAAGGAATACGACAACCTTGACCCGTTCGCCATCTGGAAAACCCTGATGACCAACGAGAAGCCTGGTGGGCACGGCGAGCGCTCGGTGGCCGTTGGTACCATCGATATGGCGGTCTGGGATGCCGTGGCCAAGATCGAAGGCAAGCCACTGTATCGCCTGCTGGCCGACCGCTATCGTGGTGGCAAGGCTGACGACAAGGTCTGGGTTTACGCAGCAGGCGGTTACTACTACCCAGGCAAGGACGACACCAAGCTGCAGGACGAGATGCGCGGCTATCTGGATCGCGGCTATGACGTTGTCAAAATGAAGATCGGCGCAGCGCCGCTGGCAGACGACATCCGCCGCATCGAAGCGGTGATCAAAGTGGTCGGTGATGGTCGCCGCCTGGCTGTCGATGCCAATGGCCGCTTCGACCAAAAAACCGCCATCGCGTACGCCGAAGCCCTCAAGCCGTACAACCTGTTCTGGTACGAAGAAGCAGGTGACCCGCTCGACTATGCCCTGCAGGCAGAGCTGGCGAATCACTACGAACTGCCAATGGCGACCGGCGAAAACCTGTTCTCGCACCAGGACGCCCGGAACCTGCTCCGCCATGCAGGCATGCGATCTGATCGTGACTACGTGCAGTTCGACTGCGCCCTTTCCTACGGCTTGGTCGAGTACATGCGCACCTTGAAGGTCATGGAAGAGCTGGGCTGGTCTTCCCGTCGAGTCGTCCCCCATGGCGGCCACCAGATGTCACTGAACATCGCAGCAGGCCTGCACCTGGGCGGTAACGAGTCCTACCCCGATGTGTTCCAGCCCTTCGGCGGATTCGCGGATGGCATCCGCGTGGAAAACGGCTATGTCGGGCTGCCGGACATTCCAGGCGTTGGCTTCGAAGCCAAGTCCGCGCTGTATGCGGTCATGCGGGAACTGGGAGAAGGCTGATCCTCAAATGTTGCTGCCTTGACCACGAGGCAGCACTACCAACGCGTCAGGATGACGCTCAGCACACAGCCGATCACAACAATAAAATGAGGTGCGCTCGTGGAAACGACCAAGTCCCGCTGGTACAGCCAGCTCTATATCCAGGTATTGATTGGCATCGTCATCGGCGGGCTGATTGGGTACTTGGAGCCTGCCATAGGTGCAACGCTGCAACCCTTTGCAGATGGTTTTATCAAGCTCATCAAGATGCTGCTCGCTCCGATCATTTTCGGGACGGTAGTGGTGGGTATCGCCAAAATGGGCGACATCAAAGAGGTGGGTCGCATCGGCGTGAAAGCGCTGATCTATTTTGAAATTCTCTCAACGCTGGCTCTGATTATCGGCCTGGTAGTCGTCAACGTCGTCAAGCCGGGCGTAGGGATGAACATCAACACCAATACCTTGGACGCAAGCGCCATCGGCAAGTACAGCCAAGCCGCCCAGGAACAGGGCGGAACTGTCGACTTTCTCCTCAACATCATCCCTCACACCTTCATGGATGCCTTCGCGAAAGGCTCGATGCTGCAGGTGATTCTACTCTCGGTGCTGATGGGCGTTGCCTTGGTGCAAATGGGCCCAACCAGCAAACCGCTGATCAACATCATCGACCTGTTCCTGCATGGCCTGTTCAAGATTGTCGCAATGGTCATGCGTCTGGCCCCAATTGGAGCGGGTGCCGGGATGGCTTTCACCATCGGTAAGTATGGAGTTGGCACGCTTCTGTCACTGGGCCAATTGCTGATCGCCCTGTACGTGACCACCCTGATCTTCATTGTGGTGATTTTGGGGGCAGTAGCTCGCTGGTCTGGCCTTCCGCTGACGCAGTTCCTGCGGTACTTCAAGGATGAAATCCTGGTCACATTGGGTACCTGCTCAACCGAAGCCGTGCTACCGCGAATGATGGCAAAGCTTGAAAAGCTCGGCTGCAAGAAATCCGTGGTGGGAATGGTGCTACCCACCGGATACACCTTCAACGCCGACGGCACCTGCATCTACCTGACCATGGCTGCGATCTTCGTGGCCCAGGCGACCAACACACCGTTATCGATCATGGATCAGCTGGTCTTGCTGGGTGTTCTCCTACTCACTTCGAAGGGTTCTGCAGGTGTCGCAGGTGCGGGCTTCATCACACTTGCCGCGACCCTCACCACCATTCATTCAATTCCTCTCGTTGGTCTTGTACTGCTGCTGGGCATCGACAGGTTCCTCAATGAAGCCAGAGCAGTAACCAATCTCATCGGAAATGGCATTGGCACCATCGCAATAGCGAAGTGGGACAACTCGTTTGACGTAGAGACCGCTAAGCGGGAAATCGCTGCCCTCAATAACGAAAAGGCAGCCGGTAAAGAAGAAGTTTACGCGCCACAAAAATGATGCAGAACGCCGACGGTCTCTTCAAGGCGCAGGCGTCGGCGTTTTATGCAGAGTTGGCCGAGACCTTTGTCAGAGCGGGTACGGGTTTCAACTGAAGAAGGTCCGTAGTCTTCGAGCAGCCCACAATGCCTGCAATGCGGGACGCCTCGAAAAAGTCGAAAGCCTGCTCTACATGGCTAGCGTCGCTGGCCTGCGATTTGTGATAACACTCAGCGTGGCTGCGATGAGCAAGAATACGCCACTGGCAAGAAAGGTAGCCGGGTAGCCGATCCCGTCGTACAACAAACCGCCTACTGTTGCGCCTGCAGTGATAGCCAATTGAATCACCGCCACCATCAGCCCGCCACCGGCCTCTGCATTGTGCGGCAGCGCCTTGGCCAACCAGGTAAACCACCCCACTGGCGCACACGTTGCGATCAGTCCCCATATGCCGAGTAAAACCGCAACTGGAACTATCCAGCCACCCACAGCGATAGCGGCGAATGCGATGGCTGTCATGATCAACGGTATTCCCACCAGAACGCGATTCAGGTTTCGGCTAACAAGAGGGCCGACCAACATAGTGCCCAGCAAACCTGCGGCACCGATAATCAACAGTAGAAGCGAGAGGGTGGGCACATCGACACGCGTGACCGTTTCCAGGAAAGGCCGTAGATAAGTGAACAGTGTGAATTGTCCCATGAACAGGAAGGCTACTGCAGCCATGCCGAGGGCGACCTTGCTATCTACCAGCAAACGCAGGGATCCGAGGGCCGATACTTGGGTCCGTTCGCTCGGCATGGCTGGCAGCGTGAAGGCTTGCCAGATCAACGCCAAGGCGGCCAAAGGCACAACGCAAACGAATGCTCCTCTCCAACCAATCATGCCACCCAGATAACTTCCAGCGGGCGCCGCAATTGCCGTAGCCAACGCGGTACCGCCCTGCATAACGGCAATGGCCTTGGGCACAAGCGCCTCAGGTGCGATGCGCATCATCACTGCAGTGGACATCGACCAGTAGCCGCCAATGGCAATGCCCAGCACGGCGCGCCCTACCATCAACGTCAGGTAGTTTGGGGCAAACGCCACCATCCCCCCGGAAACCAGCATGAGCGAAGTTGTGACCAACAGCACAGGCTTGCGGTCGATCCCCTGGGTGACGGTGGCAAGCAGCAGACTGGTGATTACAGCGAACAAACCCGAGATGGAAATGGCCTGCCCAGCTTGGCCTTCGGTAAGTGACAACTCGGACGCAATCGGCGTGAGCAAGCTCACTGGCAGGAACTCAGAGGCCACCAGGGCGAAGGCACAGAGCGACATCGCAAGGACAGCGCTCCATATCTGACGGCTTGAATGTTGAAGGGATATTGCAGTGCTGCTCATGGCGGTTCTCGATGTACCCATTTCAAAAGACACGGATGCCCTAGCCCAGCGTGTAAGAGCGGGGCCCAGTGACAGCAGTAGTTACTTGAGGTTCTCGCCGAAGAAAGTGGTCAACGTGCTGAAGGGGATCAATTCAACGCGGTCGTAGAGATCGACATGGCCTGCGCCTGGTACGATTACCAGCTCTTTAGGCTCACCGGCCAGGCGATAGGCCTCCTCGCTGAACTCACGGGAATGAGCGTTCTGCCCTGCAATGAACAGCATCGGACGTGGCGAGATCGTCTCGATGTCATTGAACGGATAGAAGTTCATGAACCTGACATTGCTGGTCAGCGTGGGATGCGTCGTCAGAAGCGGCGACAACCCTTTGGGGGTGAATTCACCGCGTGGGGTGCGGTAGAAATCGTAAAACTCCCGCTCGATGTCATTGGACTGCTCAGTCAGCTGATCAACCGTGCCGCTGGTGTATTGGGTGTCCCCACCGGCAAATTCGACATCACGCTGGGCAGCCGCTTCGGCAATAACCTGCTTGCGCTGCTCGACAGTAACACCCTGCTTGAGTCCATTGCGATTGGCGGCGCCCATGTCGTACATGCTGACCGTCGCAATGGCTTTCATGCGTGGGTCGATCTTCGCGGCACTGATGGCGAAGCTACCGCTGCCGCAGATGCCCAACACGCCAATACGGTCACGATCCACGAAGCCCTGGGCGCTGAGATAGTCGACTGCCGCACTAAAGTCTTCGGCGTAGATGTCCGGTGATACCAGGTTACGTGGACGCCCGTCGCTTTCGCCCCAAAACGACAGGTCGATGGCAAGGGTAACGAAGCCTTGTTCAGCCAGTTTCTGTGCGTAAAGATTCGAGCTCTGCTCCTTCACCGCCCCCATTGGGTGCCCGACGATGATGGCAGGATGCTTGGCATTGACGCTCTGTTTTCTCGGAAGGTACAGGTTGCCGACCGTGGTCATCTGGAACTGGTTTTTGAAGGAAACCCGTTCGAGTGAAACCTGCTCACTCTTGTAGAAATTGTTGGCCCCAAAGGACATATCGGCGGCTCCCGCAGTGAATGGAATGACCATCAAGGCAAACGCAACGAATAAAGACCTCATGCACATCTTCCTGTCTGCTCAAAATGGGAGTGCAACGAGTGGCCTTCATTGCTAAAAACACTGACCATCTCGCCTAGCCCTAATCTTCTGCGCGTGAAGCGGCGCATCAGTAGAGCAAACGGTCAGTTTTCTTGCCTAAATGTCCAGACCGTACGCTTCGGACATGGACAGCTGAAGTGACGCGCAAGTAGTGTTTTGCCATACGATGATCGGAATCCTCACCATGGCCGCCACCGCACCGCTACCCGTAAGCACGAACCCACTGGCCACCCTGTGCAGGGTGATCGGCGCCCACGCGCCCACTGCCGGTGATTTCGCGACAGGCATTGCCGACCTCAGCGTGTATAGACGTAACGCCCCAGCCCCTCCAATCACCTGCATCGTCGAGCCGAGCGTCGTGCTGGTCGCGCAGGGCGCCAAGGAAATGGTCATTGGCGGTGATGTATTCCCCTACGATACGACTCGCTTTCTGGTCACCTCGCTGAACATTCCCGCCAATTCAGCCGTCACGATGGCCAGCGATGCAGCACCGTGTCTTGGCTTGGTATTCAAGCTCGACCTGCGCACGCTGGCGGAGCTGATTGCGCAAGATGGTCATCTTCCTGTAAATGGTCAGCCTTTCCATACCAGCGCTGGCGTGGGAGAACTGAGCCCGAAATTGCTGGAGAGCTTCGCCCGTCTGATTCAGCTGCTAGAGGAGCCGGCTGCGATACCGGTACTTTGGCCTCTGGTACAACGAGAGATCCACTATCGGTTGCTGTTGAGTGACCAGGCACCTCTGCTGCGCCATATCGCCTCCGTAGGCAGCAAGGGCCATCGAATTGCCAAGGCCATCGACTGGATGAAGCTGAACTACGCCGCGCCGCTGCGAGTGGACGAACTGGCCTCCCAGGTTCAGATGGGGCTCTCCACCTTCCATCAGCATTTCCGTCAGCTCACCGCCATGAGCCCGCTGCAGTACCAAAAATGGCTGAGGTTGAACGAGGCAAAAAGGTTGATGCTCAACGAGCATCTGGATGCCGCTACCGCTGCCTTCAAGGTCGGCTATGAAAGCCCGTCACAGTTCAGCCGCGAGTACGTGCGTCAATTCGGTACACCGCCAAAGCGCGACATCGCAGAACTGCGCTCAAGTGCAGAGAGAGCTGCTGCCGTCACTCCTGGCCTACCTTGAGCCTCAGCGCTCCCATAGAACGGAACGGTGATCGCGATCTGACCGATTGCTTTGAGCGGTTATCAGACTGAACCATGAATTAGACAAGTTCATGACTGAACACAGCTTCTTGAACACGATGTTTCAGGCCAGCAGGGCGATGCGGCCCTCGCCAGTCGACCCCTGCATATGAAGCTGGGCGGCAAGGCTGATCTTTGAGACAGGCATTTCAAACAGAGGAATGTGAATGACCGCAATGGATCGAAAGGATTACCTGAAGACCACCTGCGGCACCCCTGCTCACGTTTGCCCCCGCATGCGGTGCTTGGAGTGGTGCTCGTGAGTGCCATGGTCACAGCATTCGTGTGCTTCTTGACTACCGAACCAGGGCCAGGGCGGAATACGTCGTCGATGGTTTATTGAGCCACACCCCTACGAACCCCCTAGCCATGAAAAAGGGGAGCTTTCGCTCCCCTTTGCTCTCAGGTGATCACCTCACCTTCACGACCACCTTGCCTTTGGCTCTGCCTTGCGCGACGTAAATCAGAGCATCACGCGTCGAGCCCAACGGGTAGGTGCGATCTACCACAGGCTTGATATCGCCGGCTTCAACCAGCTTGGCCAGTTCAGCCAGTTGCGCACCACTTTCCCTCATGAACAGAAACTTGTAGCTGACGCCCTTCTGCTCAGATTTTTTCCTGATCCCACGGCTGATCAAACGCACGACCTGCTTGAACAACCAGGAAAGGCGAAGCTGCTCAGCAAACTCAGGGGTAGGTGGGCCAGAGATGGAAATCAACTGACCACCTGGCTTCAGTACCTGGAGGGATTTTTCGAGAACATCACCGCCCAGCCCACTGAGCACGACATCGTAATCACTCAACTGCGATTTGAACTGCTGGGTCTTGTAATCGATCACCACATCGGCACCCAGCGCCTTAACCCACGGCACATTGACGGTACTCGTGGTTGTTGCGACGAATGCTCCCAGGTGCTTGGCGACTTGGATGGCGATGCTACCGACGCCACCGGAGCCGGCATGGATCAAAACCTTTTGCCCTGGTTGAACGTTAGCCATTTCCGCCAAAGCCTGCCAGGCTGTGAGAGCCACCAATGGCAGTGAAGCCGCCTCCTCCATGCTCAGATTGGTAGGCTTGGGCGAGACTGCCGCTTCTTTGACGGCGACGAATTGCGCAAAGCCGCCCATACGCGCCTGGTCTACACGTGCGTAGACCTCGTCGCCCACACGCAAACGACTGACTTTCCTACCAATCCGCTTCACGCTGCCAGCGACATCGTTACCCAAGATCAGGGGCATCTGGAAAGGCAGAATCAACTTGAACTCGCCCTTGCGGATTTTGATATCAAGAACGTTCACGCTTGCAGCGTGAGTCTCAATCAAAACATCGAAATCGCCCACCTTGGGCTCTGGAACTTCAGAGATATCACCAACGACATTTTTGCCGTAGCGATCAATCAGAAACGCTTTCATATCTTCAGCATTCCAAAATGTTGACGTGCCCGAACTGCTGGAGGATCAGGCAATCACCAATTTTCTTTGAACGGCCTAAGGTCGAGTTCTTGAGTCCAGGCGGATCGTGGCTGGCGATGTAACGTCCAGTAGTTCTCAGCAATCGCCTCGTATCCCAACAGCCCTTCTGCCCCGATGCTCTCCACCCTGCCCGGGGCGGCATTTCGCAGTCGGTCACCCAGGATGCCGCCATCGATCACGACATGAGCAACGTGAATGCCGTTAGGCCCATACTCGCGTGCCATGCTCTGGGAGATCATTCGCAATCCCGCCTTGGCGGCGGCAAAGTGGGCAAAGCCAGGCTTACCCCTCAAGCTTCCAGAAGCACCGGTAAAAATCACGGTGCCTCGCCCGAGAGGAACCAGCCGCCTGGCTGCTTCTCTGCCAACGAGGAAGCCGGCGTAGCAGCCTACTCGCCAAAAGTCCTCGAACTGGCTGGCCGTGAGCTGAGTGAAATCGATCAGGGCGTTATTGCCCGCGTTGAAGACCACGACGTCGGCAGGGGCTCGGCCCGCGCCTGGAGACATCGCAAGATCAAACGCTGCGATGACTTGCTCTTCGACGGTGACATCAGTTTGCAACGCTTCGGCGCTCCCGATGCCGGAACTCCGAATGTCTGCAACGACTTCCTCGATCTTTTCCAAGGTTCGGCCTGTGACAATGACGTGATACCCCTCTTGGGCAAAACGCTTACAGACCGCTCCCCCAACACCGCGGGTAGTGCCAACACCAAACACGATTGCGCTAGGCTGACTCATTTATCCGACTCCTCGAAGTGATGGCCTCACTCGTTCACATTGACCACAGTACGTCCACGCACCTTCCCTTCGAAAAGCTCTCGAACAACGCGCGGTACATCTGCCAAACCAACGGTTTGGACGGTCTGACCCAGCTTGACCAAATCGAGGTCGCGTGCCAGGCGAGACCACGCTTGAAGGCGCACTTCACGCGGTGCATTCACCGAGTCGATTCCGGCAAGCGTCACGTTGCGCAGAATGAAGGGCAGCACCGACCCAGGAAGATCAGCGCCTTGAGCCAGGCCAAAGGCGGCTACCACACCGCGATATTTCGTTTGAGCCAAGACGTTGGCCAGGGTATGGCTGCCAACCGAGTCTATCGCACCGGCCCAACGCTCTGCCCCGATTGGGCGACCTGCTTCAGACAACGTATGACGGTCGATGACCTCAGCGGCACCAAGCGACTTGAGGTAATCCGACTCGCTGAGACGACCTGTTGAGGCGACCACTCGATAACCAAGCTTCGCCAGCAGCGCGATAGCGATAGAGCCAGCACCTCCGTTGGCCCCGGTCACCAAGATATCGCCACGCTCGGGAGTCAGTCCGCCGTGCTCGAGTGCCAGCACGCTCAGCATCGCTGTGTAACCAGCGGTTCCGATGGCCATGGCGTCTTTGGTGGTGAATTCATCCGGGATTTTGACCAGCCACTCGCCCTTCACCCGGGCCTTTTGAGCAAAACCACCATGGTGGCTCTGGCTAAGCTCCCAGCCATTTGCGAGCACCCGATCTCCTGCCTTGAATTCCGGGTTGCTCGACTCGATGACGGTACCGGCGAAGTCGATCCCAGGGATCAAGGGGTAACTGCGCACCACACCACCGCGACCGGTGAGAGCCATCGCATCTTTGTAGTTCACCGTGGAAAACTCCACAGCGACGGTAACGTCCCCTGGCATGAGATCCCCTTCGGAGAAATCAACCACGTTCGACGAGACCGATTCGCCCTCTTTGGTGAGAAGCAGCGCTTTGAATGTCATGAGGTACTCCTTCAGCAAGAAAAACGGGAAGCCCCGCTCTTGCTCAAATGTTGATAAATGGATCAGGCAGCAAGAAATGCGAGCGCTTTCGCGGAGAAGTCAGCGTGGTTCTGGAAAATCCCCCCGTGGCCCGCATCCTCGTAGATAACCAGCGTAGAGCCGCAAATGCGCTCTGCCATATCACCGCTCAGTTCGGACGGCACCATGATGTCTTGGTCGCCGTTGGCGATGAGTACTGGAATATCCAGGCTAGACAAGTCCTGCGGGGCTTGCTGCCCCCAAGCCTGGATGGCTTGAAGCTGGCGACCGAAGACTTCCTGGGTGACTGGAACATCCCGGTCGGTCTGGCGCTCAAGCATGGCCTTCAGAAAAGCGTTGGCAGCCTGCTGGCTCGCCTCACTCGAAGTGAAGAAGAGATAGGTCTTCGGATCGATCCCTTCGGACATCGCCCTCTCAATCAGCGGCATGGAAACTACGGCGACCTGGTCGATGTCCTTGCCCCCTGCAGGGCCTGTGCCGGTCAGAATCAGTTTGCGCACCAGGCCGGGTTGGGTGATCGCGATATCCTGAGCAACAAAGCCACCCAACGAGAAGCCGAAGAGGTCGACCTTGTCGAATCCCAATGCCTTGATCAAGCCTACGCAATCGCGGGCCATTTCTGCGACGGTGAGCGGTGCAACGCCACCAGACAAACCAACGCCGCGATAGTCCGTGGCAATCACATGGTGATGCTTGGCCAACTCATCGACGATGCGTGGATCGAAGTTGTCGAGAACGGCCCCCCAGTGGTTCAGGAGGATGAGGGGGACACCACCTTTGCGTCCCAGCTCACGGTAAGCGAAGGCAACACCATCGACCTTGAGAGTCTTGTTGGGTGCAGCGATGTACTTGATTTCAGTGTCAAAAGACTGAGTCATGTGGCTAATCTCAAATGGGTAACGGTCCGCTTGCAGCAGCCCAGCAGGCGTGGTCTTACTCTTCCAGGAATTGGAGCGCGTGCTTCAGGAAGCGCTCGGGATACTGGAAATGAGCGGCGTGACCGGAGTCGGGGTAGATCAGCAACTGGGCATCGG
Organism: Pseudomonas sp. Je.1.5.c; assembly: GCF_051129895.1. Taxonomy (NCBI): domain Bacteria; kingdom Pseudomonadati; phylum Pseudomonadota; class Gammaproteobacteria; order Pseudomonadales; family Pseudomonadaceae; genus Pseudomonas; species Pseudomonas sp. Je.1.5.c. The sequence continues at coordinate 121,002 of NZ_JBCPSP010000001.1, forward strand.
GGATGTTCTGCACCAGGTTCCACGAATTGATCGAAGGGATCATGACGTCGTCGACGCCATTGACTACCAAGGTGGGCTGCTTGAGATCGTGGAGGTAGGAGAAGCGGTTCTCTCCCTGCGCCGACTGGACATAGGCTGCAAAAGCAGCGCCCTGGGCCAGGGCGACGTCAATGGAGCTTGGGGTGTCCTGATCGGAACGCTGGTTGCGCCGTTCCCAGAAAGCCAGGCCCGCTTTTTTGGCAGTTTCCGAACGACCGAAGAAAAGAAACAGGAAGTCTTCGATGGTCGGAACGGGGTTCGAAGCGGCTTCTCTCACACCCTCCGCCATGGTTGGATCACCGCCGCGCAGTCCGGTGCCGATCAGCAGAAGCTTGCGCACCAACTCAGGGTGACGAAGTGCCACTTCCTGAACCTGCAGTCCACCGATTGAGAAGCCGAGCAGGTCGACTTGGGTCAGCCCCAAGGCCTTGATGGCTGCTGCAATGTCATCCGCCATTTGCTCAATGGTCGTGGCCGGAATACCCGACGAAGAAGCCACACCTCTACCGTTGAGCAGGATGACTTCACGTCCCGCCGCCAGACCATCAGTGATGATCGGATCCCAGTGATCGAGCCCGCCACGGAAGTGGGCGATGAAGACCAGCGGCACACCAGAAGGATTGCCCCAGCGACGGTAAGTGAAAGCGTCACCGCCTACTTCAACTGTGCGGGTCGGAACGGTGAAATGGGTATAGCTCATGACGTTTTGCTCTCTCGGTGGAAGACATGGGCTAATGATGATGATCATAATCTTACCAGTCAACGCCTTTGATGATGAACATCATCAATGTATGATATTGGTTGGCTTGATAGCGGAGACAGCACAGAAATGAAGGTCACAAAGGCCCAGGCACAAGCTAACCGGGCCCATATCGTGGAAACGTCTTCTACGTTATTCCGTGAACGCGGCTACGACGGCGTGGGTGTTGCCGACCTCATGGCTGCTGCCGGCTTTACCCACGGCGGTTTTTACAAGCACTTCAAGTCCAAGGCGGACTTGATGGGCGAATCCGCGACTTGCGGAATCAATAAGACGGCCGAGCAGCTGCACGGCATCCAGTTGGCCGACTTCGTCAATTTCTACCTGTCTCGCAAGCACCGCGATGAGAAAGGAAAAGGTTGCACGCTAGCGGCACTGGGAGGAGACGCTGCTCGCCAGTCAGATGACATCAAAGCAGTTTACGAGGCTGGAATTGAGGGGGTGCTGGAGGTTTTACAGGGAAACGAGCCTAAGGTAAGCCGGGCGGAAATCATCGATACATTTGCGCACGTCCTCGGCGCCTTGATTCTGTCTCGAGCCTGCCCGGACGATTCTCCGCTTGCTGATGAAGTGCTAAGCGTGTGTCGTGAGCAGATCTTGGACAAATTGGCGCCTCAAGGCGATAAAAAGCAGGTGCAGCAAGGCCGCCAGCCGGTCTGATATTACGAGCTGAACTTGAAGCTTGTCCCGAAATGATAGGAGTTCCGAGCCCCCATTCAGCATCAAGGGACAGCTAACTCTTTGAACAGCCACTGCTTGAACTGAGTCACTGCGTGCGGTTGCCTATGCCGCCGAGGATGCACGAGGTAGTGGCCAACGTAGCGGACACTGTTGCTGACATGCCGAAGCGGGCTGACCAGCCGACCGCTTGCCAGCTCCTGCTCAGCCACCAGGTCAGATTCAAGCACTACTCCCAGGCCGCCCGCCGCTGCTGCAATACCCATGGAGCTTCGATCGAACGCCAAGCCATAACTGTTCGGCGGAGGCATTCCATTGGCCGCAAACCACCCTTTCCATTGCACGGATTGACCATCGCTCTGGATAAGAAACTGGGAGTACAGATCCTGCGGCGAGCGAAGATGCTGGGCAACCTCAGGACTGCATAGGGGTGTTAGCTCTTCAATGCGCAGCGGCGTCTTTTCGTGCGAAGAGACCCTGGGTTCGCCGTAGACGATGTCCAGGTCGAAATCATCGTTGTCGAACAGTGCATAGTCAGTACTGGCGGATATCCGCAGGTCGATGCCGGGATGATCACGCAGAAAGCCGGCCAGGCGCGGCACCAACCACTGGCTGGCGAACGTCGGTGCCACGTGAAGGCGCAGCGGCACTGCGGGCTCATTGGTCGCAATCGCCAATCCCCGGCTCATCTCCTCGAAACCACGCTGCACATGATCCAGCAGCATGGCGCCCTCGGTTGTCAGCGCCGTATGGCGCGTACTGCGAGTGAAAAGAGAGACTTCAGCGGCGACTTCCAATTTGCGTATGGCATGGCTTACCGCGCTTGACGAGAGATCCAGCTCCTTTGCTGCTTCTACAAAAGAGCAGGTTCGACCCGCCGCTTCGAATACCCTCAGGGCTGAGAGAGGTACCTTTTTCAAGATCTTCATTGGTGAATCCAATTCATTGACTGGCGAATTTAAACCTTTTGTCGAGCCTGTATTTTTACATGATCATCAAGGGGTTACTCAATTCGGCTGGTTACTGATGAATCCGTTGCGTCAGTAACTCCGGATCGCTGGTCACCAATGGAGAACAATATGACCGAGAGTCGCAATGACCATTTTGCCCGGATGTCGACGCATGCATGGCGAATCCGACGGTTCGCCCTGCGTATGGGCGAAGTCCAGGGCCAAGGATATGTCGGCCAGGCATTGGGCTGGGCCGACGTACTGGCTGTTGCCTACTGCCACGCGATGAACATTCGCGCGGATCAACCCGAGTGGGAAGGCCGTGACCGCTTCCTGCTTTCCCATGGGCACTACGCAATCGCCCTGTATGCCGCGCTGCTGGAAGCCGGCGTATTGCCAGAAGATGAGCTGCAAACCTATGGCTCCGACGACAGTCGCTTGCCGATGTCCGGCATGGCCACGTACACACCCGGCATGGAAATTTCGGGCGGCTCCCTAGGCCAGGGGCTGGCTATTGCGGTGGGTCAGGCGCTGGGTTTGCGCATGAAAGGTAACGATGCGTTCGTCTACAACTCGATGTCCGATGGCGAGCTGGACGAGGGCGCGGTGTGGGAGGCTGCCATGTCGGCTTCGCACCACAAGCTCGGCAACCTCATCAATCTGGTGGACATCAACCGCCAGCAAGCGGACGGCCCTTCCCACGACATCCTCCAGTTCGAGCCTCTTGTCGACAAGTGGGCCGCGTTCGGTTGGCATGTGCAACGCGTCGACGGCAATGATCTGCAGGCTGTGATCCAGGCCTTCGACATCGCGCGGGCGGTACAAGGCGAAAAACCGAGAGTCATTCTTTTCGACACTCTGATGGGTAAAGGCGTGCCCTTCCTGGAGCAGCGTGACAAGAACCACTTCATCCGGGTCGAGCCCCAGGAGTGGCAGCAAGCCCTCGCAGTCCTCGATGAGATCCACGCGCCAAGGAGCCCACAATGACCGCCGCCTCCCCAGCAAAGCCGAAGCTCACCACGTCGTCCATGATCGCGTCCATCGCCAGCGAGGGACAGCGCACCACGTCCGCACCGTTTGGCCACGCCCTGGTCAAGGCAGGCCAGAAGGACCCTCGCATCGTCGGCATGACAGCTGATCTGGCCAAGTACACCGACTTACATATCTTCGCCCAACGCTATCCAGAGCGATTCCTGCAGATGGGTATGGCCGAGCAACTGCTCATGGCTGCGGCTGGAGGTATGGCAAAAGAAGGTTTCGTACCGTTCGCCACCACCTATGCGGTATTCGCCACTCGCCGAGCTTATGACTTCATTCATCAGGTAATCGCTGAAGAGAACCTGAATGTGAAGATTTGTGCGGCGCTACCGGGCCTGACTACCGGCTACGGCCCAAGCCATCAGGCCACCGAAGACTTGGCGATGATGCGAGCAATCCCCCAGATGATGGTCATCGATCCTTGCGATGCGCTGGAGACGGAGCAATGTGTAGCCGCTATAGCGGAGCACAACGGCCCGGTCTACATGCGCCTACCTCGTGGACGCGTACCCCTCATCCTCGATGAGTACGACTACACATTCGAGCTGGGCAAAGCCAAGTTGCTGCGTGACGGCAAAGATGTGCTGATCATTTCCTCGGGCCTCATGACTATGCGCGCCCTTGAAGCAGCAGACGAACTGGCCAAGCACACAATCGACACCGCGGTCTTGCACGTACCGACGATCAAGCCGCTCGATGTCGCGACCATCCTGGAACAATGTCGCCGCGAAGGCCGGCTGGTTGTCATCGCGGAAAACCACACCCAGATCGGTGGCCTCGGTGAGGCCATAGCCATGGCGCTGCTACTAGCCCGCGTGCAACCGGAAGTTCGTCACGTGGCGCTGCCTGACCAGTTCCTGGATGCAGGTGCGCTGCCGACCCTTCATGACCGCTACGGCATTTCCAAAGAAGTCATGGTCGCCAACATCCAGCGTTGGCTGGGCTGATCGATTGCTGATCTGCGATGGCCGCTCACTCTGCGTTGCCCACTGCCCGGGCAAGGTGAGCGAGCCATTGTGCCGACGCCCCGAGTGTTTCGTCCCTGGATCGTCCCTATAACTACAAGGTGATGGCGATGCAAAAAGACACCAGTCTGTTGAAGAAAAAGCGTGTGTGGATCTACGCGTTTCTCTTCACCCTGACACTGATCAACTACGTTGACCGAGTTTCGCTTTCGGTTGCCTCCAAAGTGCTCAAAGAGGAATTCGATATCTCGCCGGTTGCGATGGGCTACCTCTTCTCGTCCTTCGTATGGCTCTACTTTCTGGCCCTCATCCCCATGGGCTACCTCGTAGGCCGCTTTGGCCCTAAAAAGGTCAACGGTTACGGCATCGGGGTATGGTCGGTAGCCACTGCCTGCACCGCATTGTCGACCGGGTTTATTTCATTGCTCACGTGCCGGCTAATCATGGGCATGGGCGAAGCCACTACCTACCCTGCCGGCGCGCGCGTCATCCGCGAATGGATGCCACTCAAAGAGCGTGGCATGGCCACCGCCGTGTTCCACAGCGGCAGCCTGGTAGGCCCGGCCATCGGCGCCATTGGCTTTGGCTGGCTGATTAGCGCGTTTGGCTGGCGCATCGCGTTTGTCGTAGCCGGTGCGTTGGGATTCCTCTGGCTGGCTGCCTGGTTGAAATGGTACAGCCACCCTGCCAAAGCCCCATGGCTTGACGATGCTGAACGCGCGGAGATTGCTGAAGGTAGCGTCTCACACGGGGCCGAGCCGGCGCAGGCTGTGTCGCTTGGCCTCAAGGGCCTCGCACGCTCCAGCAGCATGTGGGCCATTGCCCTATCGCATGGGTGCGCTGTTTACGCTACCTACTTTTTCCTGACCTGGCTGCCGACCTACCTGCAGGCTGAGAAAGGCCTGACAGTGATGTCCAGCGGCATCTACACCGCTATCCCATACCTTGGTGCGGCGATTCTCGCCATCGTTATTGGCCGCCTGAGTGACAAGGCGATGCGCCCAGGTGCAGCCGAAACAGGACAGCGTCGCATGGTGGTAGCGAGTGTGTTGCTCGCCTCTTCGGTCATCTTTCTGGTGCCAGCGATCGACAGCACCTGGTCAATTCTGTTTGTGATCACCCTGTCGTTGGCGACCTGCGCTTCGGCGATTTCTCTGAACCTCTCGCTTGTGAACGACTTGGTGCGCTCTGAAGACGACGTCGGCACTGCAGCAGGCTTCATCACAGCGGTCGGCAATCTGTTTGGGCTGCTGGCGCCGATCGTGACCGGATATGTGGTTGCCGGCTCGGGCAGCTTCGCCTTGGCCTTCGTGGTGGTTGGCGCCTTGTTGGTAGTGGGCGCCATCCTCTCGATGTTCTGTACACGCCGCCCGATCGGGCTGGTCAACACTGACAATCGGGCAATGGCCTGAATTACTTGAAATGAAGGAAGCAGTAGCGTCATGAATCAACGTAGTGGTGTATCCCGCAACAACGGCCAGGCCCAGCCTGGTTCTGGCGGGAAGTGGCGGCTGGCAACCGTTGTATTGGCTTTGGCCCTTGGTGCTTTTGGCATGGCCCTGTTCGGAGGCGGGGTATGGCTGATCGCTTTGGGCGGTAGCTGGTACTACGCCCTGACCGGCGCAGGATGCGTGATAACCGCCGCCCTGCTGTGGGGGCAGAGACGCGGTGCCCTGCATCTGTTCGGCGTGATCTGGGTGTTGACCGTGATCTGGGCATTGTGGGAGGTCGGGCTTAACTGGTGGGGTCTGGTGCCACGTCTGGTGGCTATGACCGTGATTCTGTTGCTCATTCTTTTCCTATCGCCGGCGCTGCGCCGCGCCCCCCACCGCACTGCTGCGTAACGAGGACTGTTATGTTCACATCCGTCAAAAGCGGTGGCGCACTTGCCATTGCGATCTCTTGCGCATTGCAGATGCAGTTCGCTCAGGCTCAGGACGTGCCGCAGGTCGGCAGCGACTGGCCGTTCTATGGTGGCGATCACAACGCCCAGCGGTTCAGTCCGCTCAAGCAAATTACGCCAGAGAACGTCGGGCGCCTTGAGCGCGCCTTCGTCTATCACACTCGGGATCTTCCGAACCCAGGCAGCCGCTATTCGCCGGAAACAACACCAGTGAAGGTAGGCAACGATCTGTTGATGTGTTCTGCCAAGAACATACTTATCTCGATCAACGCCGCAACCGGTAAAGAGAACTGGCGCCATGATCCGGGCGTCCCTGATCAGGCAATTCCTCATGCTGCTGCCTGCCGAGGCGTCGCGGTGTATACCGCGCCGCAACTCCCCGAGACCGCCCAGTGCCGGAGCCGCGTGGTTGAGGCCACGCTCGATGCTCGACTGGTCGCGGTCGACTTGCGCACCGGTGAGCCCTGCAAGGACTTTGGTCAAAACGGCACGGTTGATCTGTGGGAAGGCTTGGGCAAGAAAGTGCCCGGCTGGTATGCAGTGACAGCTCCGCCAACCATCGTCAACGGCGTGGTTGTCACCGGTGCGCAAATTCGTGATGGCCAAGATGAAGATGCGCCCTCAGGTGTCATTCGCGGCTATGACGCAGTAACGGGAAAAATGGCTTGGGCCTGGGATCTGGCTAACCCGGATAACGTTCATGGCCCAGCTGAGGGCAGCACCTACACCCGTGGCACGCCGAACATGTGGACGGCAGCAGTTGGCGACGAGGAGCTTGGCTATGTCTATCTGCCGATCAGCAACTCTTCGATCGATTACTATGGCTCCAACCGCAGCGCAGCCGAGAACAAATATTCCACTTCACTGGTGGCGGTAGACGTAAAAACGGGTAAAGACGTCTGGCACTTCCAGACCATTCGCCACGATGTCTGGGACTACGACCTGGGCAGTCAACCGACCATGCTGGATTACCCGGGCAAGGATGGGAAGCCGGTACCCGCGGTGCTGCTGCCGACCAAGCAAGGTGATATCTACATCCTGGATCGTGCCACAGGCGAACCGCTGATCCCTATCGGCGAGGTGAAGGCCCCGAAAGGCGGATCTGTGGAGCCAGACTTCCTGGCCGATACTCAGCCCACCTCCGAGTGGCACACCTTGCGCAAGGCCCCCAAGACCGAAGCAGACATGTGGGGCTTTTCCCCACTTGACCAGCTGATGTGCCGTATTCAGTTCCGCCAGGCGAACTACGAGGGCTATCTAACGCCGCCTTCCGTCGATCGCCCATGGATTCAATACCCTGGCTACAACGGTGGGTCGGATTGGGGCTCGGTGGCCATCGATCCGGTGCGACGGCTGTTGATTGCCAACTACAACGACATCCCCAACCTCAACCAACTGATCCCGCGAGAGCAGGCTGACAAGATGGGGCTTAAACCTATCTACGCGCCGAAGCCTGACGAGACGGCCTTGAACAAGGCCGGCAGCAAGTCAGGTAAAGGTGAAGGCGGCGCCTCGACTTATCCGCAGGTCAACGCACCGTATGCGATCAGCGTAAATGCCGGCTGGCGCAACTGGGGCACCGGCGTGCCGTGCTCGGCGCCACCCTACGGTGGAATTCGTGCAGTCAGCCTGGACACCGGTAAGACCGTATGGGACGAACCTCTGGGCACCGCGCGTCGCAACGGCCCGTTCGGCATCCCGTCGCACTTGCCACTCAATATCGGCTTGCCCAACAACGGTGGCACCGTGACCACGGCGGGCGGACTGACATTCGTTGGGGCTGCAACTGACAACCTGTTCCGCGCCATCGACACGGCCACCGGTGAAGTGCTGTGGGAAGACGTGCTGACAGTGGGTGCGCAAGCCAATCCGATTTCCTATGAAGTCAACGGCGAGCAATACGTACTGGTTTCTGCTTCTGGTCATGCCTTTATGGAAACCGGAACCAGCGACGAGATCATTGCCTACAAGCTACGCAAGTAAGGCCAGCGTCGGGGCTCGCTAGGGCCCCGTCTTGGAGCTATTCGACAGAGGAGAAAAACCATGGATCTAGGTCTGCAGGGTAAACGCGTTTTGGTCAGCGGCGCATCGCGGGGCATTGGCCGAGCAATCGTCCAGCTCTTTCTCGCCGAAGGCGCGCACGTTGCGTTCTGCGCTCGCGGTGAAAAGGGCGTGCGCAACGCCCAGATCGAATTTGGTGAACACGCCTCGGGCACTGCCGTAGACGTCACCCAACCAGAACAGGTTCGTGCCTGGGTAGATAATGCGGCGACGCGCTTGGGCGGGCTCGACATTGTCATACCAAACGTCAGTGCCCTGGCCGGGGGAGATGATCTGCAGACCTGGCGCCGAGCTTTCGATACCGACCTGCTGGGCAGTGCCACGATGATCAAAGCGGCTATGCCTGCTCTGCGCGAGTCGCAAGCAGCTTCGGTAGTCTTGATCTCAAGCGTATCGGGCCGTGAGGTTGATATGTTCGCAGAACCCTACGGCATCTTGAAGGCCGCCTTGCTTCACTATGGCAAAACCCTGTCGGTTCGCCATGCAAGCGAGGGTATTCGAGTCAACTCAGTATCCCCTGGCAACGTGTACTTCCCTGATGGTGTATGGGGTGACATCGAGCGGGAGCAGCCCGAAACCTTTGCCAAATGCCTGGCCGAAAACCCGATGGGACGTATGGCTACGCCGGAGGAGGTAGCAAAGGCCGTGGTTTTCCTGGCCAGCCCTGCTGCCAGCTTTACAACGGGCACCAACCTGCTGGTCGACGGTGGACTCACTCGTTCAGTGCAGTTCTGAGTCCATCACGCCGGACAGGTTATTGGAGAGGTCAACATGATGAAACTCTACATCTACGAACACTGCCCATTCTGCACACGGGCCCGGATGATCGTTGGGCTCAAATGTCTTCCAGTTACTCTTGAAGTAGTCATGGAGGGTGACGCCAAGACGCCGATTCGACTGATCGGTAAGAAGGCTCTGCCCATCTTGCGCAAGGATGACGGAAGCCACATCGGCGAAAGCCTGGACATTGTTCGATACCTGGATAGTTTGGGGCCCACTGCCCTCCTTGCTCCGCAAGACCGCGCACTGGATGAGTGGATCAAGGAAGTGTGGCCAACAGCACTCAGACTGTTTATCCCACGATTCGTAGAGGGCAATTTCGCAGAGATCGCCACGCCAGAGGCGAAGCAGGCCTACCGTCAGCGTGAAGAGCTGGCTTTTGGTAATCTGGAGATGTTGCGCGAAGCCATGCCAAAACTACTTGCATCTATCCAGCCTATGCTTGAGGCCTTGGCACCACTTGTAGCTGAGAGAAAGGCTCTTGGCATCAACGACATCACACTGTGGCCGGTGCTTCGGTCGCTGTCTATCGTCCGTGAGATTGAGTTCCCGAAGCTGGTTCGTGACTACATGGAGCGCCTGAGCGATTCATGTGGTGTTCCACTTTTGTTCGGGCACCACGGCTGAGCGACATACCATGTCCAGATCCGAGGTGGTTGCCCAGTGCGGGCGGAGGGCGGGAAGCAGTATCGAACAGCGGTTCTGGTACAGCGAAGCTGGCCAGATAAAGATATCTGCTGTCGGCCTGGATGCGACTCTAATCCTGGATACACGCGTCAATCTCTTACGCGTCAATGAGCGATGCCTATTGCTCCAGGCGACGCCCGCCCGTCTCTTGGCACTCCTCCTTCTCAACCAAGGGACGGTGATGAGCAGAAAAACGATATTCAGCGAGGTCTGGGGATATCAATTCAACCCTGGCACCAAGATCATCGACGTTCAGATCTGCTATTTGAGAAAAATACTTCACACACTGCAGGCGCCGTTTGAAATAAAGACATTCAGAAGGCAGGGACTTCGACTGCAAGCTCTTGAGCAATGCTCCACCTGCCAAAGTCTCTCATAGCAGCTTATGCCGCCTGAACTCATCAAGCCGTGAATATCCCTGAGAGCGAATTGCTACCCAGGACCTACACTGGTCTAACACGCCTTACTTGGTGCCACACTCACTCGCTGTCTCGCGGCCTCAACAGGGTTGAGCAATGCCTGCATCATAAGAGCGTTGCCTAACGCAGCTCCGGACGTGGTGTTGTCGAAAATGCACCAGGTGGGCACATTGTTGGCCCTACTCACTTCGAGCCGTTGCGACAAGCGCTGCAGATACTCTTTCGGGTATGAACTGTAGTAAGTCCGGGGGACTCCATGCAGTCTCCAATACACCATGCCTGGCCAACCACTGGGCTGCTCATCGTCACCGAAACGGGGTGGACTCGCGCCTACCTGGGCAATTTGAAAGGCCGACAATTTAGCGTCTGCATCCCGCCAGGATGGATGCCGAGGTTCTAGCGCCAGTGGCCCCGCGTAGTGCTTGCGCATTAGCTCAAAAAAGTTCTGAGCAATTTTTGCCTCGTACTGCAGTGACGGTGGTAACTGCAGCAGAATGCAACCGAGACGGCCTTCGAGCTGACCGCACTGCTCTAGGAAGTCCTTCAGCGGTGTCTCACAATTCATCAACCGCCGTTCGTGGGTGATTGTCTGTGGCGCCTTGACCGAGAATCTGAAACCTTCTGGCACCGACGCTGCCCACCGAGCATAGGTTTGGGGCCGATGCGATCGATAGAACGAACTGTTGACCTCTACCGCGTTAAGGCGAGTCGCGTAACGCTGCAAGTGGCTACCCAAAAAGGGAAATTCTTCCAAAGAAGGCCGTGACAGGTTCCAGCCGGCGCACCCGATGTAGATCATTACCAATGCTCCTCGATATCCGGCTTTTTCCAAGGGGCTTGCCTGAACTGGTCAACTTATTTTGGACACCAGTTAAGGTTTCATGCCGCATCCTTGAGCTTTTTCTCCATGGCTACCGGGGTTTGATAACCGTTGTAGCTGTGGAGGCGCTTCAGGTTGTAGCGGACCAAATAAGCCTGAACGTCAGCCCGCGCCTGTGCTTCGGTTTCATAACCCCCTGCGGGAATCCACTCTGACTTCAGGGCCCCAAAAAAGCGCTCCATGGCGGCGTTATCCCAGCATTGTCCTCGATGGCTCATGCTCTGATTCATGTCGTACTCTTCAAGTGCAGCCCTGAACTTGTGGCTGGTGTACTGGCATCCCTGGTCGGAATGAAACATCACATCCTTCGGCTTGCCGCGGGATTCGGCCGCCATGCGTAGCGCGTTGCAGGCCAGCCTGGCGTCCGCAATCATTGAAAATGCCCAGCCCACCACCCGTCGTGCGTACAGGTCGAGCACAGCTGCCAAGTACAGCCAGCGCTTGCCAACCTGGATATAGGTCACATCCCCGCACCACACTTCGTTGATCGTCGAAACTTTGAAATTCCGCTTCAGCTGATTCTCTGCAATCAGCGCTTCCGCGCCTGAAGAACGGTACCGGTGCGGCCGGCGCTGCCTGCATTTCAGGCCAGCTTCACGCATCAGACTACGCACTTTGTAGCGTCCGACTTTATGGCCGTCACGCCGCAGTTCCTCGGTTAGTGTTCGCGATCCAGCCGAACCTCGAGAGACTTTGAAATGGCCCTCTACAGCCGAGCGTAACTGATCCCGCTCTGGATTTTTCCGGGCTTGGCGTTTGCGCCATGCATAGAAACTGCTGCGCTTGACCCCAAGCACGCGACAGCATTCGACGATACCGTATTGCTCACTCAGCTCGTTGATCAGCGAAAACGATCTTTGGAGTCCCGAAGCAGGAGAGCACTGGCCTTTTTTAGGATTTCGATATCTCGGTCTTTCTGCCGAACCAACGCCTCCAACTCTTGGATTCGTTGTTGATCCGGGGTGATAGCCTTGGCTCCAGCCGGTACCTTGCCCTCTCGCTCCTTGCGCACTTGCTCAACCCAGCGACGCAGGGCTGTAGGCCCAATTTCAAGCATTTCACAGACTTCGGGTACTGATTGACCACCGTCGAGCACCATCTCAGCAGCCCGGATTTTCTGTTCTTTCGAGTATGACTTTCGCACTGATTTTGCCTCCAATTGGGCGCCATCATAGCGCCCGTAGAAGGTGTCCAAAATCATTAGGCCAGATCAAGCCGCCTCCTTCATTCGCAAGTGTTTAGCCATCGCGATAAGCGTGCCATAAGCCGCGATCTCGTAATGCTCAACTTTCTGTGCAGCCCCGATGAGTGCGGCATCCAATACAGCACCCTTTTCAATTTCGTCCAAAAGCTCCTTGCTCTCTTCAATCAGGCCCTCCATGGCGACGCACTTCATTCTCTTGAGTTTCAAGCCTGCAAGCTCAACCAGCTGGTCAATTCGCTCGATCTGGCCCTGCGTTTCCTCCAAGTGAGAGAGGAAGGCTTCAGCAAGCAGTGGATTAGGAGGCGCGCGCCAAATGAGGCAGGGCCTTGGTGATCTGCTTCTCGGCGCTATACACATCCGACAGCTCGTGAATGAACAAATCTTCAACGCTTTTACGTGCAGGCATGGGTATTTCCTCAGAAAACTACTATCGGTTAAAAATGCTTTCCATGGGTAGCTGGCAGGCGTGGCGGCTCGGGCACATCGTTCGCAAGCAGTGTCCCAACGCCGAAGACCACCATGGCCATGCGGATTCGCAATGCCCTGCACGCCAGGCGCGAGTCCACTTCAAACGCCATCAAGGCCCTGCGCATTGCAAGCTCAGCGCCCTTGTCTTTTGTGACATTGCCGGCCGGTATTCGGGTTCGCATCGGAACTACTCGCTGTCGCGCCCCTGCACCAACCCCGACCCCAGGTCTGCGCCGGTAATCGGATTACTGTCCGGCTGAGAGGTCGTGCGCAACTTCATGGCCTCAACCGCTTCTAACTCCATCTCGGAGAGGGTTACCGAAGCGCTGCCATCCCCACCGTCCACCGCTGGGGCGGGATCTTCGACGTAGTCCCACTCGCTGCCTTCGTTCCAAGGACCACGCACATTAGGCTCACCCGACATGTTGAAATACTTGTTGGTGAACTCCGGCATGCCCGGGAGCTTGCCTTGGGGGAAATTCGGCTGGATGGCATGTAGGGCTTTTTCGAATGAGAGCTGGTGAGCGATTTCACGTGTCATCAAGAAGCCCAACGCTTCCCTGACGCCTGGATCATCTGTCACGTTCATCAACCGCTCGTAGACGATTTTGGCGCGCGCTTCGGCGGCGATGTTCGAGCGCAAATCTGCAGTCGGCTCACCGATGGTGTCGACATATGCAGCACTCCAAGGCACGCCTGCAGAGTTGGTCAGTGGTGCACCGGCCCCATACAGGATGCTGGTGATATGCGAGTCATTACCGGCGCCGTTGATGGCACGGTAAAGCTCTCCCTCCTCCTCAATCCCTTCTGCCAGGCGTCCTTTGGCCCCTTTATTAAGCATGACAATAATCGACCCCACGATCTCCAGATGGCTCAATTCCTCAGTTGCAATGTCCATCAGCAGGTCTTTGCGGCCAGCATCGTCCTCCGCCAGCGCCTGGGTGAAATATCGACTCGCCGCGGCCAATTCCCCTTGCGCGCCACCAAATTGTTCCAGCAGCAAATTGGCCAGACCAGGATTAGGCTGGGCAACGCGCACCGTATACTGTAAACGTTTGTTATGAATGAACATATTATGCCTCCACGGCAAATACAGCGCCGCAAATACGATTATTTGCCGTGCGTTATTATGGGAGATAATACGTAAAGGAAATGTGCGGACAAAAATCTGAAAAGCAGACAAATGGTATAACCACTGCAGGTCAAACTTAACCAATAAACAGGATCGTGTTATTTTGCGCAGCAGATTCAACGCGCGCAAATATTAGAAAGAATATTGACCCCAAGATCTACACATAGCTGATTTCGGCCGCCACCCAATTGCCGCACAGGCCTTAATGATGGTGCTGAGAAAATTCTCGCATGAATATCTCCAATGTTTTAGGGCCCACGCCTTCGAAGCTCAGCAGCCAGCGCTTAAAATCGTCGCTACTGAGAGAACCCGCTTGCATGTCTTGAAGTTGACCCTCCCACTTTGAAGCCAGGGTGCAGCCTAGCGCATGGAGACGCCGGGCAGTCGACTGATCGTAACGGGCATAACCTCCCTCGCCCAGCAAACGGACGAGTGTCGAATGCGAGCAGCGAGCGAGTCTACCCGGTGTATCGGCAGCTTGTTGGTCGACCAGGACTCGATAAGTCTGCACGGCGACGCTTGAGCGAATCCGCTTCCCCATCAGGAAACTGGCGAGCAACCACCTGAACAAACCGTCGGCGCTGGTGAGATCGATTCCGAGATCACGCGCTGTGACAGTGTTCACCCCTTGGTTCGACGTGGGTCAGCTGAGCGAGGGTAAGTGCGCTCCTCTTCAATCGTGCCATCTGCTTGGTGAATTTTCACAGAAGCCGTTTTGCCTTCAAAGAAGGCTGGCAACATGCTGACCAGTTCCTGCTTCGTCGCAGCCCGCTTGGATGCCCGGTCAGCACCGGCTTTCTTCAACTCCCATCCATCCGACGTCGGGTTTAGGTGATAGTTATCCATAGTCTTCTCATCCAGCTAAATTGACTGGCCATCGTCCTGTATATCCTCTTCAGCTTCCGCTGCATCCGTGGCGTCAGCGTCATTCAAGGGTGGCGAAGTAGGCTTTTGCGGGTCATTGATGAAGGGGACATCGCTTGGCCCCTTCTCTTCGGGGCCCTCGGTCTTTGGTTGCATGACTAAACCTCCAAGCTAATGGGTCAGGTGTCCAACACTAAGCACTCAACCTGGGGATGATGCCGACGCCGGCATCGCAACTGGCCCAATACCAGGTGACGGCGTTGTCCATTTTTTCTAGGCAAATGATGAATCCGGTGATTGCCGTGCAGTTCGTGGTCGATCACGTACGTGCAAGTGCTGGCACAACAATCCCTGCCTAGTCATGCGCTATTGAGGTATCTAATGGGAGAAAAATTCAATCGGATGAGTCCAGAAGAGCTTGGCAGCCCGTCGTAGGATCCTGGCGCGCCTGGACACCGACCTGGCGCCCTGGTTGACGGCGGTACCGGCCAACGCCGGCTGTCACCTGAGCGCGTTGGCCAGCCCCGGGGTGGAGGTCGAGCTGTTGATCAGCCTGGCCCGCAAGGTCGAGGTAGGTCTGTACTCTCTGGCGCCGTTCTTCAGCGAAGCGCCGGTGCGACCGGGGCTGGCCCCGGGCTTTAGCGCCAACGAACTGCTAAACCGGGTGCGCGATACCCTGCATCAGCTCAGCTAAGCGCTTGGGCTGCCCGCTCGGGTCGGGCGATAGCGCCAGCGTAGCCCTGCGGGGCGAACCGCGCGGTCACCAGCAGCATGGCCAGTACCGTGCAGGTCAGGAGCACCCACGAAGCCTGGAAGTCGCCGCTTACATCGCGCAGCCAGCCGGTGATGTAGGGCACGATGCCAGTGATGATAAAGCCGATGCCCTGTACGAACGAGGCCAGGCTACCAGCCTCGGCCGGGGTTTTCAGGTGTTCCAGGGTCAAGGTCAGGCTTAGGCTGAAGCACGAGCCCAGGCCCAGACCGATCAGCGCCACCCACAGCCCCATCGCCGCAGTCGGCGCCAATAGCAGGCCAAGGAAACCGCACAGCTGAATCGACAACGCCAGCCAAAGCCCCAGACGGCGATCGGCAAAACGTCGCAGCAACAGCGGCAAACCCAGTGCGCCTGCAACCTGGAAGAGGGTCATCAGGCCCACCAGATCGGCGCCACCTTGAGCAGTGCCACCGTGCTCCAAATGATAAGCCGGCAGCCAGGCGACCATGCTGGTGTAGCCGCCGTTGATCAAGCCGAAGTACACCGCCAGCAGCCACGCACGACGGTTGCCGAACCAGTGCCCACCGCCGCCACTGGCGAGCGTGGGCGTGTCCTGGCGCGGGCGCAGCACTGCCCAGGCAAGCAACCCCAGCAAGGCCGGCACTGCCCAGATACCCAGGCCCGCCTGCCAATGGCCGAAATAGCCACTGATGTGCGGGCCGAGTACGGCAGCCAAGCCACCACCACTCATCAAGGCCGCCGAGTACAACCCCATGGTTGCCGCCAGACGGCCGGGGAACCAGCGGTTGACCAACCCCGGCATCATGCCCTGCACCACTGCCACCCCCAGGCCTGCGACAACCGCACTGGCAATCAGCGCCCAGACCGTGTCCAGCTGCAAGCGCCAAAGACAGGCCACGGCAATCGCCGCCAAGCCCATCAGCATGCCGCCATGCTCACTCAGCCAGCGGCGTAGCCACGGGTGAAGCAAGGGCATCAGGCCCATGCACAGCACCGGCAGTGCTGTCAGCAGCGCCGCTTGTTGATAGCCAAGGCCAGTGCTGGCGCGCATCGGTTCGAGCAGCGGGCCTATGCTGGTGAGAATCGGCCGCAGGTTGAGCGCCAACAAGACCACCAGCAGCAGATTAAAAGCGCCTCTCATGCCTGCTGAACCTGCTGCCATTGGCGGTACAGATCAGCTTCGCCTGCCGGCTTGAGCGGGCGCAGCGGCAGGCTTTGCTGCTGCGGTGGCTTGGCCATCTGCGCATAGACTGCGGCAGTAGACAGGCCATAGGGCTCGCCTTCGTCGTTGTCATAGGCAAACCAGGCCCGCTCGATGCCGCACAAATGCATCGCGGCCAGGCACATCGGGCAAGGGTGGCCAGTAGCGTAGATCTCGGCCCCATCCAGGCGTGGCCGGCCCAAGGCCTGCGCGGCCTGGCGGATGGCTTGCATTTCGGCGTGGGCAGTCGGGTCCTGGCTGCGATGAATCTCGTTGACCGCGCGGGCGAGCACCTGACCTTGATAGACCAGTACGGCGCCAAACGGACGGCCACCGGCTTGAATATTGGCGCGGGCCAGATCAAGGGCCTCGCGCATGAACTGTTGGTTGGACATGAAGCACTACTCCTGTTGCAGAGGGCAGCATTATCCCGTCTCGCGGGCTGTGGCTGAAATGAAGAGATTGGATGCACCTCAGTGGCCACCTGAATAAGCCGATGCCTGATAAGCGCCGTCTAAAAAGCATCGCGCAGAAGGAGAAAGATCCGACAGTGGTGGCGCAGCAAGCTACTTAGCATCGCAGGCCCGACCCACTAGACAAGGGCTCCTCAGATGCCAGTAACCCGCCCCACCCGCTTGGCAGCCGCGCTGCTCGCTTCGGCCTTGTTCGCCAGCAACGGCCTGTATGCCGCCCACCTGACGCGCGACAATGGCGCGCCCGTGGGCGACAACCAGCACTCGCAGACTGCCGGCGCTGCAGGCCCAGTGCTGCTGCAGGACGTACAGCTGATCCAGAAGCTGCAACGCTTTGACCGCGAGCGCATCCCAGAGCGTGTGGTACATGCCCGCGGCACGGGCGCCCACGGGATATTCACCGCCTTCGAAGACCTCGGCGAGCTGACCCAAGCCTCGCTGTTCACTCCTGGCCTGCGCACGCCGGTGTTCGTGCGCTTCTCCTCGGTGGTGCATGGCCTGCATTCGCCAGAAACCCTGCGCGACCCACGCGGCTTTGCCACCCGCTTCTACACCGCCAGCGGCAACTGGGACCTGGTGGGCAACAACTTCCCAACCTTCTTCATCCGCGATGCAATCAAGTTCCCGGACATGGTGCATGCCTTCAAGCCCGATCCACGCACCAACCTGGGCGATGACAAACGGCGTTTCGACCTGTTCTCGCACATGCCCGAAGCCACCCGCACGCTGACCCTGCTGTACTCCAACCAAGGCACGCCAAAAAGCTACCGGCACATGGACGGCAACAGCGTGCACGCCTACAAGTTCGTCAACGCCAAGGGCGAGACGACTTATGTGAAGTTTCACTGGAAAAGCCTGCAGGGCCAGGTCAACCTCGACCCAGCCGCCGTTGAGCAGATCCAAGGCAAAGACTTCAGCCACATGACCGCTGACCTGATCAACGCCATCAGTCGTGGCGAACACCCCAAATGGGACTTGTACATTCAGACCCTGAGCCCAGAGGCGCTGGCCAAGTTCGATTTCGACCCACTAGACCCCACCAAGATCTGGCCCGATGTAGCCGAACGTCGTGTCGGCCAAATGGTGCTCAATCGCAACGTCGACAACGTCTTCCAGGAAACCGAACAGGTGGCCCTGGCCCCGTCCAACCTGATCGCCGGGATCGAGCCTTCCGAGGATCGTCTGCTGCAAGGTCGGCTGTTCTCCTATGCGGATACGCAGATGTATCGCGTCGGCGCCAACGCCAGCAGCCTGCCGATCAATCAGCCACGGGCAGCGGTAGACAATGGCAACCAGGATGGCGCGCACAACCCCGGTCGCAGCAAAGACAGCGTCAACTATCAACCCAGCCGCCTAAAACCACGCACCACGCCTGAGGCGGCGCGCTACAGTGCCCTGCCACTGGCGGGCAGCACGCAGCAGCAAGGGATCGCCCGTGAGCAGAACTTCAAGCAGGCTGGCGAGCTGTTCCGCTCCTTCTCCGAGGCTGAGCAGCGCGACCTGATCAACAGCTTTGGCCAGTCGCTGGCAGCAGCCGATGATGAAAGCAAGCTGATCATCCTGTCGTTCCTGTACAAGGCTGATCCGGCCTATGGCGAAGGTGTGGCCAAGGTGGCCAAAGGCGATCTGGAGCAGATGAAAGTACTGGCGGCCAAACTCGAAGACTGAAAGCGCCTAGCGCTCGTGGCGATTGAGCCGCGAGCGGTAACTGCCCGGGCTATGCCCGGTCCACTTCTTGAACGCGCGATGGAACGCGCTGGGTTCCTGAAAGCCGGTCTGCTCGGCGATCTCGGCGATGCTCAGGCTGCCCTCGCGCAGACGCTCGAAGGCCATGGCCCGGCGCACTTCATCCTTGATCTGCTGGTACGAGCGCCCTTCACGTTCCAGCTGGCGGCGAAAGCTGCTGGCACTCAAGCCCTGACGTTCAGCCAGGGCAGTCAGCGTCGGCCACTGGCCATAGCGCCTGGCGCGCAAATGCCGGTAAACCTCGGCGACCAAACCATTTTGATTACGAAAGCGGATCACCAGCCCCTGGGGTGCGGTGCGCAAGAAGGTTTTCAAGGCTGCCACGTCTTGCACCACCGGCAGGCGCAGGTAGGCATTGTCGAACTCGACCTCGGTGCGGCCACTGCCCAGACGCAGATCAGGCCCCCACAACAGCGTGTCGTCTTCCTGGGTGGGTCGGGCGACGGCAAGTTCGGTGCGGTCGATGACGATACGCCGCCCCGCCAACCAACACAGCAAACCGACCACCAACACCAGGTAGGTTTCTTCGGCATAGACCCGGGTCAGCGGGTCTTCGATACTCGACTGCACGCTGATCACCGCGCGCCCGCCGCGCACCGAAAAACTCCCGCGCAGGTCACGCAAAAACAGGGCGAAATTACCCAGGCACTGACGCAGGGCCTTCTCCAGGTTCGGCTCCTGCACCAGCCCACGGCAGATCAAGGCAAAGCTGCCAATCGGCATGCCGTGGCTGTCGAGGCGGAAAAACTCATCGTCAAGCGCATGGATCAGGTCTAGCCACAGGCGCGCGAAGGCCTTGGCCGGCACCCGCTCCTGGGGCTGATCGAGCAAGGCGGGGTCGATGCCAACGGCCAACAAGTGGCCATCGCGCTGCTCGGGCTGATCGCGCAGGGCATGCACCATGGCATTGAGAAAGTACACCGCGACCGAATCGCTATCGCGCATGGTTGATGTTCACTGTCTAGGCTGAGTGGCAAAAAATGCCAGGTTGACTGAGCAGATCCGACATAGGCCCTGCCTCGACCTTTGCCTAGACTCGACCCACTGTGGATACCGCGGTCATTCTCGCAGAGCCAGGCCCTATCCCGCCACGCCTTCGCAATTGGAGCCTCATATGAGCAGTGCAGAAATCTACGTTGTCAGTGCCGTGCGTTCAGCCATCGGTGGCTTTGGCGGTTCGCTCAAGGACCTGCCCCTGGCAGATCTGGCCAGCGCGGTTACCCGTGCGGCGATCGAGCGTTCAGGCGTGGCGGCCGAGCAGATCGGTCATGTGGTCATGGGCAACGTGATCCCCACTGAACCGCGCGACGCCTACCTCGGCCGGGTGGCGGCGATGAACGCTGGCATCCCCAAGGAAACCCCGGCGTTCAACGTCAACCGCCTGTGCGGCTCAGGCCTGCAGGCAATCGTCTCGGCAGCCCAAGGCTTGTTGCTGGGGGATTGCGAGGTAGCCTTGGCTGCGGGTGCCGAATCGATGAGCCGCGGCCCCTATCTACTGCCGCAAGCTCGTTGGGGTGCACGCATGGGCGACCTGCAGGGCATCGACTACATGGTCGGCATTCTTCAGGATCCGTTCGAACACTTCCACATGGGCATCACTGCCGAGAACGTTGCGGCCAAGCACGGCATCACCCGGCAAATGCAGGATGAACTGGCCCTGACCAGCCAGCAACGCGCCGCCCGCGCCATCGCCGAGGGCCGTTTCGCCAGCCAGATCGTGCCGCTGGAACTCAAGACCCGTAAGGGCAGCGTGCAGTTCGCCGTGGACGAGCATGTGCGCGGCGATGTCAGCGCCGAGCAGTTGGCCGGCATGAAGACCGTATTCAAGAAAGATGGCAGCGTCACTGCGGGCAATGCCAGCGGCATCAATGACGGCGCCGCCGGGCTGGTGCTGGCCACTGGCGATGCGGTGCGCCGACTGGGCCTGAAGCCATTGGCGCGGCTGGTGGCCTACGCCCATGCGGGGGTGGAACCGGCATTGATGGGGCTGGGGCCGATTCCGGCCACGCAGAAGGTGCTGGAAAAGGCAGGTCTTTCGGTCAGCGACCTGGACGTGATCGAATCCAACGAAGCCTTCGCCGCCCAGGCCTGCGCGGTCGCCCGCGCGCTGGACTTCGACCCGGAAAAGGTCAACCCCAACGGCTCGGGCATTTCTCTGGGCCACCCGGTAGGCGCCACCGGGGCGATCATCGCCACCAAGGCCATCCATGAACTACAGCGCATCCAGGGCCGCTACGCCCTGGCTACCATGTGCATCGGCGGCGGCCAAGGCATCGCCGTCGTCTTCGAACGCGTGTAAGGAATCGTCAATATGAGCATTGAACAGATCGCCGTGATCGGCGCCGGCACCATGGGCAATGGTATCGCCCAGGTGTGTGCCGTGGCGGGCTTCCAGGTGCTGGTCATCGACGTTTCGGACGCTGCCCTGGAACGCGGCGTGGCGACCCTGAGCAAGAACCTCGAACGCCAGGTCAACAAAGGTACCCTCGCCGCTGATCAGGCCGAGGCGGCCAAGACGCGGATCCGCACCAGTACCGACTACGCCGCCCTGAGCAGCGCGCAGTTGGTGATCGAGGCCGCGACTGAGAACCTTGAGCTGAAGCTGCGCATCCTCAAGCAGGTGGCCGCCAACGTTGGCGCCGATTGCCTGATCGCCACCAACACCTCGTCGCTGTCGGTCACCCAGTTGGCCGCAAGCATCGAGCACCCTGAGCGCTTCATCGGCGTGCACTTCTTCAACCCGGTGCCGATGATGGCGCTGGTCGAGATCATTCGTGGCCTGCAAACCAGCGACAGTACCTACGCCCAGGCCTTGCTGGTGACCGAGAAGCTCGGCAAGACGCCCATCACCGCCGGCAATCGCCCAGGCTTTGTGGTCAACCGCATCCTGGTGCCGATGATCAACGAGGCGATCTTTGTCCGCCAGGAGGGCCTGGCCAGTGCCGAGGATATCGATACCGGCATGCGCCTTGGCTGCAACCAACCGATCGGCCCGCTGGCATTGGCTGACCTGATTGGCCTGGACACGCTGCTGGCGATCATGGAGGCCTTCCATGAGGGCTTCAACGACAGCAAGTACCGCCCTGCCCCGCTGCTCAAGGAAATGGTCGCCGCCGGGTACTTGGGGCGCAAGAGTGGCCGCGGGTTCTTCACCTACTGATGGAGCGAGTGCCATGCCAGTCAACGCTGCCCTGCGCTGTGCCAACTTCGATGAGCGTCGCGACAAGGCCATGGCACTGTTTGCCGAAAAAGGCTTCGGCCAGGTCAGCATGCGCGAGCTGGCGGCGCATGTCGGCCTGACGGCAGGCTCGCTGTACCACCACTTCCCCAGTAAACAGGACCTGCTCTACGACCTGATCGAGGAGTTGTACGAGGAGCTGCAAGCGACCCTCGATCAAGGGCGACGGGCTTTGGCGCGAGGCAAGCCGGTGTTGGCAAGCCTGGTAGCCGCGCATTGGCAACTGCATGCCGAACGGCCGCTGCAGTTTCGCCTGGCCGAGCGCGACCTGTGCTGCCTGAGCGAAGGCCAGCAAGCGCGTTTGCTGGTCGCTCGCAAGCGTTACGAGGCGGGCTTGTTACACCTGATTGCGCCCAAGACCTCGTTGGCAGGTGAGAGGCTGGCAGCCACTGCGCATGTGCTGGCGACCCTGCTCAATCAGTTGCCAGGGTGGCTGCATGGCCGGGGCTTGCCCGCAGATCAGAGCCTTGCGCTGATGGAGAGTGTGTTGCTGGGTGGGATCGAGCGGACCTTGCGCTAGGCTGTGCCCGCAATGAGACCGGCACAGCCCCACGTCAGCTTCAGGACGCCGCCGAAACCTCTTCAGCAGGTTCTTCCCGGCTGGCATAACGCTGCGCCAACACCGCACAGACCATCAACTGGATCTGGTGGAACAGCATCAACGGCAAGATCATTGCGCCAATTCCACTGCCAACGAACAGTACCTGCGCCATCGGCACGCCGGTGGCCAAGCTCTTCTTCGAGCCGGCAAACAGGATCGTAATCTGGTCCTCGACATTGAACCCCAGCACCCGTCCCAGCAGTCGCGTGCCCACCAGCACCACGGCCAACAGAATCCCGCAGACCGCAAACAACCCCGCCAGATGCTGCGCCGACACGGTATGCCAAAGGCCGGTGACCACCGCCTCGCTGAACGCGGTGTAGACCACCAGCAAAATCGAGCCTTGATCGACCAGTTTCAGCCAGCGTGCATTGCGCTTGACCCAATCACCGATCCAGCGTCGGGCAATCTGCCCGGCCACGAACGGCACCAGCAGTTGCAGGGTGATCTTCAGCACCGCATCGAGGCCCGAGCCGGTATCGCCGTCGGCACCAAGCAGCAGCATCACCAGCAATGGCGTCAGGAAGATCCCTAACAAGCTGGAAGCGGCCGCGCTGCAGATCGCAGCAGGTATGTTGCCCCGCGCAAGCGAGGTGAAGGCAATCGCCGACTGCACTGTGGCTGGCAAGGCGCACAGGTACAACACGCCCAGGTACAGCTCGTTGCCCACCAACGGCACGAACAGTGGCTTGAACGCCAGCCCCAGCAGCGGGAACATCACGAACGTGCAGGAGAACACCAGCAGGTGCAGCCGCCAGTGGCTGGCACCGGCAATGATCGCCTCGCGCGATAGTTTGGCGCCGTGCAGGAAGAACAGCAGGCCGATGGCCAGGTTGGTCAACCAGCCGAACAGTACCGCGCCCTCGCCCGAGCACGGCAGCACGCTGGCAATCAACACCACCCCAAGCAGGGCCAAGGTGAAGTTGTCGAATAACATGCGCAAATACTTCATTCCGGGTTCCGTCTTGTCATTGTGCGAATGCAGACGATAAGGTCTGGCCCTCTTTATCGCTAACGCCGGAACCCCTAGCAGTGTCGCCCAACGGACACTGCACGCATCAGGCAAGGAAAACCCATGCGCAATCGCCCCACCCCTCTGCTCATGCTGGGCCTAGCGCTCTCCCTGAGCAGTGCCCAAGCCCTGGCAGACAACCTGCAATCAAAGGTCGATGCGATCATTGAACCGCTCATGCGCGACCATGCCATTGCCGGCATGGCAGTGGCGGTGTTCGCCAATGGCCAGGAGCACTACTTCACCTACGGCCTGGCCAACAAGCAAGACCGCCAGCCGGTAAACCGCGAAACACTGTTCGAAGTCGGCTCGCTGAGCAAGACCTACACCGCCACCCTCGCAGCCCTGGCCAGTGCCGAAGGCAAGCTTGATCTGAACGCCCCTGCCAGTCGCTACCAACCGGCCCTGGCGGGTGCGCCACTGGGCAAGGCCAGCGTGCTGGAATTTGGCGCCTACAGTGCCGACTGCCTGCCGTTGCAATTCCCGGATGAGGTCACCACCGCTGCCCAGGTGATGGCGTTCTACCAACAATGGCCACCCCGTAGCGAGCAGGGCACTCAGCGTTGCTATTCAAACCCAAGTCTTGGGCTGTTTGGCGATCTGGCCGCGCGCGCCCAGCAGCGCCCGTTTGCCGAGTTGATGACGCACACCGTGCTGCCGCAACTGGGCTTGAAGCACACGTACCTGGCGGTTCCCGCTGCTGCGCAGGGCCTCTACGCGCAGGGCTACGATGCGCAGGACCGAGCGGTGCGGGTCAATCCTGGACCTTTCGCCGATGAGGCCTACGGCATCAAAACCGATGTGGTCGATGCAATGCGCTACGTGCGCCTGCAACTGCAGCCCGAGCGCCTCAGCCCAACGCTCAAGCACGCCATCGCCATCACCCACACCGGCTACTTCCAGGTCGGCGCCATGACCCAGGGCCTTGGCTGGGAGCGCTACCCCTACCCGGTCAGCCTCGACACCCTGCGCAAGGGTCATGGCGCAGACTTTGCCCTCAAGCCCCAGGCTACCCAGCGGCTGCTGCCGGCAAGCCCTGCAGCGCAAGCCGCCTGGTACAACAAGACCGGTTCTACCGCAGGCTTTGGCGCTTACGTCGCCTTTATCCCATCCAAGGGCATGGGTGTTGCCCTGCTCGCCAACCGCAACTACCCCAACGAGGCCCGGGTGGAGGCTGCATATCGCATCCTCACGCAGATGCAGGCGCCTGAATAATCTAGCTTTTAGCGCTGTTCGGGTGCTTCACGCAGGGCGCTGTCGAGAGGATTGTCAGACAGGATGTAGTGAGAAAAAATATTCACTACAAAACTGTTGACGACGTGAATCGGCCTTGGGCATGATGAAGCCGTCTCCCTGATCGGGAGCGGTGGCAAGGGTGTTCCAGACGGCCTGCGCGGTAACGCAGGCCGTCCGTGGAGAGGGAACTGTCCAAAAGGCAGCGTGAGAAAGCCCCTGTTGCAATGCTGCTGTAGCAGCCTTGGTAGCGCGCTACATGGGTAGCGCCAAGTGTGAAATCACTCATCGACGGGTAATGGGGGCTTTATGATGAACTTGAACGACAAACCGACTATCGACCAATTGGCCCAGCTGTTCGCCGCGCGCAAGGACAGCCTTGACGACCACCTGCTGTGGCTCAGCCAGACCGGCGAGGTACGCCTCGACCGCCTGCCGCCGAACAGCGTCGAAGATCAATTCGAAGCGGACCTGCCAACCATGCGCGCCCGCTTTAAGGTCTACCGCCGTGGCCAAGGCTACGTCGGCAAGAAAGCCGCCGCCGACACCGAGTTCGTTGGCCGCGTGCTGCAGACCCTGCAACAAGAATGGCCCGCCGCCCGTGAGCGGCAGGCAGTCAAGGTGATCGACCCACTGAACTGAGTTGTCCACCGCTACTTGAGCCCGGCCCGCAAAGGCCGGGCTTTTTCATGGGCGGTTTCGCCGGTTCTGCAACCGCCGTCCTTCAGGCCTGAAGCCTAGGCCGCTGCACCTGTGGCAGTGGCAAGGCGCCGGTTGCCAGCGCCCGCCCGCGCTCAACGCCCCAGACCAGCGCTCGTGTCATGGTCTCGCCTGGACGCGTCGGATGATACTCTTCGTGCAACGCGGCACCGTTCTTGGCATACAGCCCCAGGAATAACTGGGTGGCACCCAGGCGTGACAGGCGCACCTGCACATCGATGCTGGTGCCGTCACTGAGTTCTTCATCGTGGCTGCGACTGTGCAACTGCGCATCGGCCCACTGCCAGTAGGCCTCTTCCCTGATTCGCATCGAAATCAATCCTCCATTGGCGAAATGCCGCGCAAGAAGACCACAGCATCGAGTCGCGTGCGAGGGCAACACGCCGATACCATGAGCAGGATCAACAAAGGCAAAAAAAACCCCGCCGTTGAGCGGGGCGTTGACGGTCGGCTTACTTCTTGGTCGGCACCCGTGGGGTAAAGCGACCCTTCTTGCTGCGCTGCAGCGACGCAGGCTGCAGCTGCTCCGATTCGTCCAGGGTCATGTTGGCAAAGCCCAGGCGAAAAGCCGTCTGGCCGCAACGGACTTGGCTGTTGATCGGGAATGCATCATTCATGTCTTCGAAAAAGGATTCGCTCATGCCCTGTCTCCCTCCAGAGGTGACCGTGTCGGCAAGCAGCGTACTTGCCTAGATGAACAGCGGCCTGTTGAAGTGAGACTAGCCGGTCATTCTCGGACCGCCCGGACAAAACCCACGGACCCGACCAGTGGCACATGGCCTTACTTCAAACGCACCGCCGTACCGGTGGCAAACACCACGACCATGCCGCCCTGCACCGACGGCATGCTGATCTCGAAGTCCACGCCTACCACGGCGTCAGCTTGCAACTGACGTGCCCGGGCAATCAGTTCTTCAGTCGCCTGCTCACGCGCCAGCTTCAGCGCGCCTTCCAGGGTCTGCGAGCGGCCACCGAAAAAGTCGCGAAAGCGTGCGAAGAAATCGCGCACGAAGTTGATGCCCTGCACCGATTCGGCGCTGACCACGCCCAGGTATTCAGCGACCGGACGGCCTTCCAGTTGGCTGGTAGTGGAAATGATCATGTGCGGGCGCTCCCTTGGTTTAGGCAAAAAAAGCGCATGCTAACAAACCTCGCACCGCCTCCGGGCAAGGTCTGCCGCGTTTTCGTCAGCGCTTATTGCGCGCTGGCAGGGCGCAGGCGCTGGCTGATCCGCGGACCGAACACGTTGATCAGCAGCCCCAGCATCACCAACAACGCGCCCCAGCCCTGCATGGCGCTCAGTCGCTCATCCAGCAACCAGGCCGATGAAC
This sequence comes from Pseudomonas sp. Je.1.5.c, assembly GCF_051129895.1. Classification (NCBI taxonomy): domain Bacteria; kingdom Pseudomonadati; phylum Pseudomonadota; class Gammaproteobacteria; order Pseudomonadales; family Pseudomonadaceae; genus Pseudomonas; species Pseudomonas sp. Je.1.5.c. The sequence continues at coordinate 148,121 of NZ_JBCPSP010000001.1, forward strand.
TCAAGCCCACCACCGGCACCAACAGCGAGAAAGGCGCGACCTTGCCCGCAGGGTGACGCGACAGCAGCGTGCTCCACAGGGTGTAGCCGAGCATGGTCGCGGCGTAGGCCAGAAACGCCAGGGCCAACACCGAGCTCAAGCCGATGTTGCTCAACGCATCAGCCATGCGCTGCGGCCCCTCCAGCCACCAAGACAGCAGCAGAAACGGCAGCGGCGGAATCAGCCCGCCCCAGACCACCAACGCCACCAGGTTCACCGAACCGAAACGGCGCGTGATGATATTGCCCATACCCCACATGGCACCGCCGCACAGGGTCAGCAACAGGGCGACGAGCGGCACATGGCTACTGTTCTCGCTGCCGATCAGGGCCAAGCCGCTCGCAGCCACCAACAAGCCGATAAGACTGGCCGGGCGCAGACGCTCCCCCAGAAACAACGCAGCAAAGCCCAAGGTGAAGAAGGCCTGAGACTGCAACACCAGCGAAGCCAGCCCCGGTGGCATGCCGCTGTGCATGGCCTGGAACAGGAAGGCGAACTGACCGAGGGATATCGTTGCGCCATAGGCGATCAGCCAGCGCCAGGGTAAGTTCGGCCGCTTGACCAGCAACACCGCCGGAAATGCCACCAGCAGAAATCGCAAGGCGCCAAGCAACATGGGCGGCAGGCCGTCGAGGCCGACCTTGATCACCACGAAATTGACTCCCCAGACGATGATCACCACCAGGGCAATCAGCAGGTCCTTGAGTGGCATTGCGATTTCCTTCTTCAGGCTGTTCTAGACATATTTCGTTACAGCATAAGGGCTTTTGCTGGCGCCGGACCGACACAGTTGCGGCCCAGGGTTGCGCAACAGTCTGAGATTGTTCCTCGCTCAAAGGGGGCTGTGCTGGCGGCGCAAGCACACTGAGGCCGTCGCCCGGCAGGTAGCGCGGCTACCTGCCTGCTCCAGCCCCGCTGGATTACCCGCGGCGCAACCGCTGTCATATTGACTGTCATCTAGCGGTCATCCCACTGTCGTAATCTGCGGCGCATCTCTATGCCACAGGTCCCCGGCATGCACCGCCTCTGCGTCTTGCTCTTGTGTCTTCTGCCCCTGCTGGTCTTGGCTGAGCCGGCGCAGCTGCGTGTGCAAGGCTCCAACACCATCGGCGCGGCGCTGGGTCCCGCGCTGATCCGAGGCATGCTGCAAGCGCAAGGCGCCAGCGCTGTCGAGCAGGCACCAGGTGCGACGCCTAACGAAACCGATATCACTGCGCGCGATCTCAAGGGCCTGTTGATCCGAGTCGCAATCGCAGCGCATGGCTCGAGCACAGGGTTTGCCGCGCTAGGCAGTGGCGCTGCCGACCTTGCCGCCGCCTCGCGCCCCATCAGCGAAGCCGAAACCCAGCGCCTGCGGGGACTGGGCGATTTACGTAGCCCGGCCCAAGAGCAGGTGATCGGCCTGGACGGCGTTGCGCTGATCGTGCATCCGGACAACCCGCTGGCCAAGCTCACTACCGAGCAACTGGCGCAGGTGTTCTCAGGCCAGGTGTCGCGCTGGGAGCAGTTAGGCGTGCCCGGCGGGCCGATTCGTCTGTACGCGCGTGACGATCGCTCCGGCACCTTCGAAACCTTCAAGGCGCTGGTACTGGACACTCACGCCAGCGTGCTGGACAGCCAGGCGCTGCGCTTTGAATCCAGTGAGCAACTGGCGGAGCGGGTCAAGGCTGATCGCCAGGCGATTGGTTTTAGCAGCCTTGCCGCGGTGCACGGGGCCAAGGTGCTGGCCATCGCCGAGGGCGACGCGCCGGCCCTGTTGCCCAGCCGCGCACTGGTGGCCAGCGAAGACTATCCGCTGTCGCGGCGATTGTATTTTTACTTGCCCAGCAACCCGCAACCGTTGGCCCGGGCACTGGCCGAGTTTGCGCAGAGCCCGGCAGGCCAGGCGATTGTCGCTGAACAGGGGTTTGTCTCGCAGCAGGTCAAGGCGCTGACGGTGCCCACGCAAGCGGATATGCCGCCACGCTACCGCAACCTGGCCGATGAGGCGCAGCGTCTGACCGTCAATTTTCGCTTTCAGCAAGGCAGTGCCAGCCTCGACAACAAAGCGTTGCGCGATGTGCGGCGGGTGGCTGATTACCTGCGCCAGACGGGCAAGTTGCACAACAAGACGGTGCTGGTCGGCTTTGGCGACCCCAAGGAGACGCCAGGGCGCGCCGCGCTGCTTTCGCGCTTGCGGGCGATGGCGGTACGCCGCGAGTTGGCCCGCGATGAGGCCGGTATTGCCCGGCTCAGCTTAGAAGTCGTACCGCGTAGTCAGCATGAAGTTACGCGGATCGCCATAGAACCCACCCTCATAGAAACCCAGGTTGCTGTAGTAGCGCTTATCGCTCAGGTTGTTGCCGTTGAGCGTCACCGACAACTGATCGGTCACCTGGTACTTGGCCATCGCATCCAGGGTCAGGTAGCTGGCCTGGGTGTGGCGATAATCGTTTTCACCACTGGCTGGGTTGTACAGATCCTTCCAGATCTTGCTCTGCCAGTTGGCCGAGCCGCCAACCGTAAGCTTGCTCCACACCCCAGGCAAACGATAGGTGGTGGACAGGCGCAGCAGGTTTTCTGGCTCGATGGTGGAGATCTTGTCGCCCTCGCCATCGCGCGTGATGCGGTAGGTGAAACCACCCTGCACATGCCAGTCGGTGGTCAGTTCACCCGCGACCTCCAGCTCGAAGCCACGAGTCTTGGCACCTTGCACCGCGCGGTAGATCGACTGGTTGTTGACCGCATCGAAACCCACCATTTCCGGCAAGTTGTCCTGACGCACCTCGAACACCGCCAGGCTGGCGTTCAGGCGGCCGTCGAAGAACTCGCTCTTGACCCCCAGCTCGTAGGCATCGCCCTCCTCCGGCTCGATGATCTTGCCGCTGATATCCTGCTCGCTCTCGTGCGGTTTGAAGATGCTGGTGTAACTGCCGTAGACCGACCAGTTGTCGTTCAAGTCATAGACAACCCCGGCGTAGGGCACGACCACGCCGTTCTCTTCCAGCTCCTGCTGCTTGGAGCGCTGGCCGGTAGTGGTATCCAGGCGGGTGCTATCGAGCTGCCAGTTGGACAAGCGGCTGCCGACGATCAGCGAAAGCTGATCGGTAGGCTTGAAGCGCGCGCTCAGGTAGGCGGCGCTTTCCTGCAGGCGGGTGTCGACCTTGCTGGTCGGGCGGCCCCAGTCAGGTTCGGGGAAATCGCCGTTCCATTGGAAGATGTTGTCGGCGCTACCAAAGAAGAACGGCCAGTTCTCTTCGTGGGCACGGATGTCGCGGTGGGAAATACCGGCGACCAGTTCGTGCTCGCGGCCCATCAGTTGGAATGGCCCGCTGGCGTACAGGTCGTAGGCGTTCTGGTCGGTCTTGTAGCGGTAGCGGCCCAGCCACACGCCCATGCCGCTGCCATCGACCGGATTGGGATTGCCACTGGCGGCCGAGCCTAGGGTGATCGGCGAGTCGGTTTCGGTGCGGCTGACCGAGGCCTTGACCGACCAATCGTTGGCCAGGCGCTGTTCGAGGGTGACGAACAGGTTGTCGGCGGTGTTATCCCACTGGCTCCATTGGGTGGCCGGGTTGAACGAGCGTGGCATGCTGAAGCCATTGCCGGTGCTGTCGACCAGGGCAGTGGATGGCCCCCACGACGAGCCTTCCGGGCGATTGGTCTGGCGGCTCAGGCCAACGCTGAGCAGGGTGTCTTCGGACAGGTCAGCTTCGACGATGCCGTACATCACCTGTTTTTTCTCGGACAGGTTATCCATGAACGACTGGCCGTCTTCATAGGCGGTGACGAAGCGACCACGCACGTTGCCGGTCGGTGTCAGCGATCCACCGATGTCGAATTCGCCGCGGTAGGTGTCCCAGCTGCCCGCGCCAAGCGAGGCGTAACCGGAAAACTCGCGGGTCGGCCGTTTGCGCACCAGGTTGACGGTGGCCGACGGCGAGCCAAAGCCACTGAGCAGGCCAGTGGCGCCGCGCAGCACTTCAACCCGGTCATAGATGACCATGTCGGTCTGGTCGATGCCATTGCCAAAACGGAACGCCGCTGGAATGCCGTCGATCTGGAAGTTGTCGATCTCAAAACCACGCGCCTGGAAGCTGGCGCGGCTGCTGTCGAGTTTGGTGACCGTAATACCTGGGGTCTTGCCCAGCACGTCACCAATGCTGGTGAGATTCTGGTCATCCATCTGCTGACGGGTAATCACACTCACCGACTGCGGGGTCTCGCGCGGCGACAAGGCCATGCGCGTGGCCGTGCGCGTGGCGCCGGTGGTGTAGGAACCAGAGCCCTCGGTGGTCTCGCCCAGATGGGTATCGTTGATGGCGGTGGCGCCCAACTCCAAAGCGCCCTTGTCGCTGGCCTCCTCTGCCCAGGCCATGGCGCCCGGTGCTGCCAGGCTGGCTGCGAGAATTGCCAATGCCAGCGGATGACGCCGCGGGCGTTCACTGCTGGCAATCCTTGCCGCTTGAACCGTGTTCACAGAGTGGTGCAGTTGCACGCTGGTAGACCCCTAGTTGTTATTTGCTCGTACGTTGGCGCTAATCACTGGTTGTTATTTTTTGCTTGATCACGCCCTGGCGTGGCTGCTCTGCGGCAATGGGAATGAATCTTAATCGCTTCCAACATTTGATTACAATTAGTAATCATTCGTAATAATTGGATCCAAGCAAAGAAATGTAACAGCGCCGCATTCGAGCACTGGGGGAAATGGGTCTAGGCTCAAACCCATGTGATACCGGGCCCCTCTGACGGCTGCCACGCCGCCATGTCGGATCACTGTTGCCATGCAACGTCGACAATCAAGGAGGGGCTCATGACGGCTCTACACACCTATCTCACTACCCCATTGCTCGGCACCAGCGCCTGGTTGTGGCTGGTATTCATCGCCATCGTCGTTGGTCTGCTGGTGTTGGACCTGGGCGTGCTGCACCGCAAAGACCGCGAAATCGAGATGCGCGAAAGCCTGCTGCTGTATTCGGGCTACTTCAGCGTGGGCGTGCTGTTCGGGGTGTGGGTGTGGTTTGAACTGGGTGCGCAGTCAGCGCTGGAGTTCTACACCGGCTTTTTGGTCGAGCAGTCGTTGTCGATGGACAACGTGTTCGTCATGGCCATGATCTTCAGCTTCTTTGCCATCCCCCGCCGCTACCAGCACCGGGTGTTGTTCTGGGGCATTCTCGGGGTGGTGTTCTTGCGCGCGATCATGATCGGCGTGGGCGCGGCTTTGGTGCAGAACTTTGCCTGGGTGCTTTATCTGTTCGGCGCGTTCTTGCTGTTCACCGGGGTGAAGATGGCCTTTTCCAAACAAGATAGCCATCCGGACCTGGCCAATAATCCGGTGCTGCGCTTCGTACGGGGGCATATGCGCGTCACCGACCAGATCCACGGCCCGCACTTTTTCGTCCACCTGACCCCACCAGGGCAAAGCAAGGCGCTGCGCTATGCCACGCCGCTGTTTCTGGCCCTGGTGTTGATCGAGCTGGCTGACCTGGTGTTCGCCGTCGACAGTGTCCCGGCGATCTTCGCCATCACCCAAGATCCCTTCATCGTCTACACCTCGAACATTTTCGCCATCCTCGGCCTACGTTCGCTGTACTTCGCCCTGGCGGCGTTGATGCACCGCTTCGTCTATCTCAAATACGCGCTGGCGCTGGTGTTGATCTTCATTGGTTGCAAGATTTTCTACCACGGGATGGTGGGCAAGGTGCCGGCGTTGCTGTCACTGGGGGTGACGTTCGGCTTGTTGCTCGGCGGGGTGCTGTTGTCGCTGTTCAAGACGCGGGATAGCCAGGAAAAGGACGCTGGCCTTAGCCCCATCGCAACAGGTGAAGCTACGGACTCACAGGCAGTCAAACCCGGCCAAACGTCTAGCGCTGAAGAAAAGAAAGACCCGCATTTGCGGGTCTGAGTTGCCATTCAAAGCATAATGCCTGGCGACCTACCTAGGTGATTTATAAAAGTACTGGCGAGTCTGCAGGCCTGAAACGCCAGCATTATGAGTTAGCAAGCATATAGTGCTTAGGCTTCATGCTTGGGACAGTCGGATGAGGACAAAGGCAACCATCATCCAAGTGAATCCGATTATGGTAAGCCATACAGAAACCAGCATCCTTCGTTTCAAACCCCGAGGAAAATTGCGCAGCTCGTTAATATCTAGCAACCCCCTGCGTATATGTGGTCCAGGGAGTAAGAGCAAGCCGCAAACGAAACAGACCAGCATCCAGCGAGATTTAAACCTGCCGACACCCCACCCTCGTTTCTGTTGCTCAAGCCATGGACTACTTTGAATGGCAGACAACATGATGTGGAATTCGCGAGTACAGGCGATGTACAGGCTCATGGCAACACCTGGCAATCCAACTAAAAACGGCCCTGCCAAGAAGACAATTCTTACAAGCTGCGGCCAACTGTCAAAATCAATCATGTCCGAACTCATATAACTCCTCTGCCAGCCTTTCACCTACCGCACTACCTCCAAGTCCTCCAACTGCGGACCCGCCACCCACCAGAACCAAAGCACATATGGGCGTACCAAGACCCCCTGTTCCTATGGAGAACACACCGCACACTGCACCTGCTGCAACCCCTCCGAGCTTTGCGCCTAACGTCGCTCCACCCATTCCGATCGCGAAGCTCCCAGCCTCCGTCATCCGAATTTTTCTACACTCAGCCGACTCTCCTGCGCGGCAAACCTCTTGCACCTTCAGGTAGGAAGCTGCCCCTCCCAGCCCAGTGCCGACAGCCCCGCCATACTTTAGATACTTCGCCGTTTTCGCCACCTCATCCAAATGCGTCGCATACCCCGGTATCTGCCCCGGACCACCCGCCCTCGACCAATGGTGAATGAGGCTCTTGGTGGAAATTCCAAGATCCCGTCGCAGTCTCTCATAACTGCCCAGATTCAATTGTTTATTGAGAAAGGCGGTCTTCAACTGGCCGTCCAGTTGATTGAGCAGTCCTTGCCGCGCTGCAAAAAACTCCGGGCTTTTCAGGTGCCCGTAGCGCGCAAACTGCTGCTGATGCAGGCGCTCGATATCCACCAAGGTGGCTCTGACCTGCCCCAGGCCCTGCTCGAGCATGTCCTTGCCTACGCCCATCGACTGGCTGGCACCGTTGAGCAGCCCGGCAATCTCGGCTTGGTGAAGCATCATGAAATCCGCCTCACCCCGGTCCAGCAGCGCCAATGATTCACGGGCCTGCTGCGCCGCAGCCATCAGCTGACCTTCCTCGCGTGTGCAGGCATGGCCGTTGTCCGGATCGCCGATGACAAAGATCTCGCCCCCTTTGAAGCCCTGCTGGTAGGTAGGGTTGAGCATCTGCAAACGCGAGAGGGGTAAGGTGCTGTCCTGTTCGGCCAGGTGCATCAGGACCTGTGGAAAGGACATGCTGCGCGGCACGAGGTAGAAACCCGGCTCTTGAGTGAACGGCAGCGAATCAACCGCGTGGCGTGGCGCAGCGCTGGACAGGCTCCTCGGTGTTGCTGTGGCCGCTTGCGAGTACGACGAATCTGCCACTGGCGTCGCCCGCGCGATCGGTTCAACGCGGTTTAGCGGGGCCACGACCCGGTTACTTCCACTCGGACAACCACAGGCCACCAGCGCGCCATCCATGGCCACGGCTTGACCATCGGAGATGAAGAACGAAACGCCTTCAACGACCTTGCCGATTTCACCACACAGCGGACACGCTGTGATGCTGTCCTCCATACGCAACACCATTCGCCCATTGGACGTATAGCTCGCGCCCGTGGCGATGCAGGTGGCGCCGGTGGTGGTGAGATCACCGTCCAGCGCCTGCCCCTTACACCCCAAATCTATACGCATGTGCAAGTTCCTTATGCTGGCTAGAGCAACGGAACCTAGCAGTTGCAGGGCGTCCTTTTTCCCTTGGAACCAAGAAACAGACAGGTCCTACACACCTTGCGGAAAGCTCTTTATCGCTGAGGCAAAAACTTAAACGTTTCTCACGGCCTCACCGACTGGCCCAGCACTTTGAGCATCGGCACGCAGGCCAGCTGCAAGCCCGAAGGTGACTGATAGATCGACCGCTGCTCGCCGACGAAACCGCACGCGCGATAGAACGCCACCGCGTTAAGCGTGGCATCCAGTTTGATCTGGGCCAGGTTCGCCTCAAGCGCCAGCCCTTCGAGATGCTCGATCAGCAACCGACCGATGCCACGCCCCATGAACTCGGGATGAACGAAGATCGCGCCGATTTCACCCACCTCAACATCCAGCATGCCGGTAGCGACCACCCTGCCCTGCGCGCACACCAGCTGAAAGTGCTGCTGCACCAAATCAGTAAACCACTTGTTGAGTGATCCCCGCGTCCACGCCAGCATGTCTTGCTGGTTATAGGGGCCGATGCACTGGGCACGGATGGCCAGTCGGCGAATGTCGAAGGCGATCTGGGCGTCATCACGGGTGGCGCGACGAATTTCGAACATGCTCTGTCTCCATTTAATTGTGCGAACGGAGCAGCAAAAGGCCCCGTCCATTGCTGGCGGGGCCTTCAGGTTCTATCCGGGGCTGCTAGGCAGCCGTGACCTCATGGCCCGCCAGAGGCGGTCATGTAGGTGCACATCAGGGGGGATTGGGCGAGATAGATCATGCTGCCGAGTGTAGCGCAGCTACCACGTGATGGATGAGCCTTAAAGGTATTTGCAGAACAAAAATAGAAGCTTCCTACAGCCACGTATGATTTAGCTGACTGTGAAGCTTGTCCCCTGTTAACCAGCATGCACGTCCCTTCACAAGGAGTGCCCTCATGGAAAAGCCACCGATACCTGACCTCAGCCAACTGCGCGTCAACCGCAAGCTCATTGCCGTCATCGCCATCCCGCTGATCGCCGGCGCCGCCCTGGCAGCGCTGTTCAACCAAGTGCTGTTCTACAACGAAGCAGGTCAGATGACCCATGTACGGACGATTTTCGGCGAGGAAAAAGTCGTCGAAGACGTAGGCTACGCAACCAAATGGTTCGGCCGCAGCACCTCCTGGCGGCGCACTATCGGCGTCCAGTCGGCCCTGCAGGCGGACAACGAGGAAGGCAATCGCAGTGGTCATCCGTCAGTAACCCTGGAAAACCTGCCCATCGTGTTCCTGGGCAATGTCGACGCCAAGGCCGAGTTCAGCACCCAGTTTCGCCTGCCCTCAGCGGACGCGTTCCTGAAGATTGCCCAGGAGTACCGCACGCCGGATAACTTCCTCCAGCGTGCGCTGCTGCCGGCAGTCAAGGAAACCCTGCAAGCCACGGCGTCACTGATGAGCGCCGACGATTACTATGCCGGCAATCGCAGCCACTTTGGTGCCGAGTTCGAGAACCAGTTGCGCAATGGCCTGTACCTGACCAGTCGCAAGGAGATCCGCGTACAGCGCGACCATTTCCCAGCCCAGACCGCCGTGCTCCAGGCCGGCACCGACCAGGGCAGTTTCGGCGACAACAGCGCCACCCGCTTCGTCATCGAAAAGAAGCTCGACAAAGATGGCCAAGAGCTGCGCAAACAGCAGCAATTTCGCCTGTTTGGCGTCGAAGTCGTCGATGCTCGGGTAACCCATATCGACCCCAACCCGCAGTATCAAGAGCGTATGGTGCGGGTGCAGCAAGCGCTGGCGGAACTGGCGGTGGCCCGGCAAAACCGCCTCAAGGAAGAAGAGGAAAAAGAGTTGGTGTCCGCTCGTGGCGCCAAGGACGTGGAGGCCAAGCGCCAGGAAAGTCTGCGCCAGCAGATCGAGCGCACCACCGAGGCGGAGACGGAAAAGCAGTTGGCATTGATCAATGCCGATCGGGAAAAACGCCGCGCCGAGATCGATAAGCAGACTGCTGAGCTGCTGCGCGATAAAGCCCAGGTCAATGCCCAAGCCACCAAGATCAGTGCCGACGCCGAAGCCTACGCCCGCGAGGCGTCGCTCAAGGCCGATGGTGCCCTGCAAAACAAACTCGATGCACTGGTGCAGATCAACCGCGCATGGGCTGAAGCGGCGGCCAAGGCCCCGGTACCGAGCGTGATGATGGGCGGCACTGAATCAGGCATCGGCCGCCAGGATGAGATGAGCAGGCTGATGAGCGTCTTGGCCACCAAGGCTGCCAAGGATCTGCTGGTGGACCTGAAAACACCCTGAATCCTGAGGGGCGCCACCCCGGTAACTGGCAGTGCTGCACACGGCCAGTTACCGGTAAAGAGGCCGGCCTGGCGCTATCAGTGCCCGCGCAACATCTCCTTAGGCACGTACTTGCCAATCTCGTACTTACCAATCGCCGCCCGGTGCACTTCATCCGGCCCATCGGCCAGGCGCAGGGTGCGCTGCATGGCGTACATGTAGGCCAGCGGGAAATCACCGCTGACCCCTGCCCCCCCATGAATCTGGATAGCCCGGTCGATCACGCGCAGGGCGACATTGGGCGCCACGACCTTGATCTGGGCAATCTCGCTGCGCGCGACCTTGTTGCCGACGGTGTCCATCATGTATGCAGCCTTGAGGGTCAGCAGCCGCGCCATGTCGATCTCCATCCGTGAATCGGCGATCTTGTCGACGTTGCCGCCCAGACGCGCCAGTGGGCGGCCGAACGCGGTGCGCTCGACCGAACGCTTGCACATCAATTCCAGGGCGCGCTCGGCCATGCCGATCGAGCGCATGCAGTGGTGAATGCGCCCAGGCCCCAGGCGCCCCTGGGCGATCTCGAAGCCGCGACCTTCACCAAGCAGGACATTCTCATAAGGCACCCGCACGTTCTCGAACAGCACCTCGGCGTGGCCATGCGGCGCGTCGTCATAGCCGAATACCGGCAGTGGGCGGACAATCTTCACCCCCGGCGCATCGGTCGGCACCAGTATCATCGAGTGCTGCTGGTGGCGGGGTCCGTCCGGGTTGGACAGGCCCATGAAGATCATCACCTTGCAGCGCGGATCGCAGGCGCCGGAGGTCCACCATTTACGGCCATTGATCACCCACTCATCACCGTCGCGCACTGCGGTGGCTGCCATGTTGGTGGCGTCCGAAGAGGCGACGTCGGGTTCGGTCATGGCGAACGCCGAACGAATCTCGCCACGCAGCAGCGGTTCCAGCCACTGGCGTTTTTGCGTCTCGCTGCCGTAGCGCACCAGCACTTCCATGTTGCCGGTATCGGGCGCCGAGCAGTTGAACGGCTCCGGCCCCAGCAGCGAGCGGCCCATGATCTCGGCCAGCGGCGCGTATTCCAGGTTGCTCAGGCCGGCTCCGAGCTCTGACTCAGGCAAGAACAGATTCCACAGTCCCTCGGCGCGGGCCTTGGCTTTGAGTTCTTCCATGATCGCAGTGGGTTGCCAGCGGTCGCCCTCGGCAACCTGGCGCTCGAACACCGGTTCTGCGGGGTAGACATAGGCCTCCATGAACGCACTGACGCGCTCACGCAGAGCCTGGACCTTGGGCGAATAGGCGAAATCCATTGGGGCTACCTTCACGGGATGAAGAACATGGGCCAGAGACTAGAACAGCCGCAGTCGATCCACCTAGTCTATTTTGCGCGTGTATAAACATTCATAACCGATATATGATCGAGCCATAACTCCAACAACGAGCGGCGCCCATGAACCTCAGCAAGGTTGACCTGAATCTGTTCATCGTCTTTGACGCCATCTATACCGAAGCCAACCTGACCCGCGCCGGACAGATTGTCGGCATCACCCAGCCGGCGGTGTCCAACGCCCTGTCGCGGCTGCGCGAAACCTTCAACGACCCGCTGTTCGTACGCACCGCCCAAGGCATGGTGCCCACGCCGATGGCGCAGAACATCATTGGCCCGGTGCGCAACGCGCTGGCGCTGTTGCGGGTGTCGGTGCAAGAGAGCCGCATCTTCAATCCACAGCAGGCCAACAAGACCTTTCGCATCAGCATGACCGACCTCACCGAGGCGGTGATCCTGCCACCGCTGTTCCAGCGTCTGCGACGTCTGGCGCCGGCGGTGATGATCGAGAGTTTCCTGTGCAAACGCCGTGAAACCACCAAGGAGCTGGCCGCCGGGCGCCTGGACTTTGCCGTCGACGCGCCATTGAACACCGACCCGCAGGTGCGTCACGTCAAACTCATGCAGGACCGTTACGTCTGCGCCCTGCGCCAAGGTCACCCCTTGGCCGACGGCAAGCTGACCTTGGACAACTACCTGGGCATGACCCATATCCATATCTCCAGCCGCCGCAACGGCCTGGGCTATGTCGATCTGGCCCTGGGCAAGATGGGCGTGCAGCGCAAGATCGCCCTGCGCTCGCAGCACTACCTGATGGCCTCGCAGGTATTGCAGCAGACCGACATGGTGATGACCGTGCCGGAACGCTTCGCCCGCCGCCACAACCTGCGTCACCTGCCCCTGCCGGTGGAAGTGCCGCCCTTGGAAACTCATCTGTATTGGCACGAAAGCACTGACCAGGATCCAGCCAACCGCTGGATGCGCGAGCAAATTATCGAGCTATGCGAGCGGGTGGTAATCGAAGAAGAAAAGGCGCTTGAACCTCTCTAGGCTGGCCTCTGGAGAATACTTGCTACCTAAGCCTTAATTTGGAGAAGTATTTTCTACTGAAAGGGCAAATAGCCGAAAAGATAGAAAAAATCTTTCCGACCACACCAGTAGCATGAATGCATCGATCGCCACCTCCAAGGCGACATGCACGGATTCGCCTCATCATGCCCAGCGCCCCGCTCTACTTCGATTACGCCGCCACTACCCCGGTCGACGACCGGGTTATCGAAACCATGCTTGCCTGCCTTGGACGAGAAGCGAACTTCGGCAACCCGGCCTCCAGTGGCCACTTTTATGGACAAGCCGCACGCGAGCTGGTCGAGCAGGCGCGTAAACAAGTGGCGCAACGGGTAGGCGCGCATCCGGACGATCTGGTCTGGACCTCCGGCGCCACCGAATCGAACAACCTGGCGCTCAAAGGCGTCGCCCAAGGCTGTGGTGAACCAGGCCACCTGATCACCAGCCTGCTGGAACACAAGGCCGTGTTGGACACCGTGGCCGAACTTGAACGCCAAGGCTGGACAGTGACCCGACTCAAGCCTGATGCGGCCGGCTTGATCCAGCCCGACGCGGTGCACCAGGCATTGCGCGAAGACACCCGACTGGTGTCGCTGATGGCGGTGAACAACGAACTTGGCACGCTGACTGACTTCACTGCGATTGGCGCCTTGGTTCGCGCCCATGGTGCGCTGCTGCATGTCGACGCCGCCCAGGCCGTGGGTAAGGTGCACCTCGACCTGGCCGAGCAGGCTGTCGACCTGATGTCCTTCTCGGCACACAAGGTGTATGGCCCCAAGGGTATCGGTGCGCTTTACGTCGGCGCTCGTGCGCGCCCGAAGCTGTACGCGCAAATGCACGGTGGCGGCCACGAGCGCGGCCTGCGCTCGGGCACCCTGGCCACCCATCAGATCGTTGGCATGGGCAGCGCCTTCGCCCTCGCCGGCGAGCCCGGCGACAGCGAGCACCAACACATCCAGGCCTTGAGCGCGCGCCTGCGCAACGGCCTGCTGGCCTTGCCCGGTGTCAGTCTCAATGGCTGCCCAGAGCAACGCATTCCCCACACCCTGAACCTGTGCATCGATGCCAGTGGTTTCAATAGCGCTGCATTGGCCAGTGAGCTGGCGCTGTCGAGCACCTCAGCCTGTAACTCAGCCAGCAATGCTGCCTCACATGTATTGCTGGCACTCGGGCTGGACGAGCGCAAGGCACGCAACAGTGTGCGCCTGAGCCTTGGCCGTTACACCAAGGAAGCGGATGTAGACAAAGCCGTGGAGGTGTTCAAGCGAGTGGTATCGGCTGCTGCGACTGCATTGTGGTAGCTGCCTGTCCAAGTTCATGTGCCTGCTGTACTGCGCATGACCCTGGTCAGGTGTTCTGGCGGTGTTGTCAAAGCCCCAGGGTTGGGCCGCGAATATCATTGGGCGGTGGCACATCGGGATAGCGCGGTAGATGCGGCGGCGGCACGTCCGGCCCACCGCAGATCGGCCTGCTCACCGGCGGAAATACCGGCATGATGGTCGCATCCGAGCCACCCGCGACCTGATCCAGCTCCTCGACGCTCAACTCGCGCGGGGTTTGTGCATGTACAGAAGGCATAAATAACGCTCCTTGAAGTAGATGAGGCAGGCCGAGGCTGAATCAGCCGAGGCCAGGCACGTCGCCAATCAATGGCTGTCGCCGAACAGCTCAGGCCATTCGGGAAACTGCGGCGGCGGCCCGCGGACGATTTCCGGTTGGCCGGCACCGCCGCTGATCAGCTCGGTTTCTTCTTCACTCAAGTCACGCAATACGTCATGGCTGAACGCATCAGGGCTAGTCATGATCAACACTCCTTGTGGTCAATGAAACGCCCCGATTATTGCCCCCCTCGCACCTTTTGACTCTAGGGCGAGTGTCCTAACTGCACAGTGCCATCACCTTGGCCTTCAGAGGAAGGTGAACACCGTCGAGGCGGGCAGGCGCGACTTGTTCAGACCGGCGTTGAAGTCTTCCGGGCTGCGGTAGCCCAGGCACAACAGCACGACGCTGGTGAAGCCACGCTCACGCAGGCCCAACTCTGCATCCAGCGCCTTGCTGTCGAAACCTTCGATTGGCGTAGCATCAATGTTCAGCGCGGCCGCACCGAGCAGCGCCGTGCCCAGCGCCAGGTACGTCTGCTTTTCCATCCAGTGCTGCACGTCCTTTTGATCGAAACGGTGCAGATTGACGTAGAAACGGCGGCTTTGATCTTGCCCTGTGCGTGCCTGATCGTCACGGAAGCGGCCATCTAGGGTTTCCTGATCCAGCACTGCCTGCAGATGCGCATCAGGCATTTCGGTACGGGTGGCGAAGACGATCACGTGCGAAGCGTTGAGGATCTTCGGCGTGTTGTAGGCGAACGCCTCGGTGCTCTTGGCAATACGCGCCTTGCCTTCATCGCTGTCGGCAACGATGAAGTGCCACGGCTGCGAGTTGACCGAAGAAGGGCTGTGGCGCAGTTGCTCAAGCAAGGTATCGACGGTCGCCTGGGGAATCTTGCGGGCGGCGTCGTAGGCTTTGGTGGTATAGCGGCGTTTGGCCAGGGTCACGGTGTCCATCGATTGAGCTCCTTGGGAGTACGGATTTGAGGCGCATATTAGCGTTACTGAAAACAAGAAAAACCAGTGAAATACAGCAACACTTTCAAGCCGATGACGAAAATCGATACTCGCTGCACATTCGTTCTAAACCTGCCGCCTGCATCTGGGATAAGGTTGAAGACTCCTCACAAGCGGCCATGGCCATGAGCAACTGGATCGACCTTGCCCAAGACGTCGATACCGGCATCGAGTCGGTACGGGCGCATTTCATCGGTCATGCCTACGACCCGCACTGGCACGACAGCTATCTGGTGGGCGTGACCGAACAAGGCGTGCAGCAGTTCCACTGCCGCCGCGCCCGCCATCGCAGTACGCCGGGCCAGGTGTTCTTGCTCGAACCTGGCGAACTCCACGATGGCCAGGCCCCCACCGAGGATGGCTTTACCTATTCGACGCTGTATCTGGACCCCAACTGGATGGAGGCCGAAGTGCGCGCCTTGTTCGAGCACGCGCCCGCCGATGGCCTGCCCAGCTTCGCCGATACCCTGTGCCGCGACGAACGCCTGACGGGGGCTACCTTGCGGGCGTTCCAGGCCATGCACGGCAAAGAGCTGCGCATCGTACGGCAAACCGCCATGGACGATCTGCTCGCCTGCCTCACCCAGCACCTGCACTGGCGCAAACGGCTCAACCCAGACCCACGCCTACCACTGACCGCGCAGGTGGCCCGTGACTATCTGCATGCGCATCTGGATCAGGACATCGGCTTGGATGACCTGGCGCGCACCTGTGGCGTTGACCGCTTCCGCCTGACCCGGGCGTTCAAGGCCGCCTTTGGCCTGGCCCCGCATGCCTACCTGATCCAGCTGCGGATCGCCCGCGCCCGCCGCCTGCTGGGGCAAGGCCAAACGCCCGCCGAGGTGGCCAGCGCCCTGGGCTTTGCCGACCAGAGTCACCTGGGGCGCTGGTTTCGCCGGGCGTATCAATTGACCCCGGCAGACTACCGCCGCCGCTGCTCAATCGTTCCAGACTGATCCGCCGCCAGCGGCGAGCATGGTGCTCCAATTGTGTGGAGTAGCCCGTCATGGCGCAGTCGCTGTTGCCCTTTGTCCTGTTCGCCCTGGTTGCCAGTATCAGCCCGGGGCCGACCAATCTGCTGATCCTCGCCCACGGCGCCCAGCGCGGCCTGCGCGCCAGCGTGGCGCCGATCCTCAGCGGCTGTCTGGCTGCAGCGGGGATGGTCTGGGTGGTGGGCTTGGGCTTGGCCGAAGTGCTGTTGCAGCACCCCGTCGCGCAGCAGCTGATGAGTTGGCTGGGCGTACTTTGGCTGAGTTGGCTCGGCTGGCAGTTGCTGCGCAGCGCCGCTGCGCCTTTGCACGGTACCCAGCGGGCACGCTTTGGGGCAGTGAGCGCGGCCACCTTGCAGTTGATCAACCCCAAGGTATGGATGATGGCAATCGCGATCATCGGCGTGTTTGCCGCGCCTGGACAGCCGGTGTGGCAGTTGGCGCTGATCTTTCTGATCATCGCCCTGCCGTGCATGACTGCCTGGGCGCTGCTCGGGGTCGGCAGCGCCCGCTGGTTGCAGTCACCGCAGCGGGTGCGGCGGTTCAATCAGCTGTTGGCGTGGCTGCTGATCGTCTCGGCCTGGTCGGCGTTGTTGGCCTGACCAAGGAAGCTGACTCTCTCAGTGTGGCGCTGGCACTGCCTGACGAAATAGCGTGGTGCTGGCCACGGCCAGCACCAGCCCAACCAAGGCAACACTGCCACCGACCAGGCCGATATTGGCCACACCCATCTGGCTGCTGACGATACTGCCCAGCAATGCCCCGCCGCCGATGCCGATGTTGTAGATACCGGAGAACAGCGCCATGGCCACATCGGTGGCATCGGATGCGAGCTTCAAGGTCTTCGATTGCAGCGACAGGCTGAAGCTCAGAATCGCCACGCCCCAAAACATGCTCAGCACAGCGAACGCTGTGAAATTGCCCGACAGCGGCAACAGCAACAGCAGGCATGCCGCCAGGCAGCCGATCGAACCGACCAGAAAGCCATGCGGGAAGCGATCGCTATAGCGGCTGAACAGCACCGAACCCAATACCCCGGCGCCGCCGAACAACAGCAGCAACAAAGTGGTGCGCTCACCGCCGATCTGCGCCACATGCAGGGCGAACGGCTCGATGTAGCTGTAGGCGGTGAACTGCGCAGTGATCACCAGGGTGACCAGCAGGTAGGTAATCACCAGCGCCGGGCGCTTGAACAGGATCGGCAGACTGCGCAGCGACCCTGAGTTCTGGCTCGGCAGCAGCGGCAGCGACTTCATCAGGCAAAGCATGGTCGCCAGCGCCACCCCAGCAATGCTCAAGAAAGTCACCCGCCAACCCAGCGCCTCACCCACCACGCGCCCCAAGGGGATACCGAGCACCATCGCCAGCGTGGTGCCGGTGGCTAGCAAGCCCAGGGCCTTGGCCTGCTGCCCAGGTGGAGCTACGCGCACCGCCAGAGAGGCGGTGATCGCCCAGAACACGGCATGGGCCAAGGCGATGCCGATTCGGCTGACCAGCAGCATGGCAAAGCTCTGCGACAGCCACGACAACAAGTGGCTGAGGATGAACACCAAAAACACGAACAACAGCAACCGGCGCCGCTCGACGTTGCGCGTCAGCAACATCATCGGCAGCGAAGCCAGGGCGACCACCCAGGCATAGATGGTCAGCATCAGGCCGACCTGGGCGGTGGTCATGTCGAAACTGCGGCCGATGTCACTGAGCAGCGCCACCGGGACGAACTCGGTGGTGTTGAAGATGAACGCCGCCAGGGCCAGCGCGATCACGCTCAGCCAACTGCCGCCGCCCACCGGTGCGGGCATGGATGTAGGGATGGGACCATTCATGGAAGTGGCGTGTAGCTCCAAAGAAAAAAGACGACGACACCCCCGCCAGCCAGCGAGTCGGCCCTCTGGCGGGTGTGGACAAAAATTATTGGAAGGATGCCCGGCATGGTACGCGTCAAGCCTGGGCCTCACAACCGCAGTGCAACCGGAGTACCATGCGCGCTTCTGATAGACCGCGGAACAAGGAGTCCGATCCGCCCATGGACAAGCAACACCCCCAGCAGCAATGGCAACAGGCGGTCAGTAGCTATGCCCAGGCCATCAATCGCTTCGTCAGCCAAGGGCAGGCGCAAGGCTGGGACGATCTCCAAGAGCCGCAAGCGCCGCCCACCGAACACCTGCTCCCAGCCTGGCAAGCGGCCTTGCAGGCGATTAACCAACCCGGCGTGAGTGACGCGCAGCGCCAGGCATTTCGCGAGGCCTGGCCGCCGGCGCACCAGCCGCTGCTGCCCTTGCTCGAGCAACACGGTCAGGCTATCGGCACCCTGCTGCTGCTTGATGACGGCAGCCTGCTGGCGCGCATCGGCACGCCGTTCGACCGCGGCCAGGTAGTGCGCATCGATGGCTACAGCGTGACCCCGGTGATCGGTGTCGAGCATTTCGGCCGCTGCCCACAACGCCGCTACTTTGCCCTGGCCAACGCCGAGGGGATCCGCGTCACCGATGGCTGGGGCGGGCCACAGGTCGCCCGGTTTGCCTGGCCCAACGGCCTGGAGGGGTTGCCTGCCGGCTACCCGTTCGAGCCGTTCGACCTGCCGCCAACGCCGACCGCGATCACGCCGTTCCCCGATGGCCAACGGCTGCTGCTGGTCAGCAGCGAAGGCGTGTTCGTGCTGGCCGCCACTGGCGCCACCCGGCTACTGCCCGATGAGCAAGCGATCCTGCAAGACCTGGCTCAAGGCATCGACCCTGACGACATCAACCTGGGGCTGGGCATGGAGCACGGCGCCCTGTCCGCCGACGGCAGCCTGATCGCCATCGGCGAGCAGTGCGGCCGCCACCGGGTCCTGGACCAACAGCTGCGACTGCTCGCCGAGATCGGTCCGGTGAGCGAATACCCGCACTTTGCCCTGTTCAACCAGCGCGGCGATCAGTTGCTGCTCAACGCCTGCCACTTCTACAACGGCGCCACCCTCGGGGTGCGCACTGCCGACCTGCCTGGGCTGGACACCGAGCACTACAGCGACGACCCACGTACCCCACTGTTGCACGAGGGCGCGCGAATCTACGCCGGTGTAGCACGCGAGCACGAATACATCGTCGGCGATGCCCATGGTTACCTGCGGGCCTTTGGCGAGGATGGTCGTGAGCACTGGCAGCATCACCTGGGCTCGACCCTCTGCGCGATGGATATCAGTGCCGATGGCCGCACCCTGGTGGCCGCCAGCTACGCCGGGTTCATCTCGCTGATCGCCCTGGACAGTGGCCGGCCTGACTGGCAGATCGGCACCGGCGAGCATGCCGAGGTGCGCCGTTGGTTGTTCTGGAAGGGGCTGGACAAGCCGCTGGCCTGGTAAGCAGTTTGCCCCGGCCTCATCGCGGGGCAAGCGCGCCCGCGGTGAGGCCGGAGCCGGCTCCATCAGGCCTTCAGCGTGGCCATGTCGATCACGAAGCGATACTTCACATCGCCAACGATCATCCGCTCATAGGCCTGGTTGATGTTGCGGATATCGAGCATCTCGATATCGCAGCTGATGCCATGCTCGGCGCAGAAATCCAGCACTTCCTGAGTCTCGGCGATACCGCCAATCAGCGAACCCGCCAGCACCCGGCGCTTCATCACCAAATTGGCCGCATGCAGCGGTGGCTCGACCGGCTCGATCAAGCCGACCAGAATGTGCACGCCATCGAAGGTCAGCGTTTCCAGGTAGGGGTTGAGATCGTGCTGTACCGGAATGGTGTCGAGCAAGAAGTCAAAACGCCCCGCTGCAGCGCGCATCTGCTCCGGGTCAGTGGACACGATTACGTGATCGGCGCCCTGGCGACGGGCTTCTTCGGCTTTGGCCGCCGAGCGGGTGAACAGCGTCACTTCAGCGCCCAGCGCCTTGGCGAACTTGATGCCCATGTGGCCCAGACCGCCCATACCGAGGATGCCAACCTTGTGCCCAGGGCCGACGCCATGGTGCTTGAGCGGCGAGTAGGTAGTGATACCGGCGCACAGAATCGGCGCCGCGCTGGCCAGGTCCAGGCCCTGGGGAATGCGCAACACGAAGTGCTCGCTGACCACGATGCTGTTGGAATAG
This sequence comes from Pseudomonas sp. Je.1.5.c, assembly GCF_051129895.1. NCBI lineage: Bacteria > Pseudomonadati > Pseudomonadota > Gammaproteobacteria > Pseudomonadales > Pseudomonadaceae > Pseudomonas > Pseudomonas sp. Je.1.5.c. The sequence goes on from NZ_JBCPSP010000001.1 coordinate 168,320, forward strand.
CCACCCATGGTGTTGCTGCCGTCGACCCGATCAGGGGTGGCATAGGTCATGGTCGGACCTTCCAGGCAGTACTGTTCCAGGTCCTTGGCGCAGGCCTCGCAATGCCGGCAGGAGTCGACCATGCAACCCACGCCCACCAGGTCGCCGACCTTGTGCTGAGTGACCTTGGCACCGACCGCAGTGACCCGGCCGACAATCTCATGGCCTGGCATCAGTGGGTACACGGCAATGCCCCACTCGTTGCGCGCCTGATGGATGTCAGAGTGGCACACACCGCAGTAGAGGATCTCGATGGCGACGTCATCGGCACGCGGGCTGCGGCGCTCGAAGGTCATGGGGGCCAGCGGACTGGTGGGAGTTTGGGCGGCGTAACCGATGGCGGTATACATGCAGGACCTCGCAAAAAGTGAAACGATTCAGGCGGCGCATTTTGTTCGCCAAAAGCCGCTCCGCCCACAGCAGATTCTCCGGCATGCATGCCTGATTCTCCGAACCTGGCTGTGAGCATCTGGCGCTGGCGCTGCAATCTGCGAAGATGCCAGTGTCTGATCCTCTGCCCTGGTCCATCATGCAGCTCACTCGCCACGTCGACGCCAATGCCCCGCTTTGCGCCCTGATCCGTAGCCTGGCCACGCGCCCAGGCTTTGTACCAACTCACTTGCCCCAGGTGCAGGTATTGAGTTGGGATCATTACGTGGCCAGTAGCCCGCAGCTCTATGAGCCCAGCCTGATGATCCTGGCCCAGGGCAGCAAGCTGGCACGCCTGGGACCACGCACCCTGGAGTACGGCGCCGGACATTACTTGGTGCAGGCGCTGTCGGTGCCGTTCATGTGCGAGACCTTCGCTACCGCTGAGGCGCCGTTACTAGGGGTGGCCGTCGATATCGATCGTGGCGTGCTCAGCGAGTTGGTGCAGAACATGGGCCTTGCCCCCGATGCCGCAGTCGAGGCGCAGACGCCCCAGTCGATGACCTCGGCAGCACTGGACGCGCCGATGCGCGAGAGCGTCGAGCGCTTGCTGCAGTGCCTGCAGGATCCACTGGACGCCAGGGTGCTGGGGCCGGCACGGGTGCGCGAGGTGCTCTATACCGCCTTGCGCGGCCCCCAGGCCGGCGTGCTGCGAGCCTTGGTCGAGCAACAAGGACATTTCGCCCGGATTGGCGCGGCGCTGGCTTATCTGCGTGAGCACTACGCCGAGCCGTTGAGCGTGGAGGCGTTGGCCAGTTGCGCCAACATGAGCGTGTCGACCTTCCATGAGCACTTCAAGCGCTGCACCGACATGGCGCCGATGCAGTACCTCAAACGCCTGCGCCTGCTCAAGGCCCAGCAAATGCTGATCGGCGAAGGCCTGGGCGTGGCGCAGACCGCGCACCGGGTGGGGTACCAGAGCACCTCGCAGTTCAGCCGCGAGTACAAGCGCCAGTTTGCCCATAGCCCAGGCGATGCGCAGCCTTACCAGAGCCTTCCGGTCTAAGTAGCCAATGGGGGCCGCTTTGCAGCCCTTCGCAGCGCAGGCGAGCCCAATCCCACAGGGTTCACTCCCTGATGTTCCGCGTAGTACCTGTAGGAGCGGGCTTGCCCGCGAAGGGCAGCAAAGCGGCCCCATAGCATCACCTTTAGTGGACAAACCAAGCCATGCAACCAATGCATTTGCCCTTTGCCGCGAACCCATGGCATAGATGCGGGTCTGCCTTTACATGTCCGCTTTGCGCCATCGAGGAGTTTCGTGCATGAGCAAGTCCCCCTACGTCCCGCCCAAGGTCTGGCGCAACGACGCAGCCTCCGGCGGTCAGTTCGCCAGTATCAACCGCCCGGTTGCCGGCGCCACCCATGACAAAGCGCTACCGGTAGGTAAACAACCCTTGCAGCTGTATTCGCTAGCAACGCCCAATGGCGTCAAGGCCACCATCTTGCTCGAAGAGTTGCTGGCGCTGGGGCACAGCGGAGCTGAGTACGATGCCTGGCTGATCCGCATCGGCGACGGCGAGCAGTTCTCCAGTGGCTTCGTCGAGGTCAACCCCAACTCCAAGATCCCTGCCCTGCTCGATCGCAGTGTCGAGCCTGCAATCCGCGTGTTCGAGTCTGGTTCGATCCTGGTTTACCTGGCCGAGAAGTTCGGCGCGTTTCTGCCCAAGGCGCCTGCCGCGCGTACCGAAACGCTGAACTGGCTGTTCTGGCAGATGGGCGCCGCGCCCTACCTGGGCGGTGGTTTCGGCCACTTCTATGTGTATGCGCCGGAGAAAATCGAATACGCCATCAACCGCTTTACCATGGAAGCCAAACGGCAACTGGACGTGCTCGACCGGCGCCTGGCCGAGAGCCGCTACCTGGGTGGCAATGAGTACAGCATCGCCGACATCGCCGTGTGGCCGTGGTATGGCCAACTGGTGCGCGGCAACTTGTATGACGCCGCTGAGTTTCTCGCGGTGCAGGAATACCCTAATGTGCAGCGCTGGGCTGAGGAGATCGCCCAGCGCCCCGCGGTCCAGCGTGGCACCCGGGTCAATCGCACCTGGGGTGATGAGGCGAGCCAAGTGCCAGAGCGGCATTCGGCGGCGGATCTGGATTGACCCAAGTGGGGCCGCCAGACAGCGGCCCCACCCAGCGCGTTAGCCCACCAGATGCAGGAAATGCATATGCCGTTCGAAGTGATCGAGAATGTCCCCGATCACTTCATCCTTCGACCAGCCCATCACATCATGATCCTGACCGCCCTCGCGCAGGTGGACTTCGGCGCGGAAGTACTTGCACTCATCGCCCGGCGCATCGCTGCTGACGAAGCTGGGCATGGCATAGGCCTGCGGACGAATCTGGTAGACGAAGGTGTCGTCACTCGGGCCGACCTTGAGCGTCACACTGCCCTCCTCACCCTGCTCCACGCTGCACTCATAGCCCTGGCGCCGCCATTCTTCGGCCACCGCTTCACAGGCCGGCAATCCGACTTCGGTAATGAAGCGCGAGACATGCGCACGACGCGGGAACATCGCCAGCGTGCGCAGGCGCCGCTGCCAGTTACCGGCAGCACGTGAAGCGGTCGGCGAGATGGCCAGCGCTTGATAGCGCAAGTTGCGTTTGGTCGCATCGAGCTTGAGCGCCTTGAGCAAGCCACGGGTGCTGCACAGCAAGGCGATGGTGAACGGCAAGGCACTGGCGATGGTCGCTGTCTGCAACGCCTTCAGGCCATCGGCAAGCAGCAGTGCGATCGCCACCAGGCCCATGCTCGACGCCCAGAAGATGCGCTGGCGAATCGGCGTATTCTCCTGACCGCCCGAGGCGAGCATGTCGACCACCATGGCCCCGGTGTCGGCGGAGGTGACGAAGAACACCACCACCATGATCACTGCCAGGGTGCTGATCACACTGGCGAACGGAAAGTGCTCAAGGAAGGCGAACAGCGCCAGCGAGGTGTCCTTGTTCACCGCCATGGCCAAGTCGTTCAGCCCCTCGTTGAGGATCATATGGATCGCGGTATTGCCGAACACCGTCATCCACAGCAGGGTGAATGCGGTCGGCACCAGCAGCACGCCGGTGACGAATTCGCGGATCGTGCGGCCCCGGGAGATGCGCGCGATGAACAGCCCGACGAAGGGCGACCAGGCCAGCCACCAGCCCCAGTAGAACAGGGTCCAGCCGCCGATCCAGTCCGTCGGCTGGTAGGCATACAGGTTAAGCGTACGGGTGACGATCTCACCCAGGTAGCTGCCGGTGTTCTGCACGAAGGTCTGCAAGATCAGCACAGTCGGCCCCAGCAGCATCACCATCAGCAACAGCAGCACCGCCAAACCCAGGTTGAGCTCGGAAAGCCGGCGAATGCCCTTGTCCAGCCCCGACATCACCGACAAGGTGGCGAGCAAGGTAGTACCGATGATCAGCCCGATCTGGATCGGCGTCGACACCGGCACGCCGAACAACGCATTGAGCCCGGTGTTGATCTGCGCCACGCCAAAGCCCAGCGAAGTGGCCACGCCAAACACCGTGCCGATGATGGCGAAGATATCCACGGCATGACCGATGGGCCCGTAGATACGCTCACCAATCAGCGGGTACAGCGCCGAACGCAAGGTCAGTGGCAAACCCTGGCGGTAGCTGAAGTAGGCCAGGATCAACGCCACGATGGCGTAGATCGCCCAGGCATGCAGGCCCCAGTGGAAGAAGGTGATGCGCATGGCTTCACCGGCGGCCTGCACCGTGCCGCCCTCACCCATCGGCGGATTGAGAAAATGCATCACAGGCTCGGCCACGCCAAAGAACATCAAGCCGATGCCCATGCCGGCAGAAAACAGCATGGCGAACCAGGTGGTGCTGCTGTAATCGGGGGTGCTGTGGTCGGGCCCAAGCTTGATATCGCCATAGCGGCTGATGCCGAGGAACACCACCGTGCCGAGAATGACCGCCACCGCCAGGATGTAGAACCAGCTGACATTGCCGATGATCCACCCCTGGACCTGGGCGAACAGGTTCTGTGCATGCGCTTGAAACACGCTGGCATACAGCACCAGCACCAGCAACAGCACGGCGGAAACCCAGAAAACCGGTGGGTTGATCGTGGACTTGGGGGTCTTGTCTGGCGGTATCGACATCGATGGCAGGCTCCAACGGGGCGCTTCATGCGCACTTTATTCACAAACAAGGGTAAATCCTGACGAGAATTACCGACGTAGTCTGTAGGAAAAAGGCCAGCTGTCTGGCTTTCTACCTACTCTCCGAACACGTTTGCCTGACAGGGTTCGCCGACAAGACTGCCGCGCTGCAAAAATGCTTTTCCCCCGCGCAAGCCTGCGTCGGCTGTGGGCTTCTTGTACACTCGCCTCACTAGCCCCCACCTGTACATTTTGGTGACAGCATGATCGAGGTAACCGAGGTTTCCATTGCCGAGCTGCGCGACGCGCTCACGACTGGCCGTACCACGGCCGTCGAACTCGTCAAGGCCTACCTGGCCCGCATCGACGCCTACGACGGCGCCGACACCGCCACCGCGCTGAACGCGGTGGTGGTACGCAACCCTGAAGCACTCCAGGAGGCCGAGGCCTCCGACGCCCGGCGCGCCCGAGGTGAAAGCCTCGGCCCGCTCGATGGCATTCCCTACACGGCCAAGGACAGCTACCTGGTCAAAGGCCTGACCGCTGCCTCCGGTAGCCCGGCATTCGCCGAGCTGGTCGCCCAGCGCGACGCCTTCACCATCGAGCGCCTGCGCGCGGCCGGCGCCATCTGCCTGGGCAAGACCAACATGCCACCGATGGCCAACGGCGGCATGCAGCGTGGCGTCTATGGCCGCGCCGAAAGCCCGTACAACGCCGCCTACCTTACCGCGCCATTCGCCTCCGGCTCGTCCAACGGGGCCGGCACCGCTACCGCCGCCAGCTTCTCGGCCTTCGGCCTGGCTGAAGAAACCTGGTCCAGCGGTCGTGGCCCTGCTTCGAACAACGGCCTGTGCGCCTATACCCCGTCGCGCGGGGTGATCTCGGTGCGCGGCAACTGGCCGCTGACGCCGACCATGGATGTGGTGGTGCCGTATGCGCGGACCATGAGCGATCTGCTGGAGATCCTCGATGTCGTGGTCGCCGACGATGCCGAAAAACGCGGCGACCTGTGGCGCCTGCAACCTTGGGTGCCGATCCCTGCGGCATCCTCGGTTCGTCCGGCTTGCTACCTCGACCTGGCGGTCGATGCCAGCTCGCTCAAGGGCAAGCGTTTCGGTGTGCCACGCATGTACATCAATGCCGATGAACTGGCAGGCACCTCGGAAAAACCGGGTATCGGCGGCCCGACCGGCCAGCGTATCAACACCCGGGCCAGCGTCATCGACCTCTGGCAGCAAGCGCGCCTGGCCCTTGAGGCCGCTGGCGCCGAAGTGGTCGAGGTGGACTTCCCGCTGGTCTCCAACTGCGAAGGCGACCGTCCCGGTGCACCGACCGTGTACAACCGCGGCATCGTTTCCAAGGCGTTCCTCCACGATGAGCTGTGGGAGCTGTCCGGTTGGGCCTTCGACGATTTCCTGCGGGCTAACGATGACCCCAAGCTCAACCGCCTGGCCGATGTCGATGGGCCGAAGATCTTCCCCCACGATCCCGGCACCCTGCCCAACCGCGAAGATGACTTGGCCGCCGGCATGGACGAGTACGTCAACATGGCCAAGCGCGGCCTGAAAAGCTGGGATCAGATCGCGACCGTCCCGGACGGCCTGCGCGGCCTGGAGCAGACCCGCAAGCTCGACCTGGAAGACTGGATGGACAACCTCGGCCTGCATGCCGTGCTGTTCCCCACCGTGGCCGACGTGGGTCCTGCGGATGCCGACGTCAATCCTGCGTCGGCGGACATCGCCTGGAGTAACGGCATCTGGGTGGCCAACGGCAACCTGGCGATCCGTCACCTGGGCGTGCCTACTGTCACCGTGCCGATGGGCGTGATGGCTGATATCGGCATGCCGGTGGGGCTGACCTTTGCCGGCCGGGCTTATGATGACTCGGCCCTACTGAGCTTCGCCGCCGCCTTCGAGTCGACCGGGTCACGTCGCATCGTGCCGCCGCGCACCCCTGCGCTGGGCTGATTTCGCGTCGTTCTTTTCGCGGGCAAGCCCGCTCCCACAGGGTCTCCACCGCTCTTCAGGCTTGGGGTACCTGTAGGAGCGGGCTTGCCCGCAATAACGCCGGTACTGTTAGCCTCGTTGACTCACCTCTCAAAATTCAACAAACTGTATAAAAATAACATTTTGTTGAATAACTTATGTCCGTCACTCACCTCCAACGCGAACGCCAACTGGTCCTGTCTACGCTCAAGGCTGCTATCGCCGCGATCGGCAGCGTTGCCGGGCGCAACATGGAGATTCTCCTGCACGACCTCGACCAGCCCGAGCAATCGGTGGTGGCAATCGTCAATGGCCACCTTTCCGAACGCGCCGTCGGCAGCCCGATTCTCGCTGCACCCGAGCAGGATCAAGGCTTCCAGGCGCTGATGCGCGCCGCGCACACGCCAGGCTGCGAGCCGGTAGTCCTGCCTGATTATCCCACCACCCTCAAAGGCCGCAGCCTGCGCAGCGCCACCGCTATCCTGCGCGACAGCGAAGGGCATCCGTTCGCCAGCCTGTGCGTCAATGTCGACCACAGTGGCCTGGATGCCGCCCTTGAGTTCCTCCGGCAACTGCAGCCATTGGGCGCGGATCAGGTCTTAAGCACGCCCCTGCCAGCTGACGATCCAGCCGACATGAGCGTGCTGATGGCCGAGATCATTGCCAACGCGCTGCAGTCCTGCGGTCACGCCCGGATGAACAAACAGGCCAAGGTCGAGGCCGTGCGGGTGATGCAAGAGCGCGGTCTGTTCATCGTCAAAGGCGGCGTGGAAAAAGCCGCCGCAGCGCTCGGTGTGACCCGCTACACCGTTTACAACTACCTTGAGCAATTGCGTGGCGAAACCTCGTCCGCTGCTCGTGACGACTGACTTCACGGAGACCGCCATGCCCTTGCACATCCACACCCCGCTGTTTGAATCACGCCCCCTGTCGCTGGCTGCTGGCCGCTCGGTCTGGCTCAAGCTCGATGCCTTGCAGCCTTGCGGCTCGTTCAAGCTGCGCGGGGTGGGCCACGCCTGTGAAGTCCACCACGCTCGTGGCGCGCGCCACTTTGTCTCCTCCTCAGGCGGCAACGCTGGCCTGGCAGTGGCCTATGCCGGGCGTCTGCTGGGCGTACCGGTGACCGTGGTGGTGCCAGAAACCACCACCGAACGCGCTAAGGAGCTGCTGCGCCTGGAAGATGCCAAAGTGCTGGTACATGGCGGCTCCTGGCAGGAGGCCAACGAACTGGCGCAAACCTTGATCGGGCCGAACGACGCCTTCATCCATCCGTTCGACGATCCACTGCTGTGGGCCGGCCACGCGAGCATGATCGATGAAGTTGCCCAGGCGGGATTCAAGCCCGATGCGCTGGTGTTGTCGGTCGGCGGCGGTGGTTTGCTCAGCGGCGTCGTCGAGGGGCTCAAGCGCAATGGCTGGCAGGATGTGCCGGTGCTGGCAGTCGAAACCCAAGGTGCCGCCTCATTGCACGCTGCGGCGCAGGCTGGGCACACAGTAGCGCTAGAGCGGATCGCGTCGGTGGCTACCTCGCTTGGCGCCAAACGTGTAGCGGAACAGGCGATGGAGTGCCTGCGCACTCACCCAGTCGAGAGTCATCTGGTCAGTGACCGCGAAGCGCTGCAGGCCTGCGAGCGGTTCTTGCTCGATCACCGGCTGCTGGTAGAGCCCGCCTGTGGGGCGGCGCTGGCGTTGGCCTATAACGCTCAAGCTTTGGCCAACTATAAGCAGGTGATGGTCGTGGTGTGTGGCGGTGCTACCGCGACCTTGGAACAGATCCAGGCTTGGCTGGCGGCGTGTCCTGACTGATGTCATGGCTGCACTGGCCTCTTCGCGGGCAAGCCCGCTGCTAAAGGGTCCGCGTGGACTTGGAGGTTGTATTGCTCTGACTCAACGCCGGCCATAAACGCTAGGGCGAAGCCTGTGGGAGTGGGCTTGCCCAGGCAAAAAAAGCCCGTGCCAGGCACGGGCAAAACAACACCACCGCACAATCGGTTAGCCGCCAGCGGGTGTTTAGTGATCCATCTCATCCTTGGTGATCTTGCCGGTGTGCGGATCGACATGGAAGTCATACTTCATGCCATCGGCCTTCATCCCCTCACCTTCCCAATGGCCATCGTCGGCCTCGATCTTGGTGATCTGCGTGTAGCCCGCAGCCTTGAGGCTGGCTTCGGCCTGATCCTTGGTGACCTTCCAGTCAGCGCCAGGCTGGTCAGCCCAGGCCGCACTCGCGCCGAGTGCGCCAACCAAGGCAACGCCTGTGAACAGTCGAGTCAGTGCTTTCATCGTGAACGTCCTTTTTGCGTGAAGGTACAAGGTGCGACTGGAGATTTTCGACGAAGGTTCATTCTTTGCACCGGTCGGATTCTCACGGCTCAGGCCGGTGCCACGATTAGGAAGGTCACATTGCTCTGCTCCACTGCTGGCACCGCAGTAGCAATGTGTTACGCAACTCAGACGAAATGCGTCTTCGACCCTTTCGATATGCGGCGCGGGAAGGCACAATGCGTGTCCTTTTTTTGGCCGGCCTGGCCGGGGGCCTTTAAATGATCAAGACGCCGTATTACCTCATCGACAAACAGAAGCTGCTGGGCAACCTGGAGAAGATCGCCTACGTGCGCGAAAACTCCGGGGCCAAGGCCCTGCTGGCACTCAAGTGCTTCGCCACCTGGTCGGTGTTCGACCTGATGCAGCAGTACATGGACGGCACCACTTCGTCCTCGCTCTACGAGCTCAAGCTCGGCCGCGAAAAGTTCGCCGGCGAAACCCACGCCTACAGCGTGGCCTGGGCCGACGATGAAATCGAAGACATGCTGGTCAACTGCGACAAGATCATCTTCAACTCGATCGGCCAGCTGCAGCGCTTTGCCGAGCAGTCCGAAGGCAAGGTCCGCGGCTTGCGCGTCAACCCGCAGGTGAGCAGCTCCGACTACCTGCTGGCCGACCCCGCGCGGCCGTTCAGCCGCCTCGGCGAGTGGGACCCGGAGAAGATCGAGAAGGTCATCGGGCAGATCTCCGGCTTCATGTTCCACAACAACTGCGAGAACGGCGACTTCAGCCTGTTCGACAAGATGCTGGCGCACATCGAAGAGCGCTTCGGCCATCTGCTGCACAAGGTCGAGTGGGTCAGCCTGGGCGGCGGTATCCACTTCACGGGCGCCGACTACGCGCTGGATGAGTTCTGCGCGCGCCTGAAGGGCTTCTCCGAGAAATACGGCGTGCAGGTCTACCTGGAGCCGGGCGAAGCCGCCATCACCCAGAGCGCCTCGCTCGAAGTGACCGTGCTCGACACCCTGTTCAACGGCAAGAACCTGGCCGTGGTCGACAGCTCGATCGAAGCGCACATGCTCGACCTGCTGATCTACCGCCTCGACGCCAAGATGGCCCCCAACGATGGCGAGCACACCTACATGGTCTGCGGCAAATCGTGCCTGGCCGGCGACATCTTCGGCGAGTACCAATTCGAGCGTCCGCTGGCCATCGGCGATCGCCTGTCGTTCGTTGACGCGGCCGGCTACACCATGGTCAAGAAAAACTGGTTCAACGGTCTGAAGATGCCGTCCATCGTGGTCAAGCAACTCGACGGCAGCGTCGAAGTGGTGCGCGAGTTCGGTTTTGAAGACTACGTTTCGAGCCTGTCGTAAGACAGGCCATTTAGTAAGGAGCAAGGGATAAATTGAAGAAGAACGTTCTTATCATTGGTGCAGGAGGTGTCGCCAAGGTGGTGGCCCACAAGTGCGCGCAGCATAACGACGAACTCGGTCGTATTGCCATTGCGTCGCGGAACATCTCCAAATGCCAGGCCATCATCGACAGCGTCAAGGCCAAGGGTAGCCTCAAGGTACCCGCCGACATCCAGGCCTTCTCGCTCAATGCACTCGATGTCGAGGCGACCAAAGCGCTGATCCGCGAAACCGAATCGCAGATCGTGATCAACGTGGGTTCCGCCTTCCTCAACATGTCGGTGCTGCGTGCCTGCATCGATACCGGTGTCGCCTACCTTGACACCGCCATTCACGAAGAACCGGGCAAGATCTGCGAGACTCCGCCCTGGTACGGCAACTACGAGTGGAAACACCTCGAAGAGTGCCAAGACAAGAACATTACCGCCATTCTCGGCGTCGGTTTCGACCCGGGTGTGGTGAACAGCTATGCCGCATTGGCACAGCAGCAGTATTTCGACCAGATCGACTCGATCGACATCCTCGACGTCAATGCCGGTTCCCATGGCAAGTACTTCGCCACCAACTTCGACCCGGAAATCAACTTCCGCGAGTTTACCGGTCAAGTCTGGAGCTGGCAGAACAGCCAATGGACCAGCAACACCATGTTCGAGGTCAAGCGCACCGACGACTTGCCGGTAGTAGGTTCGCAGAACCTGTACCTGACCGGTCATGACGAAGTGCACTCGCTGTCGAAGAACCTGGGCGTTGCCAACGTGCGTTTCTGGATGAGCTTCGGCGAGCACTACATCAATGTGTTTACCGTGCTGAAGAACCTCGGCCTGCTCTCCGAGCAACCGGTCAAGACCGCCGAAGGCCTGGAAGTGGTGCCACTGAAAGTGGTCAAGGCCGTGCTGCCTGACCCCTCCTCGCTGGCCCCGGGCTACACCGGCAAGACCTGCATCGGTGACCTGGTCAAGGGCACCAAGGATGGCCAGCCGCGCGAAGTGTTCATCTACAACGTAGCTGACCACGAAGAAGCCTACGCCGAGACCGACAGTCAGGGTATCTCCTACACCGCCGGCGTTCCGCCAGTGGCGGCGGCCCTGCTGGTCGCGCGCGGTCAGTGGGACGTGCAGCGCATGGTCAACGTCGAGGAGCTGCCAGCTGAGCCGTTCCTCAAGGCGTTGGACGTGATGGGCCTGCCAACCCGCGTCAAAGATGAAAAAGGCGATCGTCCTTGGGACGCGCAAGCCTAAGCAGCACACTGAAGGGGCGCCATCATGGCGCCCCTTCTGCATCTCCCTTGCGCTTACTTGCGCGCCTCCAGGATCAAGTTGAACGGCGTCTGCGTCGCACGCCGGAACTGCTTGAAGCCTGCCTCCTCGAACACCGCCCTGAGCCGCGCCTCGCCCGCTTGCGCACCCAATCCAAGGCCCACTTCCTGGGATAGCGAGTTCGGCGTGCAGATGAACGTGGAGGCTGCATAGAACAAGCGCCCGACCGGGTTGATATTGCCGTCCAGGGTATCTTCGGCGTAGGGCTCGACCAGCATCACCGTGCCGTTCTCCTTGAGCGCGTGATAGGCGTGGCGCGCCGCGCCCACCGGGTCGCCCATGTCATGCAGGCAGTCAAAGAAGCACACCAGATCGTGATCATGGCCTGGATAGTCCTTGGCAGTGGCCTGCTCGAACGCGACATGCTGTTCAAGCCCCGCCTCTTTGGCCCGCTCCCGGGCGGTGAGGATCGAAGGCGCGTGGTAGTCATAGCCGACAAAGCGCGAGGCGGGAAACGCCTGGGCCATGACCAGGGTCGAGGCGCCGTGGCCACAACCGATATCGGCCACCTTCGCGCCTTTCTCAAGCTTACTGACTACCCCCTCGAGTGCCGGTAGCCACTCAGCCACCAGGAACGTGCGATAACCCGGCCGGAAGAAACGTTCGGTGCCGCTGAACATGCACGGGTGATGATCGCCCCAGGCCAGGCCACCGTCACCACGCATGGCGCTCACCAGCTTGTCCTTGTCATGAAACAGCGCCGCCACCACCGCTGCCCCGCCCGCCATGTACACGGGTGAGTCTTCGATGGCCAGGGCCAAGGCGTGTTCCTCTGGCAGCAGGAAAGTCCCGTTGTCGTGGCGCATGTAGCCGGATGCAGCCTGGGCATTGAGCCACTCGCGCACCAGGCGTGGGTGGCAGCCGGTCTTTTGCGCCAGTGCCTGGGGCGTGACCGGCTGGCTGTCGGCCATGGCCCGATACAGCCCCAGCTCATCGCCAAGAATGACATTGGCCAGCGTTGCCGCCGCGCCCATGTCGCCGACCAGCTTGCCCATGAAGTCTTGCAGCTTTGCCTCATCCATGACCTGACCTCCTCTACGCGAAGGCCACCGTCAGCCAGGGAGCACCCACTGCGCGCGGCTACGGGCGGTGGTCGGATCGATAATGGCGACTGTTGCCGGGTGCTGTGCAACAGCCCAAGGCTTTAAGTCTAGCCCTCGGCTTGTGCGACCGGGCGGTTGCCGGATAGACGCGCTGGGCGGCCTGCGCTATCTTCGCGCCGCTGCGCGCCCACTTGCCACTTCCAACCGACCAGGCGCAGCAAAGGACTGCCTTCAATGCCCCAGCTGTCGCAAAGCCGCCTCGTCGCCGTGCTCATCGGTGTAGCCTTCGTCATCTTCGATCAATGGATCAAATTGCTCGCACTGGTCGCCCTCAAGGCGCAGAGCTACAGCTTCGGTAACAGCGTCGCCTGGATGGATGTGAGCCTGAGCCTCAACCCGGGTGCGTTTCTGAGCCTGGGCGCCAACCTTGCCCCCGGTTTGAAGCAACTGATTTTCGTTGTTGCCGTCGGCGTGGTGTGCTGCTGGGCTATCGGCTGGGCCCTGTCGCGCTGGACACGCGCACCGCTCAAGGCGGTGTCGGTGTATTTCATCGCCCTGGGTGGGATATCGAACTTGATCGACCGCGTCGCCCGCGACGGCCACGTGGTCGACTACCTGGTGCTCAATCTCGGGTCGCTGCACACCGGCGTATTCAACCTCGCCGACATCGCCATCATGGCCGGCGCGGTGGTATTGGCGGTGGATGGGCTGACGAAACCGAGCAAGGCCAAGGTTTAGATAGGACTGCATTAGCTAGAGAGTTCGGCTGTCATGAACCAACTGCAGGTCACCGCCGTGCTGCTGGTTCAGCAGACTCAATCAGTCAGTTCCCCCGCGCTTATCCAGGCTCTCAACCAACGCTTTGGCCAGTGCCTTGTCGGAGAACGGGTTCTGCCCAGTGATCAGCTCGCGGTCGACCACCACGTGGGGCGTCCAGGCGTTGGCGTAGTTCATCTGGCCTCCCGCCCCAGCCATGGCGTTGGCCGGGTAGAACAACAACCGTTGATCCTTCAGCGAGCCTTCGAAGACCTGTTCCTCGGGGTCGGAGAAAATGGTCATGCGATAACCCTGGTAGATCCAGTTACTGGCCGCTGGTTTATCGCCGCGAGCCAACGCTGCCTGGTAGCTGGCAGGGTCCTGCTGGGCAGACAACAGCGCAATCGGTCCGTGGCAGATGGCCGCGGTTGGCTTGCCCGCTTGATGGAAATGACGCAACAGCGCGCCAACATCGGGGTTATTGGCCAGATCAATCAACGGCGCATGGCCACCTGGAATGAACAGCCCCGCGTAACGATGCAAATCCCCAGCAAGCACTTCTTTGACTGACAGGGTGTCTTTGATCCCAGGCAGGCTGTCCACCAGCTTGCCGATACGCTGCATTTCTGCGGCGTCACCGCCAAAGTACTGCGGGTCGACCGAGCGTACATCGACGCTGGGCGCATTACCCTTGGGCGTGACCAACACCAGCGTGTAACCGGCCTTTAACAACTGGTCGGCTGGTACGCCGAATTCGTTGAGGTAATAACCGGTGGAGTACTGCTTGGCGTGTTGCAACGGCAGTTGATTTTCGCTGGACAGCAGCACCAGCACTTCGCCCTTGGGCGCGGCGGCGGCGCCACCGGCAAACAGCGCACCGGCAATAGCCAGCGCCAGAGTAGAGGTCTTGTTCATCAGTCTTCCCAGATTCAGGCGAAAGGAGCGGTGTCCAGTGGACGAGCCAGATGGACTTGCGGGGCCCTAACCAGCCAGTCGGCGACAGTGGCGCGATAAGCCTGATAGTGAGCGCTCTGCCGGTGCGCCTCGATGGCAGCGTGGTCGGTGTACAGCTCGAACAGCTCGAACGCCACTTCATCGCCCTCTCGAACGAACAGGTCGTAGCGCAGATTGCCGGGCTCGGCGCGCGAATCGGCAACCAATGAACGCAGGGCTTGCTCTAGCGCATCGCGATGCTCGGGTTTGGGGCAGATGGTGGCAAAAATGCTGATAGGCATGGGGCCTCCTAGTGAGTGGTAACGATCAGTGGGCCTATGCTAACCAGCGCGCTATGATTCGATAATTCGAAAGCGCTTATGCCTGCGATCCAAAAAATGAATATCACTCACAAAGATCTCAATCTATTGCTGGTATTCCACGTGCTCTATCAAGAGCGCAATGCCACCCTGGCCGCCGAGCGCATGGCCCTCAGCCAACCGGCGCTAAGCCATAAGCTCAACAAACTGCGGCATCAGTTCGGCGACCCCTTGTTCGTGCGCGCGCCACGCGGCCTGACGCCGACACCCCGGGCTCACGAGATGGCGCCGCAAGTGCAGCGTCTGGTTGAGGATCTACAGGGTTTCTATGAACGCTGCGACGGCCAGGACTTCCTCACCCGCCCTGCCCGCCTGCATCTGTACAGCACCGACTACATGGAGCAGACGCTACTACCTCGGTTGCTGCCGATCATCCGCAGCCAGGCGCCCAACCTGGTGTTGATCACCCACAACACGCGTGGCCAACTGCCACGCGAAGCCCTGGAAAAAGGCACCTGCGACCTGGCCATCGCCGGCTTCTACACCGACTTGCCGGACACTTTCCACCAGCAGCGCCTGCTCAGCGAAGACTTCGTGGTGCTGGCCGCACGCAGCAACCCACGCCTTGGCGCAGGCATGAGCCTGGAAGCGTTCCTTGCTTGCGAGCATCTGCTGACCACCCTGACCGGTGATCTCGACGGCCTGGTCGACCGCGCGCTGCGCGCTGAAGGGCGCAGCCGGCGGGTGGTGGCCGGGCTGTCCAGCTTCCTGGCGCCGGCCCGCTTGATACGCGGCACCGATCTACTCCTTACCTGCCTGCGGGCAGTGGCGGTCGAAGCCGTCGAGCGTGATCCAGAGCTGTGCATTTACCCCATGCCCTTGCCGTTGCCAACAATCGAGCTCATGCAGATCTGGCACGAACGCACCCACACCGACCCATTACGCAAATGGTTCCGCCAGCAAGTGTGGGAGGTGGCCGCTCAGGCCTGATACTCGACTGCGGGCAAAGCCGGGTGCCGACTTGCCCGCAACAAGCTAACGATCAGGGCGTGGCCACGGGCGTTGGCGCACTACTCGGCACCGCCAGTTGCAGTACCTCGTTGGTATAGGCCCACTCTTTCTCGACCATGTCTGGGTGGTCGTTCAACCGCGTGCCATAGGATGGGATGATCTCACGCAGTTTGGTCTGCCAGGCCGGCGAGGCCATTTTGTCCTTGAACACCCGCTGCATCAGATCGAGCATGATCGGCGGTGCCGTCGAGGCGCCCGGCGAGGCACCGAGCAAGCCGGCGATGCTGCCATCCTTGGCGGCGACCACTTCGGTACCCAGCTTCAGCACACCGCCCTGATCCTTGTCCTTCTTGATGATCTGCACACGCTGGCCTGCCTGCCACAGGCGCCAGTCTTCCTGCTTGGCGTTGGGGAAGTAGGTCTTGAGCGCGTCAAACCGATCAGCATCCGATTGCAGCACTTGGCCGATCAGGTATTGCACCAGATCGAACTCGCGCACCCCTACCCGTACCATCGGCCAGACGTTATGGGTAGACATGCTGGCAAACAGGTCCAGGAGCGACCCTTCCTTGAGAAACTTGGTGGAGAACGTGGCGAACGGCCCGAACAGAATCACCTGCTTGCCATCGAGCACGCGGGTGTCCAGGTGCGGCACCGACATCGGCGGCGCACCGGTCGAGGCGATACCGTAGGCCTTGGCCATGTGCCGCTTGGCGATGGCCGGGTTGTCAGTCACCAGGAACGAGCCGCCGACCGGAAAACCTGCGTAATCCTTGGCCTCATCGATGCCGGCTTTTTGCAGCAGCGGCAGCGCCGCACCACCTGCACCGATGAACAAGAACTTGGTATCCGTGGCCGATTTGCTGCCGTCCTTGAGGTTCTTGTACTCGACGTGCCAAGAGCCATCGTCGTTACGGCTGATGTCCTCCACTTCGGTCGACAGCTTCAAGTCGAAATTCGGTCGAGTTTGTAGGTAGCCGACGTACTGGCGGGTGATCTCGCCGAAATTCACATCAGTGCCGATCGGCGTCCAGGTCACCGCCAATTTCTGATTCGGATCACGCCCTTCCATCATCAACGGCACCCACTTCTTGATCTGCTCCGGGTCCTCGGAGTACTGCATGGGGCGGAACAGCGGGCTGGCCTGCAGCGCCTCGTAACGCCGTTTCAAGAAGCGGATGTTGTCATCGCCCCAGACGAAGCTCATGTGCGGGGTGGAATTGATGAACGAGCGCGGGTTCTTCAGCACCCCGCTCTTGACCTGCCAGGCCAGAAACTGCCGGGTGATCTGGAACGACTCATTGATCTCGATGGCCTTGGAGATGTCGATCTTGCCGTCTTTCTCCGGTGTGTAGTTAAGCTCGGCCAATGCCGAGTGACCGGTGCCGGCGTTGTTCCAGCCGTTGGAGCTTTCCTCGGCGACTTTGTCCAGGCGCTCGACCATCTGCATCGACCAACCCGGTTCCAGTTCATTGAGCCAGATGGCCAAGGTCGAGCTCATGATGCCGCCACCCACCAGCAACACATCGACCCGCTTGGTCTCTGCCGCCTGGGCATTGAATAGGCCGCAGGCCATGACCAGGCTGGCCAACGCCAATTTCGACTTGATCGTGATGTTCATGTCCTCTCCCACGAGGCGCAGCGGGCCTCGATCTGTTCTGCGTGCTTCTCCATGCCCTGCTCCGTCACATTTAGCCTGGAATCAAGCTTAGCTGAGCAATTCACTCGGGCATCATTTGCAGCCCCCGGAACCTGTAGCGGGCTTGCCCCCGATTGCGCACTATCAGGCAACGTTGCCGGCCCTGCAGACGCTATCGCGGGACCTGCGTCTTTCAGCGTTAAGCGAACACAGACGACAACAGGCACTTGCATCCAACCCCTTCTGCAAATACTGTATGAATATTCAGTATTTTGAGTAGACCCCATGCAACTCATCGCCAAACTCGGCATCCTCGCCGACGCTGCCAAATACGACGCCTCGTGCGCCAGCAGCGGTGCGCCCAAGCGCAGCTCGCGTGGCCGCGAGGGGCTTGGCGCCACCGATGGCATGGGCATCTGCCACAGCTACACCCCCGATGGCCGCTGCGTCTCGTTGCTCAAGGTACTGCTGACCAATTTCTGTCTGTACGACTGCCAATACTGCGTCAACCGCCGCTCCAGCAACGTCCCGCGAGCGCGCTTCAGCCCTGAGGAGGTGGTGCGCCTTACCCTGGATTTCTACCGGCGCAACTGCATCAGCGGCCTGTTTCTCAGCTCCGGCATCATCCGCTCGGCCGACTACACCATGGAGCAATTGATCGAGGTGGCGCGCCTGCTACGTGAGGAGCACGAGTTCCGAGGCTACATCCACCTCAAGACCATTCCCGATGCCGACCCCCTGCTGATCGAACAAGCCGGCCGCCTGGCCGACCGGCTCAGCGTCAATGTCGAACTGCCTACCGACGCCAGCCTCAAACGCCTGGCTCCGGAAAAGCACGCCCATACCATCCGCCAGGCCATGGGCACCATCCAGCAAGGCCAGCTGGCAGTAGCTGGCGAACCTCGTGCACCGCGCTTCACCCCGGCGGGACAAAGCACCCAAGTGATCGTCGGCGCCGACGACACCGATGACCGCACCCTGCTGGGCAATGCCGAATCGCTGTACCAGGGCTATGGCCTCAAGCGCGTTTATTACTCGGCCTTCAGCCCGATACCCGACAGCCCCAACAGCGTGCCGTTGGCAGCCCCGCCGCTGCTGCGCGAGCACCGCCTGTACCAGGCCGACTTCCTGATGCGCGGCTATGGCTACAAGGCCGGCGAGCTACTGAGCCAGGCAGGCAACCTGGATCTGGACATCGACCCCAAGCTTGCCTGGGCCTTGGCCAACCGAGAGGTATTCCCGCTTGATGTGAACCGCGCCGAACCTGCGCTGTTGGCGCGCATCCCCGGCATCGGTCTGCGCAGCGTGCAGCGGCTGGTGGCGCTGCGCCGGGAACGGCGCATCCGCTATGACGACCTGATCCAGCTGCGGTGTGTGCTGGACAAGGCTCGCCCATTCATCGTCACCAGTGACTACCGCCCGGCTCAAGCCGAGCTGCGCAGCGGCCTGTTGCGCGCACGCCTGCGCGAACCGCAGGCCCCGGTGCAGATGGGGCTGTGGGGATGATCGCGCTCGATTGCGACAACCATTTTGCCCTGTGGCGCGAACAGGCGCGCACGCTGCTCAGCCACGGCATCGACCCCGCCCAGGTCAGCTGGGCACAAGGTCCGATCGACGATTTGCTCGCCGTGCCGAGGCCATTACCAGAAGGCCGTGGGCCATTCCAA
Organism: Pseudomonas sp. Je.1.5.c; assembly: GCF_051129895.1. Lineage (NCBI taxonomy): Bacteria > Pseudomonadati > Pseudomonadota > Gammaproteobacteria > Pseudomonadales > Pseudomonadaceae > Pseudomonas > Pseudomonas sp. Je.1.5.c. Next base: position 187,250 of record NZ_JBCPSP010000001.1, read on the forward strand.
GCGAAAGTACCGGCGGCCCTGTTGAGCCAGCTGGAGCAAGCGGGCCGCTACCACGGCGAGCAGCGCTGGAACCTGCTCTATGAGGTGCTCTGGCGGGTTGCCCACGGCGACCGCACTGCCATGCTCGCAGGTGATCGCCTAGGTAGCGAACTGCACCGGCGGATCAAGCAGGTCAGCCGCGAAGCCCACCACCTGCACGCCTTCGTGCGTTTCGTACCGCTTCCAGCACTGCTCGCCGAGCAGCTGCAGCTTGACCTGGTCGCCTACCATGAACCGGCGCACGACATCCTCGAAAGTGCCAGCAGCCACTTCGCCGATCGCCTCGGCCGCCAGCGCTGGCTGATCGCAACCGATCGCGACGCTGTGCGCTTCGATGGGCAAACCCTGGATTACCGTCGTCAGTGCCCAGAGCAGTGGCGCCAATGGGCGCAGCACGCCGAAGATCCCGGCGCAGAGCTGTGGCGCACCTACTACCGACACACCTTCAACCCGGCCCGGCTCAACCCTGATGCCCTGCGCCTGCACATGCCGGGCAGGTTCTGGCGGCACTTGCCCGAGGGCATGCTGATCCCGCAACTGATGGGCCAGGCTCGCCAAGGCAAGCAGCGCGATGGCCAGGCGCTGGAAGTGGCGCAGCAAGCTGGCAAGCGGATTGCCAAGGCTCGCGATTAGGCCTGCGGCCAACCTTCTCCTGCGCTTTCCCAGCCTTCGCCTGCAAATGTGAAAATTTCCTAAAAAATTGTAGGAAACCAGTCTTTTTTCCTGCGACAAATCCTGACACACTGATTGCTAATCATTCTCAGACGCAGAATTATTTGCTCTTTCAACCCGTCAGGAACCGCTGCTCATGTCGCGCCCTTCTTCGCAACGCCGCTTCAGCCCCTCACGCAATCTACTGGCCATGGCCATCTGTATGGCGACCGTCGCTCCGGCGCTGGCCGAGGAAGCCGACCAGCCTAAGGATCAGGCGCAATCCAATGGTGCGGTAATGGAGCTCGGCGCTACCGAGGTCAGCTCTACCGGTCTGGGCAGCACGACAGAAGGAACGACCTCCTACACCACCGGCGCCATGGCGACTGCAACCAAATTGCCCTTGAGCCTGCGCGAGACCCCACAAGCGGTGACCGTGATCACCCGTCAGCGCATGGACGACCAGGCCATGACCAGCATCAACGATGTGGTCAAGTACAGCCCCGGCCTGTTCCTCAGCCAATCCAGCGGCCCAGGTCGCCAGACGTATTCGGCGCGCGGCTTTGATATCGATAACCTGATGTATGACGGTATCCCCAGCAACTATCAGGGCTGGACAGTCGGCGCCCAGCCGAACCTGGCAATGTTCGACCGGGTGGAAGTAGTGCGTGGCGCAACCGGCCTGGTTACCGGTAGCGGCAACCCCTCGGCAGCGATCAACCTGGTCCGCAAGCGCCCGCTGGCCGAACAGAAAGTCACCCTGACCGGGGCTGCCGGCACTTGGGACAACTACCGCGGCGAGATCGACGCCTCCAGCCCGCTCAACGACAGCGGCACCCTGCGCGGACGAGTGGTCGCCTCTTATCGTGACGCCAACGGTTTCGTCGACAGCATGGAGGAAAGCCATGGCCTGTTCTATGCGATCACTGAAGCGGACCTGAGCGACGACACCACCCTGACGCTGGGTTTCTCCAACCAGAAAGACAAGACCAATTACTTCTGGGGCGCGTCGATGGTCGGCCTGGACGGCCACCACCTGGATTTGCCGCGCTCGTACAACCCAGGCACTGACTGGGAAAACAAAGACCAGGAAATCAACACAGTGTTCGCCGAGGTGCGCCAGCGCCTGGCCAACGACTGGAAACTGCAGGTCAATGCCACCTATAGCGAGCAGGATGCGCTGTTCTCCGGTTCCTATCAGTCGCGCTGGGCCGCCGACCAGTCGCTGCAAAGAACCGTCTACCAGTCTGGCCAGGAAGAAAACCAGGCCGGCCTGGACGCGTTCGCCAGCGGCCCATTCCAAGCCTTTGGTCGCAGCCACGAACTGGTGGTGGGTGCGAGCAAACGCATCTATGACATGACCACCAACAACTACAGCCCCTACAACATGTTCTGGCCGCTCAATGGGCCGAAGCCGAACTTCGTCCACACCGACAACACGCGTGAAGTCACCACCCAGGATGCGGTCTACATGAGCACCCGCCTGAGCCTGGCCGACCCGCTGAAACTGATCCTCGGTGGGCGCCTGGACTGGTACGACTACGACAACCGTGACGACTCCGACGCCAGCTACAAGGTGACCCGCAACGTCACCCGCTATGCCGGCCTGATCTACGATCTGGACGAGCATCACTCGGTGTATGTCAGCTACAGCGACATCTTCAACCCGCAGAGCTCCAAGGACGTCTCCGGCACGCCGGTCAAGCCGATCGTGGGCAAGAACTACGAGGTCGGCATCAAGGGTGAGTACTTCGACGGCGCCCTGAACGCAAGCTTGGCGGTGTTCCGCATCGACCAGGAAAACCGAGCCGTACAAGTCGACGTACCGTGCCCACAACTGGCGTGCTACGAGGCCTCCGGTGAGGTTCGCAGCCAGGGTATCGAGTTGGAGCTGCAGGGCGCACTGACCGAGAACTGGCAGGTCGGCGCCGGTTACACCTATGCCCGCGCGCACACCACCAAGGATGAAAAAAGCCCGGAGAAGGTCAACAAGCAGCTCACCACCGACTTGCCCGAGCGCATGTTCAAGCTCTCGACTGTCTACCGCTTCCAGGGCCCGCTGGAAAAACTGCGCGTCGGCGGCAACGTCTACTGGCAGAGCCGCATGTACAACGACATCGCGCTTAGCGACGGCAGCAACTACCGCTTGATCCAGGGCGCCTATGCCGTCACTGACGTGATGGCCGGCTACCAGGTCAACCAGCACCTGGACCTGCAACTCAATGCCAACAACATCTTCGATCGCAAATACTACTCGTCGATCTCCTCTTCCTGGCAGTACGGCGGCGACACTTATGGCGCCCCACGCAACATGATGCTGACGGCCAAATACAGCTTCTAAGTCATCGCCCCTATCCATTCTGCGCAGGGACGCGCACCTCACCCTCCTCGCTTTGCTCCGCTATCGCTGACCTTTGTCAGCCCACGCGCCCATCACCCTTGATCTGCTGTTAGTACGTCTGAGCCTCGCTTGGCGCACGCCTCAACGGCGGGCTATCGGAATCCACACCTCGACGTAACCGGTCTCACGCCCCGGATCAAAGTCAGGGCTGTAGGCCTCGAACTCAGGCGCATCGGCAAAGCGGTAGTCTGACGCTGGCAGCCACTGATTGAAAATGGTGAACATCGTCTGGTGGATCATCGAAATGTGGCCTTGATGGCGAAACACCGCATAGTCCTGCGGCGCCACCTTGAATGAGCGAAATGACGCTGGCAGCCCATCGATGCGCGACACTTCGATACCGGCGATGTACTCAAAGCTGCCATCCTCCCCAGGGTTGCAGCACAGCCCATAGCACCAACGCCCTACCTGGCCGGGCACCTGGTCCATGTACGGATCGAACGCCTGCCACAGGCCGACGATGCCCTCGTTCTTGTCGAAGGTAAATCGCCCACCTACGCCTGCGATAACCCACTCGCCACGACGCTCGAAACGCGGCTCGGGCAACTCGATCAATTTCAGTTGTTTCATTCTCAGCGGCTCAACCAGGGAAAGGTCATTGTCGGGCTGCTCGCGAACCTGTTTCGGCGTGACGCCAAATTGCTCGCAGAACGCACGGGTGAAGGCTTCGTGGGAGCCATAGCCTGCCGTCAACGCCACCTGCAAGATGTCCGGCTGACCGTTACGCAGCGCCAGGGCCGCGTCGCTAAGCCGACGGGCACGGATGTAGCGCATCACCGGCCAACCGGTGGTCAGCGAGAAATAACGCGACAGGGCGAACGGCGACAGGTCGAAGCGCTGGGCAACCCGGCCCAGGTCGAGCTCCGACTGCAACTCCGACTCGATGAACCACAGGATATTTTCGATACTGCGCATGACGATGCTCCTCCAAAGCAGCGCCGACAGTAGCAAATGTCTGGGGTGGGGATTTGATCGTTCTTGCGCGTTCAACGACCTGCCGACTTTGTACGACGCAGCACGCGACGCTCCTACACGATCGATGCGTGCTGCGCAGATCGTGTAGAAGCGGGCTTGCCCCGCGATAGCGCCACAACTGACCCAACAAGCGCTGGCTTTCAGGTAAACAGCCGCTGCACAAACGCCAGGCGCTTCTTGTATGAACGCCGCGCCTCCAACGCCTGCTCAAGCGTCACCTCAACGAACCGCGCCTGCTGGTTGGGCTGCATCTGGCCGATCAAATCCAGGTCAGCACTGATCACCGTGCCAATCATCGCGTAACCGCCACCGGATACCGCATCCCGGTGCAGGATGATCGGCTCCAAGCCTGCCGGTACCTGGATCGAACCAATCGGGTAGCAACTGTCGACGATATTAGAAGGATCGGAGCCCGCGCCAAAAGGTTGCTCGCGCGGCTGGAAACTCAACGCGCTACCGCCCTTGAAGCGATAGCCGATTCGGTCCGCCTCGGACCCCACCGTCCAGGCATCGCTGAAGAAATCGCGCGCGGCCGTCGCCGTCAAGCGGTCGTAGTACAGACCGGGCACCACCCGCAGCAGCACCTCCCCGCCCAGACTCTGCCGCAGGGCCATCGGCAGGCTGGCACCTGCGCGGCTTTTACCGCTGGCCACACCCACCGGCAACAGGTCGCCCGCCACCAGCTTGCGCCCCTGCCACCCCCCCAGCGCGCCCAACCCGTAGGTGGAGCGACTGCCCAGCACCTGCGGGACATCGATGCCACCGGCCACCGCCAGATAGGCGCGCGCGCCGGCGCGGGGGAAGTCAAAGCGCAACACCTGCCCGGCGCGGACCTTGAACGCCGTGTCCGGATACTGCTCCACCCCGTCCCGGCGCACCGGCATCTGCGCGCCGCACACCGCCACCAGGGCATCGGCCTGGAACTCCAGCTCCGGCCCCACCAGGGTGCATTCCAGCCCGGCTGCGCCGGCCGGGTTGCCGACCAGTTGGTTAGCCGCGCGCAGCGCATATTGATCGAGCGCACCCGATGGCGGGATCCCCAGGTGGTAGTAGCCTTCACGGCCCAGGTCCTGCACCGAGGTGGCCAGGCCAGGCTTGAGTACCTTGATCATGCCAATGCCTCCTGCAGCGACTGGGGATAGCCAACCGGGTCGGCTAAAAAAGCATCCAGGGAGAATTCCACCGAACGGATGCGCAGAGTGAACCGGCCGCTTTCAACCTCATCCACAGCCTGGTCATAGGCATCGCGGTCAATTGGTTTGAACTGGACGATATCGCCCGGCCGGAAGAACACCATGTGTTCCTTGAGGTAATCCAACTGCTGCTGCGGATCGTAGATCGGCGCGGGGGTTACGCCGAACATCTGATAGCCACCTGCCCCGCGCACTGAGTAGATGCAGCCAAAGCACCCGCCATGGCCCAGGGTCAGCTTCGGCGTGTCGGTCCGTGGACGCAAATACTTGGGCACTTGCAGCTGACGTTCACGCTCGACCATCTGGAACATGAACGGCAAGCCGGCAACGAAGCCGACCATCGACACGAACCACGGCGCACCGCTGTGGGCGGCAATGAACGCCTCGACATCGGCCAGGCCATTGATCCGCGCCGCGTACTCAAGGTCGGTGGCGTCTGGGTCCTGATGCCGGTCGCGAAAACGCATCAGCGTTTCATGGGTCCAGGGATCGTTGTACAGCACCGGGATCTCGATGATCCGCGTGTGCAACGAGCGCTCGGCGACGGCCTCGGCCTCCGCGCCCTGCACCGCTTCGAGCAGCGCCTGCGGGGCGATGCGATCAGGATCGAAGCGGATCTGGAACGAGGCGTTGGCCAGGCACACATCGAGCACCCCATCCAGTTGCAGGCGCTCGACCGCGCGGGTCACGGCCATGCCTTTGAAGAAGGCCTCCAGCGACATGCTGTCGCTGACCTCGGCAAACAGGTGTTCGTCGGCGCCAAAGCTGTAGCGGATCGGCGCGTTCATTTCGCGCCTCCGGGGCGAGGCAGTGGAATGATGAAAGCATGCTCGGCCATGACTGTTCCTCTTGGAATACTTGTAGAAAGGCAGGCAAAAACAACGCTGCGGACCCTGGTCTGTATGCGCCAGGTGCCCGTTGACGTCAGCGCGGCGCGCGCACGCTGATCCCCGCAGCATCCAGGGCCTTGCGTGTGGCCTCGACCAGCTGCAGGGCGCCTGGGGTATCGCTATGCAGGCAAATGGAATCGAAGCTGATCGGCAGGTCCTGGCCATCGACCGTACGCACTACCCCCTCTTGGCAGGCCCGCAAGACCCGCTCGGCGACATGGCTTGGCTCATAGCCGCGAACGTTCCGGGTAAACACGATCGAGCCGCTCAGGTCATATTCGCGGTCGGCATAGAACTCGCGAATCACTGGCTGGCCAAGCGTTTGGGCAATGCGGCAGATCACCGAGCCGGGCATGCAGTACAGCAGCAGTTCAGGCTCCAGCCGCTGCAGGTTTTCAACCAGCAAGCGTGCAGCCTCTTCATCGCGCGCCAAGTGCATGTACAGCGCGCCATGGGGCTTGACGTGCTGCAAGGCCACGCCTTGGGCGCGAGCGATCTCGCGCAGGGCGCCAAGCTGGTAGAGCATGTCATCGACCAGTTCCTGCGCCGGGGCATTGATGTGCCGACGGCCAAAGCCGACCAGGTCGCGAAAGCCTGGGTGAGCACCGATAGCCACGCCCAACGCCTTGGCCCGCTCCACCGTACGGCGCATGGTGCCGGGGTCGCCGGCATGAAAACCGGTGGCGATGTTGGCCGAACTGATGAAGGCCATCAGCTCATGGTCGACGCCATCGCCGATGGTCCAGGGGCCAAAGCCCTCGCCCATGTCCGAGTTGAAATCCACGACCTGCATTGTGCGCTCTCCTACGGTGCCTGCTTGTGGGTTGCTGCAGCCCACGTTAAATTCCCCAGCACCCCTTGGGAAGATCTATAAACAGATAGGCTGTCTTCTGAAAAACAGATACCCATTACCGGAGCCTGCATGTCGCTGACCTTGCGCCAGGTGCGCTATTTCGTTGCCACCGCCGAGATCGGCCAGATCTCCCAGGCGGCGCTGCACCTGAACATTTCCCAGTCGGCGGTGACCACCGCGATCAAGGAGCTGGAGGCCATGCTCGGCGCGCTGCTGTTCCAGCGCTCGGCCCAAGGCATGAGCCTGACCGACGCTGGCCGGCATTTTCTCAACCGCGCCTACGTGATCCTGCGCAGCGTCGACGATGCGCTGAACAGCCCGCTGCCGGATGTACGCGCCAGCGGTCTGCTGCGCCTGGCAGCGAGCTACACGGTCATTGGTTACTTTCTGCCGCATCACTTGCAACGCCTGGAGCACTGGCACCCCGATGTGCTGATCGAGGTTCATGAACAGGAGCGCAGCGCCATCGAGCAGGGGTTGCTCGAAGGTCGCTTCGACATGGCCGTGGTATTGACCGCCAACCTTACCCACCCGGATATCGTTTCCGAGACGCTGTTCAACTCCGAACGCCGACTGTGGCTGCCCAGCCATCACCCGCTGTGCGAACGCTCGGCGGTGAGCCTGGCCGATGTCGCCCAGCAACCCTACATCCTGCTTACGGTCGATGAAGCCGAACAAAGCGCGATGCGGTATTGGCAACAGGCTGGGCAGCAACCAGATGTGCGCGTGCGCACAAGCTCGGTCGAGGCGGTGCGCAGCATGGTTGCCAATGGCAGCGGCGTGGCGATTCTGTCGGATCTGGTGCACCGTCCGTGGTCGTTGGAAGGCAAGCGCATCGAGACCGTGACCATCAGCGATCAGGTCACGCCCATGAGCGTTGGCCTGGCCTGGCATCGCGAGCGCGAATTAAGCCCGGCGATGCAGGCGCTGCGCAGCTACTTCCATGCAGCGTTCATGGCGCCGCAGCAGCATTTGGCTCGACGCTAAGCGGGGCGAGGTGCTCGAAGGCCGCTCAGTCAGCGGCGGTGCTTGTCCGCGCCACGCAGATCGATACCGATCCCGCAGCAATGGAGTAGAATTTCGCCATCGCGGACACCGGCTAGCCAGCCGTTCGACCGAGCCCCTGGGATCGGGTTGATATCCCACGCAGTCACGAATCGAGTTGAAACCATGAATCGGCAGAAAAAAATCAAGCAGCTGTTAAAGGCTCACGCGAAAAAAGCCAGCGCCAAACTGGCTCCCAAAAACAAACCTAAATACATCTGCAAAGCAGACCGGGCGAAGTTGGCTGCCCAGGGCGATCAAGACTCAGGCGCCTTGCCAGAGAGCTGATACGGCTGCAACGCCAGCAGCTCACGCACACGCCCGCCCAGGCTGTCGATGTGCACGTCTGAGCGCAACAGTTGCATCCAGCCAACAGGTATGCGCCCTCGTGTTGACGTTGAGCGGTCGCGGCTCGAGCGTCTTGGTTTCATTGCGCGCTGTCGGCAAGCACCTGTGGCAGGTCCATTTCTACTCGCAGTACCAGCGTGTCACCGTCATCAGGGGCAAGGGTTTGAGCGCGCCCCTGCAAGCGCAAAAGCAGGCGCTGGAGAGTGGCATACGCCGACACTTCGCACGGCGCTTGCTCTAGGGCCGGGTACCAGGGCGTCAGCTCCAGGCTCAGGCGCAACAAGCCTCGCGGTTGAATCCGGGTAGCCAGACGCAAGCTCAGGTGCGCCGGCAATGGCCGCAGTTGCAGGTAGCCGCACAGGCCCTCGAGCAATTGCCGGTAGTGGCGAGCATCGATCCACGCGCTTTGCAGTGCACGCAGCCCTGGCCCCAGGTCCAGCTCACAGCCCCGCGCTTGCAGTTGCTGGCGCACCGGCGCCAGGATCGCTTCGGTCAGGTTGCCCAGGTCATGCGCGGCGCGTTGCGCCTGACCTGGGTGGTCATCCTGATCCATCAGGGCATCGACCTTGGCCAGGCACTGGTACATGGCTTGAACGTGTTCTGCCAGGCTTTGCAGAGCTGGGCGCAAGGGCTCATCGCTTAGCGCAAGCACGCGTTGCACAGCGGTTCGAAACACCGCCAGCATTTGCCCAAGTTCCTGGCTGACAGCTGCCAGGGTCGAGCTCTTCAGGTGGCTTTCATAGCGCGCCTCGGCGCCCTCGTGACGCAATATCGAGAGCAGCCGATCGCGCTCGGTGAGGTCACGCATGCCGCCCAGCATGGCCACCAATTGACCGCTCTGGTCGCGAAACGGTGTGCACCAGATATGCATGGCAACCACTTCGCCCAGATGCTCGATCACCGCTTCGGCCAGAAACGGCTCTTGCCGCGCAACCGCCTCGGTGAAGCGCTGCCGTGAACGCTCGCGCAACGGCGCAGGCAACCACAGCGCCTGGTCGATGGTAGAGCCGTAGATCGCTTCGAAACTTTCTCCGGCGTAGGCCAGGTAGCGGCGGTTACACATCAGCAGGCGGCCTGCGAGGTCGCGCACGAACATCGGGTAGGGGGCAGCGTCGAGCAGCGCCCGTAACAAGCCGTGCTCGCGTAGCAGTTGCGGGTCGCTGGAAGGCGCCTGCGCCCTGCTCGCCTCGTCGCCGGCAACCAAGCCATGGCTGCGGGCGACTTCGAGCAACTGGAAATCGTTGCCGACCTTGAGCTTCTGATGCAGACGCGCCTTGTAGGTGCTGATGGTCTTGTAACTGAGGCTGAGCTGCTCGGCGATGTCCTTGTTACTCAACCCTTGGCTGAGCATCTGCAACACGGTGAGTTCGCGCCCGGAAAGCTGGGTCAAGTCATCTTCGCCTGCACCGTCGAGGTCCTGGCGGGCGACTTCACGGGGGAAGTAGCTGCGTCCATGGCTGAGCGCCTGCAGGGCGCTGTGCAATTGGCCAAGCGCTTCGCTCTTGCACACATAGGCATCGGCGCCGGCCTGCAAGGAACGGGCGGCATACAGGCTGGCCTCCTGCACGCTGTACACCAGCAGTTTGATGCCCTGATGACTGGCGCGCAGCCGGCGCAGCAAATCCAGCCCACCCAGCTGCGGCACCAATAATTCCAGAATGACCACCTGCGGGTGCAGCAGCCGGCACTGCTCCAGCGCATCCAGGCCGTTGTCGACTTCGCCCAGTACCTGGTGGCCGGCACGCTCAAGCACAGCCCGCAAGCCGTCACGCACGATCGGCAGGTGATCGACCAACAGCAGCGTGCTCATGGCGCCTTCCCTCTGCGGCAATGGCCGATGCCAAGCATAGACCAGAGCCGCGGACGAGAGTCACTCCTACAAGCAGGTTGTAACGCCTCCGACATTCGCCAGCAGGCGTCCCGCGCAGACTTCAGGCATCCCACTTCAGATGCCCAAGAGGCTGCCATGAACACCGTCAAGCGTCCTGCACACTTCCAACGTACTCGTCTGGGCCGGGCCATTGGCCTGATTCTGGCGGCCCTGTTCAGCGTCAGCCTGATCGAGGCCGAAGCCGAGGACAGCGCCCTCGACCCACCGCTGATGGCTATCGACCCGCCCTCGGCAGCGGGCGCCATGCCCTCCCCTGACTACCTGCAGATCGCCCTGCAAGCCAGTCAGCAGGCACCCCAGTTATTCGCCAGCCGGCTGCTGGGGTCGCCAGCGCCAATCAACCTCAACAGCGCCGATGGCATTGGTGTTTCCAGCGCAGGTGCGCATGACGACGCCACGGTCAACCTGGGCGCGGCCCGCACCACCGGGGTGCTTGCGCAGATGGCCAGCAGCGTCGGCTTCGAGCGCGGTAGCGTCAACAGCAGCGCCCTGACGGCCGCCAACGCCAATGGCCAAACGGGGCTGGCCAGCGATGGCGGCCAGTTGAGTGGCTCTGGGGTGACGGTCACGCTGATACCCAAAGCGGCCAACAGTACGCTGATCACCGCCAGCAACCTGACCGGCGTCAGCGCCAAGAACGCCGGCCAAGTGAGGTTGAACAACAGCACCATCAGCGTCGGTGGCGGCACTAACGGGGTGAACAACCAGGGCCTGGTCGCCACTGGCGCTGGCAGCCAGATCGACCTGGTTGCAAGCGAGGTCAGCACCCTGTCCAAAGGCTCGGTTGGCGTGCTGGCCCAAGGCGGCGGCAAGATCAGCATCAGCGGTGCCAGCGTGATCAGTACCACTGGCGCCAGCAGCCCTACTAGCGCCAGCCATGGCCTGAAAGCCACTGGCAACGCCAGCCTGATCGCTGTCAGCGACAGCGAGATACGCACTGGCGCAGTCGCCGCCAGCGGCGCCCGGGCAGATGACGGCGGGCAGATTCAATTGCAGCGCACCAGCCTCAGCCATACTTCCGCCGCCACCAGCACCAGCAGTACTGCCGTGTTGCATGCGCTCGGCGGCGCCAGCATCAACGCCGATGCGGTCACGGTCAGTTCCAGCGGCAGCTACATCGGCGGCGCCCGCGCCGAAGGCAGCGCCAGCCAGGTTTCGTTGCGCAACAGCAGCGTGGCTGTCAAAGGCTCGGGCACCGTCAATGACTTCGCCTCAGCCGCACGGGCCATGGGCGGCGGCGCCGTGCTGATCGACAACAGCACCCTGAGCGCCGAAGGCACCTACAGCCACGGCGTGTCAGTCGAAGGCAGCGGCTCGCACGCCATTGTCAGCGCCAGTCGGGTCGAGGTCGGCGGTAATCGCGCGCACGGTCTCTACGTCAATGCAGGCGCCACTGCCGAGGTCAGCGACAGTACCCTGCGCCTCGCCCCGGCTGGCAGTGCAGCAGGCCCTTGGGGCCTGGGCGCCTTGGTCGAAGGCAGTGGCTCACGCCTGCTGTTCAACGACAGCCAAGTGCACACCACGCAGAAAACCAGCTACGGGGTACGTGCCCTGGGCGGCGCCGAGCTGCTAATCAACAATGGCCTGATCGATACCCAGGGCAATTACTCAGCAGGCCTGAGTGCAGGTAACTCGACAGTGGTGGCTCATAACCTCACGGTGACCACCTCGGGCGACGACAACGCCATGGGCGTGGTCGCCGACGGCGGCGCGAACATCACCCTGTATGGCGGCTCGGTAACCACCACGGGCAATGGCTCACCGGTACGATCCAACCTGACCTTCCCGCACGCCCTGGCCTCGCGCAACCCAGGGGCTGTGCTCAACGTCTACGGCACCGCCGTGCATACCACCGGCACGCAGGCCTACGGCGCTGCGGTAGACGATGGCGGCAGCCTGTACTTGGAAGGGTTGAGCGTGAAGACCGAGGGGCAGTATGCCATGGGCCTGTATGCCGGCATCGGCACCCTCAAGCCAGGCCAGGTCAGCCTGGTGGCGCACAATGTCAGCGTCCAGACCCTGGGCGACCAAGCGACCGGCGCCATGGTCAGCCGGCAGTATCAGAGCGATACGGCCAGCCTGCAATTGAGCGACTCGAGCATCACAACCAGTGGTGCGTTGTCCCATGGTTTGCAGGCCGAATCCACCGCGCTACTGAGCGCTAGCAACACCACCGTCACCACCCACGGCGAGCGGGCCCTGGGGGCGCTGGCGAACAACCAGGCCAATGTTCAGCTCGATCAGGTCGGGATCAACACCAGCGGCAACCTGGCCCACGCCGCCGTGGCCAAGAACGGTGCGCGCCTCGACGCCCAGCGCAGTGTGATCAACGCCTCCGGTGACCAGGCCGCAGCGCTTTATGCGCAAGGCACCGAACTGCTCAAGGGCCAGGCCACTCTCGACAGCAGCGTACTGCAAAACCGCGACGGGGCCACTGTGGCTGTCGCAGGCGTCGCCGACATCAGCCTGACTGACAGTATCGTCGGTGGCAGCGGCCAATGGTTGAATGTCGACAGCGCCGTGGCCAGCGATGGCAGCAGCATCCCAGACATGGGCACCGGCCAGTGGCAAGGTGTCGGCAGCTCGCTGGCCAGTGCCGGCAACGCCGACATCGATGTCGTAGGCTCGGTGCTCAACGGCGCTGCGCGCACCGCTGCGGGCAGCAGTGCCCAGGTCGATCTGCGCGACAGCAGCCTATGGAACCTGACCGGCGACTCGAACCTCAGCACCCTGCGCAACGAGGCCAGCCTGATCGACTTCAGCGCGCCAGTCGGCGGCAGCTACAAGCACCTGACCGTCAACAACTACCACGGCGCCAATGGCACCTTTGCCCTGAACACGTACCTGTACCGCGACGGTTCGCCCTCGGACAAGCTGGTGGTGGATGGCGGTAAGGCCGATGGCAGCAGCAACCTGTTGATCAAGAACGCAGGTGGCCCCGGCGCGCTGACCCAGGGCAATGGGATTCTTGTAGTCGATGCCATCAATGGCGCGACCACCGATGCTCAAGCCTTCCGCTTGCTCAGCCGGGTCAAGGCCGGCCCTTATGAATACACCCTGCACCGGGCCAGCCTGGATGGCAGCAATCGCCAGGCCTGGTACCTGCGCTCTACTGCTGATGGGGGGCCGGTTGACCCTGTTGATCCAGTCGAGCCGGTGAAACCTGTCGACCCAGTGAAGCCGGTAGATCCGGTGAAGCCTGTAGATCCGGTGAAGCCTGTAGATCCGGTGAAACCCGTCGATCCAGTGGACCCCGTCGATCCGACTGAGCCCGAGCACCCCATCGTTCCAGTTCGGCCACAAGTGCCCAACTATCGCCCGGAAACGACGCTATACCGCGCCTTGCCTTCGATGTTGCTGCACTACAGCCACGCCATGGTCGATACCCTGCATGAGCGGGTCGGTGAAGAGCGCAGGCTCAGCAGCGAGCCACTGCCCGCACAAGCCGCCGAACAATACGGCCCGTCACTGGGCTGGGGCCGGCTGATCTACCGCAAGGGTGAGGACGAGCTGGGCCAAGGTGCCAGCTACGACTACCGGATCCAAGCCTTCCAGGTCGGCACTGACCTGTATCGCAACGAAGACGTCGATGGCAGTACCGATCAGGCCGGTCTGTCGCTCAACGTTGGGCGTATCGCAGGTGACGTCGAGCACACCAATGGCAACAGCGCTGGCGACGACCTGATCCGCGCCTATGGGGTCGGCGGCTACTGGACCCACTTTGGGCCAGAAGGCTGGTACCTCGACGGTGTGCTGCAGTTCAACCGCTTCGACGTGCAAGCCAACCCTAGCGACATGGACACCATGAAAACCCGCGGCCGTGGCGTGACCGCCTCGCTCGAAGGGGGCTATCCGTTCAACCTCAATGAGGACAAGAACCTGCGCATCGAGCCGCAGGCCCAGGTGATCGTCAGCAAGATCAAGGTCGATGACAGCCACGACGACGCCTCTGATGTGCGCTTCGAAGACGTCGACTCGCTGACTGCCCGCCTGGGGGTGCGCATCGACAAGGACAGCCTGCGTGCAGACGACCAGGGCAAGCTGCACCGCACCAACGTCTGGGTGCGCCCCAGCGTCTGGCACGAGTTCAAGGGCAAGAGCAAAACCGAGTTTTCTTCGGCCGATGGCTACATTCCCTTTGGCACCGACATGAGTGGGACCTGGGGTGAACTGAACCTGGGTGTCGACTACCAGGTCGATGAACGCACCACAGTGACTGGCTCGTTGGGTTATCAGAAGGCGTTTGGCAAGGACAGCAGAAGCTATGAAGGGATGATTGGTATCAAGGTCAAGTTCTGATCGACGACGCCCGGCTAAGCCGGGCGTTTTTTATCGAGGGCCTCATCGCCCAGGCGCCTTATCCCCCTCTGCAACCCGCCATTATCAGACAAATCCGATATTCGATAGCGAGTCAGCTACCTACCATACGCGCCCTTTCCCACCATCAGCCAAGCCGACAGAGACAGGTTTCCAATGCAGGCGTGGCGAGTGTCCATAACGCGCGTTGCGCCAGGTGTTGAACATGAGCAGACAATTTTTGCTAGCTATTGCCCTACTCCTCTGGAGCACCGCAGCCAGCGCTGGGCAAAGCGAGCCACAGGGCGATTACTGGTACATCCAGACCAGCGCCTATACCCGCCACTGGAGCCCCGACCCAGAGCACAACAATCACCAACGTCTGATCGGTATCGAACGGGTGTACAGCGATGGGCTGCTCTGGGGCGGGGCGACATTCAAGAACTCGTTCAACCAGCGCTCCTACTATGGCTACGTCGGCAAAGTCTGGGAGCATGAGCGGTTTCCGCTCTATGCCAAGCTCAGTGCAGGCCTGATCCAGGGCTACAAAGGCGAATACAAAGACAAGATCCCGCTCAACCATTTGGGCGTTGCGCCGGTAATCATTCCGGGCATCGGTGCGCATTGGGGGCCGGTGGCTGCAGAGTTTGTGGTGCTCGGCGCGGCAGCGGGAATGGTCAACGTGGGGCTTCGGTTCTAGGGTTCAACGCCGCCTCAATCTTGGCGACGTCGATCTTGCCCATCTGCATCATCGCCTCGAACGCCCGCTTGGCGGCGGCTTGGTCAGGATTGGCAATGGCCTGGATGAGAATCCTTGGGGTGATTTGCCAGGAAATACCCCATTTGTCCTTGCACCAACCACAGACACTCTCCTCGCCGCCATTGCCGACGATGGCATTCCACAAACGATCGGTTTCGGCCTGATCGTCGGTAGCAACCTGGAACGAGAACGCCTCGTTGTGCTTGAACACCGGCCCTCCATTGAGGCCGATGCAGGGAATGCCCATCACGCTGAACTCGACAGTAATCACATCGCCCGCCTTCCCCGAGGGATAGTCGGCTGGGGCCTTATGCACGGCCAGCACCTTGCTGTCCGGGAAGGTCTTGGCGTAGAACTCGGCCGCCTCCTGCGCCGCCCACTCATACCACAGGCAAATAGTGTTCTTGCTGGTCATGGCGGTACTCCTCGATCGGGACAGAGGCATTAGTCTAGTCGCTCGATGTCCGGCAGCCAGGCGCTAAGGCTGCGCGCATGGGCCGGTTTCAACGCTATCATCGAGATGGCCGAGCGCTGAGCGAACCCCGCGCCGACAGGCCTGTCCAACCTGCTCCCATGTGCGACGAGAAGACCCATCGACCATGCATTTCGACCTGATCCAAAGCTTGAGCCTGGCCGGTAAGCCAGAGGTACCCAACGATGACCGGATCGGCTGCGCCGACCAGCATGCCTGGGTCATCGACGGCGCGACAGATTTGGGCCCACCGGGTCTGCTCGGTGAGCGCGGTGGTGCGGCCTGGCTGGCGGCAGCGGCGCAGCGGGCTTTTCACGGGGCATCCGGCGCTTTGCAGCAGGTGTGTGAATCGGTGTTTGTCGCCGTCGCAACCAACTATGCCCAGGCCCAGCGACGCGAACCGGTCGCGGCCTGGGAGCTGCCGCGCGCTGCATTCGCCGCCGTCGCCCTTGAGGGTGCCGAACTGAGCTGTGCCTATATGGGCGATTGTGTCGTGCTGCACCGCAGTGCCCAGGGCATTGGGTTTCTCACCCCCGAGCCGGACCGTGAGGCTGAACGTGCTGAAGCCGCAGCCCTGGGCCCGGGCACCGGGGCATTCGGGGTGCGCACGCCAGCGGTGGTGGCCGACCGCCGGGCTGCCCGTGAGCGACCCAAGGCCGTCTTGAGCATCGATGCGCAGCAAGCCCGAGACGGCACACGCTATGTGCGCAGCGCGGTGTCCGTGGGCGATGAGGTGATTTTGATGAGCGACGGTTTCGCCGCGCTGTTCGATACCTATGACGTCTACGACCCGGCAGGTTTTATCGCGCAGCTCGAGGCGCATGGCTTGGCCGCTCTGGCTCAGACGCTGCGCGCCATAGAACAGGAGGACGCCGCTTGCCTGCGCTATCCGCGCTTCAAGGCCAGTGACGATGCCTCGGCGATCTGGTTGCGGGTCGCCTGATAGCTGATCGACGGGCGGCCAGCACTGTTCGCGAGGGGTGGATTTGAGCATTTTGGGGCAGCGTTGCAGCCCCAAAATCTCGGACCTCAGCCAAAAATCACATAACTCTTGCGCACAGTTTGACGAATCTCCCATGTTCCTTGGCTATCTGGCGGGAAGCACAGGGTATCGCCCGCACAAAACGCCAACGGCGCCCCGCCATCGGGGGTAAAGCTCCCCTCCCCGCTGATGATGTAGCTGTACTCGGCTTGCTTGACCCCACGCCGAAAACTGCCCGGCGTGCACTGCCAAATACCCGTTTCGGCCGCAGCGCCAATCAGGTTGTGCTCACCTGCTGTGCTCGCCTGGGCAATGGTTTCGCCCACGGGTTGGGCCACCGGCGCCGGTTGCGAAAACTGCGCCTCGGTTACCGCCTTGATCAATACCGGTTGCATCAACTACCTCCTAATAAGTCAGAGAACGGCATCGAGCAAGCGATACCAGGCAATGCCCACGCCCAGGTACAAACGCTGCAGGCCATGGAACGGAATCGGTCGGATCGGTGACAGCGGAAACGGAAACTGCTGCGCCTTGCCCAGCAGTCGCTGTGCCAGGTGCCGGCCAAGTGCGGACGACATGGCAATACCTCGACCGTTGTAACCGAGCAGGATGCTCAGACCCGGCGCCGGCTCGTGCAGGTGCGGCATGAAATCCTGGGTCAGGGCAACGCGCCCGCTCCACTGGTATTCGAACTCGACCCCGGCCAGATGCGGGAACAAGCCCAGCACCGAGCGACGCAGGTGGTTCCAGTCGCTGGCAGCCTTGGGCTCGGCAAACGGCCCACGCCCACCGAGCAGCAGTCGGCCTTGGGCATCCTGCTTGAAATACAACAGCAGCCGGCGCGCATCGGAACACACCTCACCGCCAGGCAGCACCGTGCGCCGCAGTGCGTCCGGCAGCGGCCGGGTGGCAACGATGAAACTGTTAGCCGCCAGCACCGTCTGACGCAGCTTTGGCCACAAATCGTCGGTATAGCCATTGGTGGCCAGCACCACGCGCTCGGCGCTGACCGTGCGCCGGGTATCGGTGGTGAGGGTCCAGCCACGGCTGTCACGCTGCAGGCCGGTGACGCGGTTGTGGCCATGGATCTGCGCGCCTTCGGCGATGGCCGCCCTGGCCAAGCCGCGTGCGTAGCTCAGCGGCTGCACGCTACCGGCACGCGGGTCGACCCAGGCGCCCAAATAGTCACAGCTGCCGATGCGCTGGGCAACGCTGCCCTTGTCGAGCATCTCCACCGGCACCCCGCGGCTGCGCCATTGCTGCGCACGGCGCTCGACCGCGCGCATGGCGGCCGGGGTTGCCGCGGGCTGGATCCAGCCCTTGCGGGTGGCGTCGCAGGCAATGTCGTAGTGGCGGATCAGCTCGAACACCTCGTCGGCGGCAGTCCCGGCCACTTCGATCAAGCGCTCGGCTTGCTCGCCACCGTACATGCGCAGCAACTCGTCGGGGTCGTGCTTGAGCCCTGGGATCACTTGCCCGCCGTTGCGTCCGGAAGCGCCCCAGCCGGGCTCGCCGGCATCCAGCACACAGACCCGCGCCCCCTCGCGGGCCAAGTGCAGGGCGGTAACCAGGCCGGTGTAGCCGGCGCCGACCACGGCCACATCGACTTGCTTGTCTTCGGCCAACGGCGGGGTGTGTACGCCAGGGGCGGCCGTGCTCGCCCACAAGGAAGGCGGTAGCGCCAAAGGTCGTGCACTCATGCCACGCCTCCATCAGTGGTCAGCAGGCGTCGCAAGAATTCCTGGGTACGGGGCTGCTGCGGCGCGCCAAGCACCTCGCGCGCCGGGCCTTCCTCGACGATTCGCCCGCCATACAGGAAGCACACCTTGTCGGCGACCTCGCGGGCAAAGCCCATTTCATGGGTGACCACGACCATGGTCATGCCCTCCTCGGCCAGCTTGCGCATCACCGCCAGCACTTCGCCGACCAGCTCCGGGTCCAGCGCTGAGGTCGGCTCGTCGAACAGAATGGCCTTGGGCCGCATGGCCAAGGCCCGGGCAATGGCCACACGCTGCTGCTGGCCGCCCGACAGCTCATCCGGGTAGGCCTCCATGCGATGGGCCAGGCCGACCTTTTCCAGCAGTGCCTTGGCATGTTCGCGGGCCGCCTCGGGGCTTTCCTTCTTTACATAGATCGGCCCTTCCATGACGTTCTGCAGCGCGGTGCGATGGGGAAAGAGGTTGAAGCGCTGAAACACCATCGCCACCTGGGTGCGAATCTCATGGATGGTCTTGGCATTGCGATCGACCCGCTCGTCACTGACCAGGATGTCGCCCCCTTCATAGGTTTCCAGGCCATTGATGCAGCGCAGCAGGGTCGACTTGCCCGAGCCCGATGGGCCGATCAAGCACACCACCTGGCCGCTCTGGACCTCAAGGTCGATGCCTTCGAGAACGCGGGTACTGCCATAGCTTTTGTGCAGCGACTGAATGCTGATCATGCGTGCTTCCTCGTGGCGATCCGCGCCTCGAGACGGCGCAAGGCATACGACAGCGGCAGGCTCAAAGCCAGGTAGAGCAGCGCCACCAGGGTATAGACAGTCATGTTTTCAAAGGTCGATGAGGCTATCAGCTGGCCGGCCCGGGTCATCTCGGCGACGGTGATGGTCGACACCAATGATGAGTCCTTGAGCATCATCACCAGGGTGTTGCCATACGGCGGCAAGGCAATCCGGAAGGCCTGTGGCAGCACCACCCGGCGCATGATCATCGGCCCGCGCATGCCCAGCGACTCTGCCGCCTCGATCTGACCTTGCTGGATAGCCTGGATACCTGCGCGAAAGTTCTCCGCCTGATACGCCGAGTAGGCGATGCCCAAACCGATGATGCCGGCCTGCAGGGCAGTGAGCTGGATCCCGAATTCCGGCAACACGAAGTAGATGTAGAACAGCTGCACGATAATCGGCAGGCCACGGATGATGTTCACCACCGAAACGGCGAACAGGGCGACCGAGCGAACCTTGGACACCATCATCAGGGCGAAGGCCAGGCCAATCAGGGAGCTGAGCAGGAACGAGGCAATCGTGACCTGCACGGTGACCACCGCGCCACTCAAGAGAATGGGCAGGAAGTCCAGAGCATTCTGGAAGAACATAAGCGAGTCCGCGAGAGAGCAATCAGGGAAGAGGCGCCCGCTGCGGGCGCCGTGAGGCGACGATCAGTCCAGGTGCCACTTGTCGATGATGCCGGCCAGGGTGCCGTCGGCCTTGATGCTGGCGATGCCCTGATTGACCCGGGCAAGCATCTGCGGATCGCCCTGGCGCATGATCAGGCACACTTCACCTTTGATCTGCGGCTGATAGCTGTCGACCAGACGGACTTTTTTCAAGGTGCCCTGGGCCATCTGGTAGGCGAGGATCGGATGGTCGCCAAAGCCGGCCTTGATCCGGCCCAGGGCCAGGTCGCGGGTCAGGTCCGCCAGCGAATCGTAGCCGCGCACTTCCTTGAAAATGCCGCGCTTGTTGAGCTCGTCGAGGAAGATGGTGCCGACCTGGGCGCCTACCACTTCGCCTTTGAAATCATCCATGTGGCTATAGGCCTTGGCGTCGTCGGCACGCACGATCAGGCCTTCGCCGTACTCGAACACCGGATCCGAGTACTGCACGACCTTTTCTCGCTCGGGGGTACGCAGCATGGCGGCGGAGATCAGGTCGATCTTTTTCGCGGTCAGCGAAGGGATCAGTGCGGCGAAGGTGGTCTGGGCGATATCCACCTCAAACCCGGAGGCCTTGGCCACCGCTTGGGCGGAGTCGACCATCATGCCCTGGATACTGTTGCTCTTCACATCGAGGAACGTGAACGGCACACCGGTAGCGGTGGCGCCGACTTTGTACGTCTCGGCCTGGGCGACCAAGGAGGTGATGCAACTGGCGGCAAGGGCCAGGGCGCAGGTGAACACACGAAGGCGTGGATACATGGTGAACACTCCCATTTGACGCGGTTTGTTGTCGTTATGCGTTATGGATGCCTCGGGTATCGGCAGGAGGCCTTGCGACCCAATATAATTGATTTACAAAAATCGTAAAGAGATTTATAAATATCGCATATCGATATTAACCAGTGATCCTGCCCAAGGGACGATCCATGAACGATAACGACAACAGCCTGTTCAACCAGTCACTGGAAAAAGGCCTGGCGGTGCTGCGCGCCTTCAACGCCCGCCGGCGCACCATGAACCTGGCCGAGGTGGCCGAGGCCGCTGGCATCAACAAAAGCTCGGCGCAGCGCATGATCCATACCCTGGAAGCCTTGGGTTATGTGAGCAAGCATCCGCAGACCAAGCGCTTCCAGCTCACCCCTGAGGTGATGGAAATCGGCTACAACTACCTGGCTGCCGACACCCTGGTGGACGTCGCCAACCCGTTCCTCGCCGAGCTGGCGCAGACCACCGGGGAAACCACCAACCTGACCGAGCCCGTGCGCAACGACATGCTCTACGTAGCGCGTTTCGTCGGGCCTAAGTTCATCCCTATCCATTTGCCGATTGGCAGTCGTATCCCGATGTATTGCACCGCCTCGGGGCGCGCGTACCTGAGCGCGTTGGACGAGGATGAGGCGATGGCCGTGCTGCGCGCCAGCGATCTGTCTCGGCACACCCAGTACACCCGCACATCGCTGGAAGAGATCCTCGGCGAAATTGCCGAGATCCGCCGCAAGGGCTTTGCCATCAACAATGAAGAGTTGTTCTTGGGCGACATGGCAGTTGCCGCCCCGGTGCGCAACAGTCAGGGCCGGCCGGTGGCATCGGTGCATGTGGTCGCACCGACCAGTCGCTGGTCGCTGGAAGAGGCTGAGCGGCGGCTGGCACCTGCGGCAATCGAGTGTGCTCGGGCGATCAGTACATCGATCAGGACGCTGTGAGTGAGCGCCGGCCTGTTTCCAGTGGTTTGCTGTCAATCAGGCCGATGCTGGACCGATCATCCTTGCTGGGCTGAAGGTGCGGCCAAGGTTTGGTCATCCAGTTGAATGCGGTTACGGCCGCCGCGCTTGGACTCGTACAGGGCAATGTCACCCTGCTCGATCAATGCCGCCAGGCTCGCGGGGGGTCGGTCGAAAAGGTTGGCACCGATGCTCAAGGTGACAGCCGCTGGGGTGGCAAACGATTGCGAAGTGAGCAGCAAGAATTGCTCTCGTAGACTGCTGCCCAGCTCATGAACCCGCGCAGGCGAAGCATTGCCCAGCAGGATCACGAACTCATCGCCGCCCAAGCGCGCGGCCAGCGCACTGGCAGGCAACATGGCGCGGATCATTTCGCTCAGCCCGACCAACAGCCTGTCACCGGCAGTGTGGCCATACAGGTCGTTGACCAGTTTGAAGTTGTCGATATCGATCAGCAGCAATGCCCCCGGCCGGGCCGCGCTTACCTCGTTGATCAGGCGCGGCGCCCGCACTTCCAGGGCGCGCCGGTTATACAGGGCAGTCAGCGGGTCACGCGCGGCCAGCCGGGCGATCTGCTGCTCACGCCGGTAGCGCTCGGTGCCGGTCATCGACAGCGCGATCAGCATGATCGCCATGGCCCCTTCGACCAGCGAGACCTGAATGATTTCGCCGCGCAAAGCGGCCAGGTCGATCAACGTCCCGGGCACCAGCGGCGGGATCATCTTGGCCAGATAAAACAGGCCGTGGCCGAGCAACACGAAACGCAGTTGCACAGCGCCTACGCTCAACGACATGCCATGTGGGCGCAGGAGAAAACTAGCCCTGAGGGTCGGCAGCGCAACCAGCAGCGATTGCACCAGCAACATCACTTTTGACCACAGCGGCCCTTCCGGCAGCAGCAGCATCACCAGCCACGTGATGAACACCAGGTACCAAGCCCGCGACAGACGGGTTTCAGTAAAGCGGGCAACGCCCAGCAAAAAGCAGAAATGCGCAGTGATCAACAGGCCATTGGCAAACCAGATGCCAATCAGCAAAAAGCCGTTGCTGCGCAGTAAAGCGAGGGTGCTGCCCACGCTGATGATGGCGAAACCGGTTGCCCAGTAAAGCAAGGAAGATTCGCGCACGGTGCGCCACTCGACCGCCAGGTACAGCGCCGCAGCGGCGGCCAGGGCGATCGTGATAGTGAGCATGGTAGGTGGATCGAGCGCCATGGAATGACGGGCCTGCCTGAAATTAAGAGTGGAGAAATGTTCAAAACCAGTTTGCGCGGCCCTGCGCCTGTACTGCACGCGCACGATTTCCGTCGTGGCTTACTGCCCATGCATCATCCGCACCAGCGGCTAATACCCTGTCGCTGTTAAGCGGAAAATAGCGCCTGGCGCGTTACTGCTCAGCGAGAAAACTCACCAGTTGCCGACCATGTGAACTGAGCCGCTCCCAGCCACGAAAGCACACGCGCAGTTCCAGGGTCGCCCAGCGTTCCTCCAGCGCGACCCAGCGCACCGCCAGCTCTTGCTCGGCGCGCAACGCCGCAGTTTCCGGGACAATGGCGATGCCTGCGTGCTGGGCGACCAATTGGGCGATGGCTTCAAAGCTTGGCGCGCGAACGCGCACTTTCAGCGGCATCGCCAGGTTCATCGCCAGCTCTTCGACGAAACGCTGCATCGCCCGCTCGCCCGGCAAACACACAAATGCAAAGCCCAGCGCGTCAATCAGCCGCAGCTGCTCCCGCCCGGCCAGGGGGTGGTCGGCCGGGACCAGCAAGACCAAGCGCTCGGTGCGAAACGGCAGCGACACTAAACCGTCGCTTATCAAATTGCCATCATAGACGCCGATCTCGCACTCGTCAGCCAGAACCACACGCAATACGTCAACGCTTTTGTGCTCGACCAACTGCAGGTCGACTTCTGGATAGTCGGCTAGAAACGGGCCGAGCACGGCGGGCAACAAGGTGCTGTTGGTGACTGTGGAAGCGGCCAGGTGCAAGGTGATGCGCCGTTGCCCGGCCAGCTCGTGCAGGGTGTCCTGCAATTTGCGCGCTTCGCCCAGCACTCCTCGCGCCGCTTCCAATACCAGCCGGCCGGCTGGGGTGAGTTGCATACCGTCGGCGCGCCGGGTGAACAGGCTCAAGCCACAGCGTTGCTCGAACAAGCGCAGGCGATTGCTGGCGGCAGAAACGGCCACCGGAAACGTCGCAGCGGCCTTGCTCAAGCTACCGGTAGCGGCAATCGCGGCAAGTAAACGCAGATCGGGAAGATCGAAATGCATTGAGCTTTCTCTAAATGCGAACGCTATGTTCGATTAAAAGCGATTCTAACGTGGATTGCGTTCTGCACAGAATAAGCCCAGTGATAACTGCCTGGATTTGCCATGACCTTTTTGCGCACCCTGCTCACGCGCCAGATCCACAGCGGCAGTTTGTTTGCCGTACTGGCGGCCTTGGGTTTCAGCTTCAAAGCCATCTTCGTCAAACTCGCCTATGCGGCCGGGCCGGTCGATGCGATCAGCCTGCTGGCCATGCGCATGGCCATGGCGTTGCCGTTGTTCGTCTGGCTGGTGTGGTTCAGCGGCCGGCAATCCCCCACTCGGCTGACGCCCGCTGACGGCTTGCGCGTGATCCTGCTGGGGCTGCTGGGTTACTACCTGTCCAGCCTGTTCGACTTCTACGGGCTGCAATACATCAGCGCAGGGTTGGAGCGCCTGATCTTGTTCACCTACCCAACCCTTGTGCTGATCTTCCAGGCCATCGCCCTGCGCGAACGACCCACCACCCGCACCCTGGCGGCAATGGGCCTGTGCTATCTGGGCCTGGGCATCGCCTTCGTGCATGACGTGAGCATCTCTGGCGTTGGCCAGCAAGTGATTCTCGGCTCGCTGTGGGTGTTTGCCAGTGCAGTTACCTACGCCCTGTACTACTCCGGCACCGGCATTGTGCTCAAACGCATGGGTTCGATGCGCATGGCGGGCTTGTGCGGTACGGCCTCGTCGCTGATGGTGTTGGTTCACTACTTGTTGGTGGCGGACATCAATCAGCTATGGCAGCTACCTGCGGCGGTGTGGCTCAACGCGGGACTGATGGCGATCTTTTCCACGGTGCTGCCGATCTACTGGGTGGCCCTGGCGATTCAGCGCATGGGCCCCACGCAAACGGCGGCGGTGGGCAATCTAGGCCCTGTGCTGACAGTGCTGGCGTCGTGGGCGATTCTCAGCGAAGAGATCTCGACGTATCAGGTGCTAGGGCTGGCGTTGGTGTTGTTCGGGGTGACGCGCTTGAAACCCGCGGCCAAGAAAACCGACCTGCCCGCTGCCAAGGAGGCGGCTGCCTGAGCAGGCTTGGGCGTTCAGCGCGTCCCGACGATGATCCCCTGCTCGCGCAGGCCTTCCAGCATCGCCAGGCCTTGGCGTTGAACGTTTTCATCGCCCAGCGCCTGCAAGCGCTGGCGGCCCGTTCCGCTAAGGCCTGCGAGCAACTGATAGGCCATCGGTGCCAGGCGGGCGAAATGCACCTGTAGATCGGCATCGCGGTACACCAGCAGCAAGGTAGGCGCTTGGGGGGCGCTTTGGGGCTGGTAATCGGGGCCGATCTGCTCGACCGGCCAGCGATAGGCAAGCACGCGCGCCACGCATGACAGCAACGGCTCGCCTTCGAGTAGATCGCCGCCAGGCAGATGGGGCGGATCCTCGGCATCACTCAGGTACAACTGCGCCTCGATCCACTCGTAGTGGGCGAGTTCAAGCTGCCACGGCGCATCCGCTTCGATGCCCTGCAGGTAGTCGATGAACGCCTCGGAGATTTCCGTGAACAATGGCGTCTGGCATCGGTAACTGGCATAGAAGTCGCGCACCCTGGCGTGCCATCGGACGTCACCGAGGGTCTGGCGCATGACTGGGAAACTTCCCGCCAGTAGGCCTTCGAGGCTGTTGTAGAACAGCTCCCGGTAGACCTTCAGGCGCCGTGCTTCGATACCCGGTGGCGGTGGATTGTGCTCGGGGTCACGCAGATATCGGGACAGGGTGAATTGCTGGTCACGCAAGGGCTCGCCCATCATGCAGACCTCCGTGCGTGTGCTGCACGCTACCAATACGTGCGGTCTCCTCAAGCAGTTCGGCAAGCGGTGGGTAGTTGAAGTCACGCTCAAGCACCGTCGGCTGGGCTCCAAAACGCTGACACGCCAAAGCGAACAGTGCCCAGACATCTTCTTTTACCGCAGCACCATGGGTGTCCACCTTGAGGTCTGGCGCTTCGTCGTAGTGGCCAGCCACGTGCATGCACGTAACCCGCTGCCGAGGCAGCCCGTTAAGGAACGTCACCGCGTCATAGCGGTGGTTGCAGGCGTTGACGAAGACGTTATTGACGTCCAGCAGCAGGTCACAGTCAGCCTCCTCCAGCACAGCCTGGATGAACGCCAGCTCGCTCATGGCCTGGTAAGGCGCTGCGTAGTAGCTGATGTTTTCCACGGCGATACGTCTGCCCAGCAGATCCTGGGCCTGGCGAATCCGGGTGGCGACATGGCGGACCGCTTCTTCGGTAAAAGGGATTGGCATCAGGTCATACAGATGCCCGTCGTCGCTGCAATAACTCAGGTGTTCGCTGTACAGCGGCACGTCGAAGCGCTCGATGAACTGACGGGTTTGCTTAAGGAATGCCTGATCCAGCGGCGCGCTGGCGCCCAGCGACAACGACAAGCCATGGCAGGTAATGGGGAAACGCTCGGCCAGTTGCGCCAGCGCTTTGCCGTGGGCCCCGCCAACTCCGATCCAGTTCTCCGGCGCGCACTCGAGAAAATCGACCGCACCGTCCTCCATTGCCAGCAATTGCGCCAGCAAACCACGACGCAAGCCAAGTCCGGTACGTAAAGATGTAGGGTTCATAGTAAGCGCTCTCCAGGAGCACGGGACGCTCTGGGCAGAACGTCGGCAAGGGACAAACAAGCGCTGCCGGACAGATCGATCCTCTGCTCCGGCAGCCCCCTTAACCTTGCGCCAACATCAGCGCACGGGCTTAGGCCTTGTCGGCTTTAGCGGCCTTGTCGCCACCACATTTGCCTTCGCCGCACTTGCCTTCAGCGGCTTTTTTGTCGCCGGCTTTTTTATCGCCGCCACACTTGCCTTCACCACACTTGCCTTCGGCGTTTTTGCCCTCGGCGTGCTTGCCGGCTTTATCAGCGCCGCATTTACCTTCGCCGCACTTGCCCTCGCCATCAGTCTTGGCCGCAGCCAGTTGGTAGCCATGGGACAGAGGCTCGACGGCGAATGCACTACCGCCCATTACCATGCCGCCGATCAGAGCAGCGCCCAGCAGGCCAAGGGTATTTTTCGATTGTTTCATGGTGGTGCTCCACTTCGGTTGTGAGATGGAGCCATTTCGCCGCAACGGTGTGTCGCAGGTGTATCGCCGGTGGCGCGGTTTTGTATGAAAGTCGGTCTCAATCCACAGAAGATACAGTGAGATACAAAGGCATCGGCCATTGCCTGGCTGCCGTTCAAACAACCTTTTCAAACGCTTGTATGTTTTTTCGTTGACAGCCCGTCAGCCGCATCCTAACCTCCCAGCAACTTCCACCGGGCCGGACACTTTTGTGGGCAACCTCTATCTGATCCGACATGGCCAAGCCTCCTTCGGCGCTGACGACTATGACGTCCTCTCAGCGGTAGGCGAGCGCCAAAGCCAAGCGTTGGGCGAGCACCTGGCCCAGCTCGGTTTGCGCCTTGACCGCTGCATCGCCGGCAGCCTGCGCCGCCAGCAAGACACCGCGCGTCTTGCCCTGCACGCGATGAGCGGCCACGGTTGCCCAGTGCCGGCGGTCGAAACCGACCCTGCATTCAACGAATTCGATGCCGACGGTGTGATCCGCACCCTGCTTCCCGGCTTGCTGCCAGATGAGCCTGAAGCGCTGCACATCCTGCGTAACGGCACTACCAATCGCAGTGAGTTCCAGCGCCTGTTCGCCCTGATGGTGCAACGCTGGCACGATGGCCAGCACCCTGACGATGGCCTGGAAAGCTGGGCTGCCTTCACCGCAAGGGTTCAAGGCGGTCTGCAACGGGTACTGCAGCGCGCCGGCAGCGGTGAGAATATCGCCATCTTCACCTCCGGAGGCACCATCGCCGCCCTGCTCCACCTGGTGACTCGAATTACCCCCAGTCAGGCCTTTGCGCTGAACTGGCAGATCATCAACACCTCGCTCAGCCAACTGAAGTTTCGTGGCAGCGACGTGACCCTGGCTTCCTTCAACAGCCAAGCACATGTGCAGCTGTTGCGGGCGCCGGAGCTCATCACCTATCGATGAGCCCGGCCTATTGTGTCCCTACGGACGCGAATATTACTTAACAAGGAATACGCCATGAGCGATGTAGCTAAAGCCGTCGAAGCGATGAAAGCAAAGTTCAACCCCGCCGCCGCCGCCGGCCTGGACCTGGTGTTCGGCTTCAACATCACTGACGAAGACAAGCAATATGCGCTGATCGTCAAAGACGGCACCTGCGACATCCAGGAAGGCGAAAACCCAGACGCCAACTGCACCCTGGTGCTCGACAGCGAAACCCTCAAGGGCATCGTCAGCGGCGAGACCGACGGCATGCAAGCGTTCATGGGCGGCAAGCTGCGCGTAGAAGGCGACATGATGCTGTCGATGAAGCTCAGCGAGCTGTTCCCAGGCTAAGCGTCCGGGATGATCGATGAAAAACCGAAGCCTGCGCGGGCTTCGGTTTTTTTTTGCCTGGCCGGGGCATGGCGGCGCGCTTTTCGCGGGCAAGCTCGCTCTCACAGGGATGGTGCTGAACCTACGGTTAGCGGGATGCCTGGGTGGTTGGCGAAGAAAGCAAGACTGCCTGTATGGCTTCAATATCAGGCGCGTTGATCGACCAGCAACACCCACAGCTATATGCCATTGGCACGCTTGTACCAGCATGGAAGCCCCATTAGATTAGCCAATAATCCTCGTTAACGAGAATAAGGATAACGCATGACGCTCACTGACCAGTCCACCCAGGTACGCCCCGGCGAAGAACTCGATGCGACTGTCATCGATCCTTACCTCAAGGCCCACATCCCGAGCTTGCAGGGAAGCCCGGCCATCAGCCAGTTCCCCGGCGGTGCATCCAACCTCACCTACCTGGTCAGCTACCCGAACCGCGAGTTCGTCCTGCGCCGCCCACCCTTTGGCCACAAAGCCAAGTCCGCCCACGACATGGGCCGCGAGTTTCGTATCATCAACCAGCTCAATAGCGGCTTTCCCTACTGCCCCAAGGCCTATGTGCACTGTACCGACGAGTCGCTGATTGGCGGCGAGTTCTACGTGATGGACCGGGTCAAGGGCATCATCCTGCGCTCGGACATCCCCACCGAACTCGATCTGGATGCCAGCCGCACAGAGGCCCTGTGCAAGAGCTTCATCGAGCGTTTGGTCGAGTTGCATCAGGTCGACTACAACGCGTGCGGCCTGGCCGACCTGGGCAAGCCCGAAGGTTACGTACAACGGCAAATCGAAGGCTGGAGCAGCCGCTACGAAAAAGCCCTGACCCCGGACGCACCGCGCTGGGAGAACGTCATCGCCTGGCTGCGCGAAAAAATGCCCGCCGACCATCCACGCCCCGCCATCGTGCATAACGACTACCGCTTCGACAACGTCATCCTCGACGCGGCAAACCCGATGCGCATCATTGGCGTACTGGACTGGGAAATGACCACGATCGGCGACCCGCTGATGGACCTGGGCAACAGCCTGGCCTATTGGATCGAAGCCGATGACCCAGCGCCGGTGCAACTGATGCGGCGCCAGCCAAGCAACGCACCGGGCATGCTCACCCGCCGCCAGTTCGTCGACTACTACGCCGAACGCGCAGGCATCGCTATCGACAACTTCGACTTCTACTACTGCTATGGCCTGTTCCGCCTGGCCGGGATCGTGCAGCAGATCTACTACCGGTTCTACCATGGCCAGACCCAGGACAAGCGCTTTGCCCAGTTCATTCACATGAACAAGCTGCTGGAGCAGATGACCCTGCAAGTGATCGGCAAGTCCGCACTCTGACGACAGACAACAAGGAAAACAGCATGTCCAAGACCCAACTGTTCGACCTCGATGGCAAGATCGCCTTCGTCTCAGGCGCCAGCCGTGGCATCGGCGAGGCCATCGCCCACTTGCTGGCCCAACAGGGCGCCCATGTGATCGTCTCCAGCCGCAAGCTCGAGGGCTGCCAGCAAGTGGCCGACGCCATCATCGAAGCGGGCGGCAAGGCCACTGCGGTGGCCTGCCATATTGGCGAGCTGGAGCAGATCCAGCAGGTGTTTGCCGGTATTCGTGAACAGTTCGGCCGCCTCGACATTCTGGTCAACAACGCCGCCACCAACCCGCAGTTCTGCAACGTGCTCGATACCGACGTGAGCGCCTTTCAGAAAACCGTGGACGTGAACATTCGTGGCTACTTCTTCATGTCGGTCGAAGCCGGCAAGCTGATGCGCGAGCACGGTGGCGGCAGCATCATCAACGTTGCCTCGATCAATGGCGTGTCGCCTGGGCTGTTCCAGGGCATCTACTCGGTGACCAAGGCCGCAGTGATCAACATGACCAAGGTGTTCGCCAAGGAATGCGCCCAGTTCGGCATCCGCTGCAACGCCTTGCTGCCGGGGCTGACTGACACCAAGTTCGCCTCCGCCCTGGTGAAAAACGACGCCATCCTCAACGCCGCCCTGCAACAGATCCCACTCAAGCGCGTGGCCGACCCCAGCGAGATGGCCGGTGCAGTGCTGTACCTGGCCAGCGATGCCTCCAGCTACACCACCGGCACAGCACTGAATGTCGACGGCGGCTTTCTCTCCTGATCAGTCCTTGAGCGCCTGCAGCGTGTAGCTCATCGGCAGGCGCCAGGGCGCTTCGCGCAGGCCGTTTTGCAGCACCGCGGTAATGACCTCGCTATCCGGGCGACATCTCCATTACAACTGGACTATAAACTGCGGACATTTCACCTGCGCACGAAGGGATCTCATGCCAACTCTATACGAGGGCGGCTGCCTGTGCGGCGCCATCCGCTTTGCCGCCGATGCCCCCGCCGCCAACCCACACCATTGCTCCTGCCGTTGGTGCCAACAACATACCGGGGCACTCACCGCCACCTGGGTCGAGTTTGCTCGCAATCAGGTGCGCTGGACCGGGCCTGGCGGTGCGCCCGATACCTGGCGCTCCTCTGATTGTTCCAGCCGCGCTTTCTGCCGCCGTTGCGGCAGCAGCCTCGGTGCCATAGATGACGCCCCGACTGTCGCCTTGCTGCTCGGTTGCTTCGATCAACCCGACAGCCCTGGACTGGAAGCTGTTTTCCACGCCTTCGAGGATTGCTGCCCAGTGTGGAATCGCCCTCTACCCCTTACAGACAAGTAGCGGCTGCGGCCCGACGGCGCAGGGCCGTGCTGTCATTGCTTTGCGCGTAATAATCGACCCGGGTGCCGTTGGCCTCGGGGTAAACGTCGACGAACGCCTGCGCCTCTCGGGTATAGACCGTGTAACCGCCCTGCTTGCGCGGCTGCAGATAGCCGCTGGCATCAACGCCGAACGTGGCCTCTTCCTGCCAACTGAACTGGATGCATTGCGAGACGATCTGCGGGGCCTTCTGTGAAGCCAATTGCGCAGTCGGCGCGCCGCCGCGTGCGGCTTCCATGGTCGATGAAGCACAACCAACCAGCATCAGCGCTACGGCCATCGGCAAAAGTGCGCGCATGTTCGATCCTCGGAGCAAAAAAGAACGCGACTCTAGCACTGGCGGCCATGTCGAGTGAATTGTCCCGAGCAGGTTGTTGTCGCATAGAGGGCATGCCTGCCATTAGGAGATCACTATGAAACTGCGTCCACTGCTATCGGCCCTTCTGCTTAGCGCCACCCTGCCGATCCTGCCCTTGACCGCCACGGCCGCGCCAAGTGCTGAGCAAAGCGTCACCGCGCCAGAAACCCACAACCGCGAACTGCAAGTTGGCGACAAAGCGCCAGATCAGTACAAACGCGACGACGCAGCCATTGCCGACTGGAAAGGCAAAGGCCTAGCCGCCCCGGAAAAGGACAGCCATTGGGTGAAAATGGGCGATCACTATGTGCTGGTGCAGATCACCAACGGCGTGGTGCTGGCCATTCAGCCCGCCTCCTGAGTCAGCACGGGCCGAGCAATGCCGCCATATGCACGGCATTGCGCCCACCGGCCTTGGCTTGGTAGAGCGCAGCGTCGGCCTGGCCGAGCAGGCTGGCGGCGTTGTCCTCGGCAGCGGGGATGCCACACCACAAACCGACACTGAAACGCAGCTCGATGTCATCGCCCGCAAAGCGCGCCGGACTCTGGGCGATCGCCTCACGCAAGCCCTGTAGCGCCGCCATGGCGCCCTCACGATCGGTATTGGGCAACAGCAGCAAGAACTCTTCGCCACCATAACGGCCAAGGCTGTCGGTCAAGCGCAAGCGCTGCTGCAACTGGCGCACGCAGTGGCACAGCACCTCATCACCGGCCAAGTGGCCGTGCAGGTCGTTGATGCGCTTGAAATGGTCGATGTCGATCATCGCCACGGCCAGGCTGCTGTGTTCGCCCCTTGCCCGCTCCAGCTCCACAGCGAAGCGCTCAAGAATCGCCCGGCGGTTGTAGGTGCCGGTCAGCACATCGCGCAAGGCCATATGCTGCAAGCGCGATTCGCTGCGCTCCTTGGCCATCAGCACCAGGCCAATCGAATACATCATCACCGTCACCGTACCAATGGCCACCGATACCGTCTGCTTGAGATTGCTGGTGTCGTAGCGCATGTCCGCCGCCTCCCCCAGCACCACCGCCACGGCGCGCATGCCCAGCCCGACCAGGCTGATCAACGCGCCAATCACCAGCAGCAGGTGCGCCCGGCCTGGCCGCTCGACGTGCCGTCGCGCCCAGCAAAGGATCAACGAGCATTGCAACATCAGCACCAAGGTCGCCAGCAGCATGCGCGGCTCCAAGGTGTCGAGCAGCAGCATCAACCCCAGCAACATGACTGCCGGAATGATAAAGATCGAGCGCCACGGCACCCGCTGTTCACGCACCCGGAACAAGCTCGCCGAATAGAACGCCAGGGCCAGCGACAGCAGGCTGTTACCCAAGCCATAGCTGATCCACAGCGGCGCATGGGCGTACAGCGTATAGCAGACGTACGCCAGGGCATGGGCGAGCAGCCCGCAGCCGGTCAACAGCAGGTTGTCGCGGCGGTTGAACTGGCCGACCAGCAACAGGCAAAAGGCCAGGATGGTCGCGACCAGGGCAACGGCGGCGAACAGCGTCGGGGTATGGGCGATCATCGTGATTCACCGTGTGGCAGACAGCCGTCTTCAATGCGGCCTGGCTCAAGTCTAGGGGCCAGCGCTCACCCCAGCCATGACCGAGCGGGACAGAACAGCAGCCGCCAGGCACATGGCGATGTTGCGCGGGAGAAATATTTTTACCGTGCAGAAACCAAATTGATCGATCCCGGTCTCAGTGGTTACCCCGTAAACCTATGCGGATCAAGGACCTATATCGTGATCACCCGCCTTGCAAGTCTCCCGCTGATTGCCGCGATGCTGCTGGCCGCTGGTTGCCACAGCCATCATTACCACGACGATGATGATGGCTGGCGTGACCGCGACCGCGATCGCGGCCATCACCACCGTCATGACCGTGGTGACGATGATCGCCGCTACCGTGACCGCGATTACCGCTGAAACGTCTTTCCAACCCTGATTTGCCGCCCGTGCCGCGGCACTCTACTTTGATGATTCCTTTGAGGTTCATGAACATGCGTTTGACTCTGCCTTGCGTTGCCCTCGGCCTGCTGCTGTGCCAAGGCGCCTTTGCCGGTGACGGTACTGCGGCCATTGGCGGCGGCCTGGGTGGCGCCCTGGGCAACGTGGTTGGCCAACAAATGGGCGGCAGCACGGGTGCAGCCATTGGCGCCGGCCTGGGCGGCGCCGCCGGCAGTGCGGTAGGTGCCCGCAAGGGCAACCGTACCGAAGCTGCGATCGGTGGTGGCCTGGGTTCGGCCGGCGGCTCGCTGTTGGGCGGCAAGCTCGGCGGCTCGACCGGCTCGACCGTCGGTGCCGGTCTGGGCGGCGCTGCTGGTGGTGCCATCGGCAACCACCTGGGCGACAACAACGGCAGCAAGAAGAAACACAAGCGTCGTCATCATCGCCACTGATCGCCTGCCCCACCCATCGCGGGGGCAAGCCCCGCGATTGGCTTAGCCACAAAAACCCTGCAACACATCAATACACCCTTCACCCCACAATGGCACACTGGCTGCTACTGTCTTTCGTGCCCCCTTGAGTGAAGGAACACCCCCTCCCGATGAACCCTGAGCTGCTCACGGTCCTAGGCCTGCTGGCCGTCGTCGTCCTTTTGTTTGTCATCAACCGACCGCGCATGGACGTGGTCGCGCTGCTGGTGATCGTGTTTCTGCCGCTGTCGGGCATCCTCACCGTTGAGCAAGCCCTGGCGGGCTTTAGCGACCCTAACGTGGTGCTGATCGCGGCGCTGTTCGTGATCGGCGAAGGGCTGGTGCGCACTGGCATCGCCTATCGCATCGGCGAGTGGATGAGTGCCCGTGCCGGCAATAGCGAAGCACGCCTGCTGGTGCTGTTGATGGTATCGGTCGCAGGGCTGGGTTCGGTCATGAGCTCGACCGGCGTGGTGGCAATCTTCATCCCGGTGGTGCTGAGCATTGCCGCGCGCCTGAGCATTTCGCCCAGTCGACTGATGATGCCCTTGAGCTTCGCCGGGCTAATCAGCGGCATGCTCAGCCTGGTCGCCACGCCGCCCAACGTGGTGGTGCACAGCGAGCTGGTGCGGCACGGCGAGCAAGGCTTCACGTTCTTCAGCTTCACCCCGTTCGGCCTGGTCGTGCTGGCTCTGGGCGTGGGCTACATGCTGCTCACCCGGCGTTGGCTCAACGGTGAAGTGCGCAAGGATGGCCGCGTAGAAACCCGGCGCACCCTGCTCGACCTGGTGCTGGACTACAAGCTCAACGGCCGCGAACGCCGCCTGCGCATCCGCCCGCATTCGCCACTGATCGGGCATACCTTGGGCGAGCTGGAGCTGCGCACCCGCCACGGCGCCAACGTGATCGGCATCGAGCGCCAGCATAAATTCACCACCCGGGTGATTACCGCCGACTCCGGCACCGTGCTGCACCAGGGCGACGTGCTGTTGCTGGACCTGTTCGCCAACCGCGACGACCTGCGCAGCCTGTGCCAGACCATGCAGCTCGAACCCCTACACTTCAAGGCCGCCTACTTCATCGACCAATCCCAGGAAGTGGGGATGGCCGAAGTCTCACTGCCACCGGGCTCGCAACTGATCGGCAAAAGCATCCTGGAGCTGGCCTTCCGTAGCCGCTACGACCTCAACGTGGTCGGCCTGCGCCGCGATCAGGCGGCCATCGAGGAGCAACTGGTCGAAGAAAAACTGCGCCTGGGCGACACCCTGCTGGTCGTCGGCCCGTGGAAAGCGGTGCGCCAGCTTCAGAGCCAAGCCAAAGACTTTCTGGTACTGAGCCTGCCTGCCGAGATCGATCAGGTCGCGCCAGCCCGCAGCCGCGCTCCCTTTGCCCTGATCAGCCTGGCGGTGATGGTCGGCCTGATGGTCAGCGGCGTGGTGCCCAACGTGCTCGCCGCGCTGATCGCGTGCCTGCTAATGGGCGCCGGCCGCTGCATCGACATGAACAGCGCCTACCGGGCCATCCATTGGCAAAGCCTGGTGCTGATCGTCGGCATGCTGCCGTTTGCCCTGGCATTGCAGAAAACCGGGGGTATCGACCTGGCCGTCAGCGGCCTGGTCGGGCTGCTCGGCGGCGCCGGGCCTAGCGCGATATTGGCCTGCCTGTTCGTGGTAACGGCGGTGATTGGCCTGTTCATCTCCAACACCGCCACCGCTGTACTGATGGCGCCCGTGGCCATCAGCACCGCCAGCCAATTGGGCATGTCGCCCTACCCATTTGCCATGACCGTGGCCCTGGCAGCCTCGGCGGCGTTCATGACGCCGGTGTCTTCGCCGGTCAACACCCTGGTGTTGGGCCCAGGTCAATATCGCTTTGCCGACTTCATCAAGGTCGGTGTGCCATTTACCGTGCTGGTAATGCTGGTAACGGTGTTGATGGTGCCGTGGTTCTTCGGGCTGTAAAGGGGATGTCAGCGAATAGCGGCAAAATGGCATTATCGGTCAGGATCGTGCCGCCATAATATCCAATTGACATCAACCCTGCTCTCGAAACACACTGATACGAATATGTCCCAGGTGCCTTGAAGTCGTTGTCCTGGATTCCGTCTCCGCTTGCCGGTAGAGCCCATGGTGTTTCCAGCTCATTCGCGCCCATTGCCTCACCTCGCGCTATTCAGCCTGACCTTCATCCTGACCTTGGCTGGGATACTGGCCCGTCCGATCGAATCGCTGTCGCTGTTCTGGCCGGTCAACGCCGTGCTGGCGGGGGTGTTGCTGCGCTATCCACGCCTGGCCAATCCGCTCGGTTTCGTCCTGATCTGGATGGCCATGGTCGGCGCCGACCTTGCCTGTGGCAGTACCTGGCCGCCGGCGTTGTGGTTCAACCTGTGCAACCTGGGCGTGATCGTCACCATCTGGCTGCTGCTGTCGCGCCTGCCGCGTTTGCACCGACGCATGCGCACGCCGCATGGGGTGTTGAGCGTATTCGGTGCCTGCGCAGCGGGCGCGATGGTTGCGGCGAGCATGGCCTGCGTGATGGCGGCGCCGTGGTTCCAGGAGTCGCTGCGCGCCACCTGGCTGGCCTGGTTCAGCGAGCAGTTCTCCACCAGTGTGCTGGTCCTGCCGGCGTTGCTGACCGCGCCAAATACCGGCGCGCTGCTACGCGGCAGCGGTCAGGCGATTCGCCTGGCGCCGATGCTGGTGCTGCTGGCCTCGCTGGCCCTGAGCATCGCCTTCGGCGGGCCGGGCGCCATCGCCTTCCCGATTGCCGCGCTGCTGTGGTGCGCCTGGACCTACTCACCGTTTCTGGTGTCGCTGCTGGCACTGACTGCCGGCAGTACGCTGATCGTTGCCGTGGCGCAAAATCTCATGCATTTCAGCGTGCCGCAGAGCGTTCCAGGGGTGACCACGCTGATGTCAGCGCGCTTAGGCATCGCCATGCTGGTGCTCGGCCCACTGGTGGTCGCCTGTGTCAGCAACACCAACCGCAGCCTGCTCGCCCGCCTGGCCCATCAGGCGACCATCGACCACCTCACCGGCGCCCTCACCCGCAGCGCCTTCACCCGCCGCGCCAATGCCTTGCTCGACAGCCGCCAACAGCACGCCCAGGCGCTGCCGCTGACCTTGATGATGCTCGACATCGATCACTTCAAGACGATCAACGACCGCCATGGCCATGGCGTCGGCGACCAGGTGCTGCGCCAGTTCGCCAACGCCTTGCAAGACCAACTGCACGACGGTGAGCTGTTCGCCCGCCTGGGCGGTGAGGAGTTCGTGGTGATCATTCCAGGCCTTGAGCCAGAACGCGCCAAATTCACCGCCGAACGCATGCGCCGCGCCATCCAGGACTTGCACCTGACCCACAACGACCCGCGCTTGCAGATCACCGTCAGCATCGGCCTGGACGGCTGTACTGCCGACACCCCGGCACCGAGCCTGGACGAACTGCTAGTACGCGCCGACAAAGCGCTGTACCGCGCCAAAGCCCATGGCCGCAACCGCGTCGAACAGGCCGAGCCGCAGCGCCAGGTGGTCTGACTCAGCCAGCCAGCAAGTCCCACGACAACTTGGCGATCAGCACGCACAACAAGATCAGGAACAGCCCACGGACAAACCCTGCACCCTTGCGCACCGCCAGCCAGGTGCCGGTCAGGGCGCCGAGGATATTGCACAGCGCCATGGGCAAGGCGATGGCATACAGCACGTTGCCGGTGGGAATGAAGAACACCAGCGCCGCCAGGTTGGTGGCGATGTTGACCAGCTTGGCCGAGGCCGAGGCGTGCAGGAAGTCCAGGGCAAAGAAGCGGATGAACAGAAAGATCAAGAAGCTGCCGGTACCTGGCCCGAACAAGCCATCGTAAAAGCCGATTGCGCCGCCGATCAGCACCGCCAGGCATTGCTCCTTACGGCCGATCTGCGCTGGCTTGTGCAAGGTGCCGAAGTCTTTCTTGCAGAAGGTATAGACCGCCATCAGCACGATCATCACCAGCACCGCTGGGCGCATCACGCTAGGCGGCACCAGTGAAACGGTCGCCGCCCCGGCGAACGACATGACGAAGGCGCTCAGCGCTGCCGGCACGATCAGGCCCCAATCCAAGCTCACCTTGCGAATGAACGAGCGCGCGGCGAACGCGGTGCCGCACACCGAGGCCAGCTTGTTGGTCCCCAGCAGGGCCGCCGGCTGGGCGCTGGGCAGCACATTGAACAGTGCCGGAATCTGGATCAGCCCGCCCCCACCCACCGCCGCATCGATCAAACCAGCGGCGAAGGCAAACAGCGACAGCAGGACAACATCCATCATGGCGGGGGCTCCAGGCAGTAAAAACAGAGCCCAAGGCTAATCAAAGCCACGCCGTTGTGCTGAAATGCCATATTGCGAAAACTGCAACAAGGAGCCCCTCATGGCATTGGACATGCTGCGTGAAATCCAGGCCTTCGTCAGCGTCGCGCACAAGCGCAGCTTTGTCGCTGCTGCCCGCGCCCTGGGCCGCTCGCCTAGCGCGATTACCCGGGCGCTACAAGCACTGGAAGACAACGCCGGAAGCAAGCTGCTCAACCGCAACGCCAACGCCGTCACGCTGACCGAAGCGGGTGAACGCTTGCTGCCACACGCCGAGCGCTTGCTCGATGTGCAACGCGATGCGGCCGATGAACTGGCGGCGTTGAGTGGTACGGCGCAGGGCTGGATTCGTTTCGCCGCGCCTGAGCTGCTTGGCCAGCAAGTGCTGCCAACGGTCTTGGCTGAATTCTCTCGCCGCCACCCGCAGGTCACCCTGGACGTGCAGTTCAGCGACCAGAGCCTCGACCCGCTTCAAGGCAAGTTCGACTTCGTGGTGCGCGGCGCCTTCCCACAGTCCAGCGAACTGATCGGCTACCCCCTGTGGAGCTACCGTCGGCACCTGTACGCCAGCCCCGACTATGT
Organism: Pseudomonas sp. Je.1.5.c; assembly: GCF_051129895.1. NCBI lineage: Bacteria > Pseudomonadati > Pseudomonadota > Gammaproteobacteria > Pseudomonadales > Pseudomonadaceae > Pseudomonas > Pseudomonas sp. Je.1.5.c. The sequence continues at coordinate 226,035 of NZ_JBCPSP010000001.1, forward strand.
GGCCCGCGCAGGCCTTGCGCAGGAGCCGGAAGCACTTAGCGAACACGCGCTGATCCTGCACACCGCCCCGCGCATCCTCAAGGCTTGGCATTTTTGCCGCGACGGGCAGATCACCCGCTTGCAGCCACGCCCTCGCTTGCGCCTGAGCGCCGGAAGCGCGGTGTTCCACAGCGCCCTGGCTGGGGCGGGTATCGCACGATTGGCTGACTGGGTGGGTGAGCCACAGGTCGCGGCCGGGCGGCTGGTGCGCGTCTGCCCTAGCTATCACCTGACCTCAAGCAGTGGCGACGACCCACAAATGCATGCCGTATACCCGGCCGGGGAATTGCCGGCGCGGGTGCGCGACCTACTGCAAGCGTTGCGTCGTGGCAAGCCGTGATACAGCAAGCCAATTACTGTTCAAATTCTGCTCAATTTAACAGAGGCCGCAAACGGCCTTACTTACAGCGATTTATCCACAGACCTACCCACGTTTTCTGTGGACAGTTTTCCTTGCACAAAGAACGACTTATCGCGCACGCAGCAACGCCGAATTGGCTTGTTTGACCAATTCGATCCACTCCCCTGCACTGATCACTCCCGAGCGTTCCAGGTCTTCGGCGCAGCGCAAGGCTTGGTCGTAATCATCCTCTTGCAGGCCAGCCTCTGCGAGAAACCGGTTGCGCCACGCCAGCATCGCGGCAGCGCCCTTCTTGCATTCCATGTAGATCTCAACTCCAAGGCAAGTGACGGGTCCTCGAGCGTGGGCCCCTTTGATGGCGGCGGGAGATTACACGAGCCATTCGCACTTGAGAATTGCTTGCAGCTACCACTTATCCAACGGGTACAAAAAAACGGGCAAAAAGCCCGTTGAGAGGTGCAGGCCCGTCTCTGCTGGATAGGACGGACCTCAAGGATAGGGGGTGGCCTCAGGTGGGCGGAATGGTACCCAGCAGGCCAATAAGGATTGTCAGCAGCAGAAAACCACCCAGGAACAGCGAGAGCTTGCCCATTGGAACCTCTACAGTGTGATAACAGAATACCGGAGCTGGCCGATGCGGGTGCAGAGCAGCGCAACTTGCCCAGCGCACACCGGTTTGGAAGGCTGGGCCTGGTAAGCATTTTCGACTTTTCGCTGATACGGTTACAGATGCAGGTTGGTGGAAAAAAAGCGGATCAGATGACCCCGATCAGTCCACCAGGCGCAGCTTCTCGGCCGGCAGCCAACCCAGCTCACCGTTGGCCTCGCGGCGACACCACAGCCACCCATTGAGCGGGCGCAAACCTAGCACCCGCTGCCCCGGATCGACATCCAGTTCGTGAGCACAGTACTGTTCGAGCGCCCTGCCCCGGGCAACACCGAGCCGTTCGATGACCTGCGCCGGCACCCAACCAGGCTCCTGCCCAGCGCAGCTGCACAGGTACCAGTCCTGCCAGTTTTGCTCACCGGCATAGCGGGGGCCGATGTCGAGCATCTCACCTTGGGCAAAACGGATCGGACGCGGGTATTCAGAGCGATGTGCTTCGATCACGACGTACTTCACAAGCCTCTCCCTGGCTAGGCAAAAGGCCGGATCCTAGCAGGCGCTGCGACAAAACCTGACGCACCTGCTCAGAGCGCCATCACCATTTCATGCCAGGCCATGCCGCCATGATCGGAGGCCGACGGCTGCACATAGCGGTAACCCAACTTCTCGTACAGGCCCACATGCTGGTCCTTGCACATCAAGTGAATGCTCGCCTTGCCGCGCTCGCGCATTTGCTCGACGAACCGCGTCATCAGCAAGCCCGCATAGCCACGGCCCTGGAATGCCGGGTCGACCACCACTGACATGATCACCACATTGGCGGCGTGCGGATCATGGCCGACCAGCTCCTTGAACGCCTCATCGGACATCACCACGTGCTCGGCGCAGCCGCTATTGATGAAACCGATCACCTGGCCATCGAGCTCAAGGATCAGAAAACCCTCGGGATACTGCGCAATGCGCGTGGCGATTTTCTCGCGGGTGGCCGCTTCGTCGCCCTCATAGGCGGTCGTTTCGATGTGGAAGCAGCGATCCACGTCCTGGGGCGTAGCTTGGCGAAAGATGGCAGTGCTCATGGAAAAATCCGCAAAACAGTTGAAGGCCGACATGCTAGCGCAACTGAGCACCTTCAGGTTGCTAGCACAGCACCATCGGGCCAGAATCGGCGGGCACTTCAACCCTCTCGATCAGCGGGCCAAGCCTGCAGGAAAACTACTGGATGAGCGTTTGCAAACGACGCACCACGCCTTACGTGATCAATCACCTGGTCGCCTTTGAGGCGGCGGCGCGCCTGGGCAGTTTCCGCGCCGCCGCCCAAGCGCTGCACGTCACCCCCGGCGCGGTGGCCCAGCAGGTGCGCACGCTCGAAGAGAAGCTCGGCCAGGCACTGTTCGAGCGACTGCCACGCGGCTTGAGGCCCAACCGCGCGGGCAGTGAGTATCTGGAGCGGGTCCGCCTGGCGCTGCACATCATCGAAGATGCCAGCCGCGAACTGCTTGAACGCGATGCCCCGCAAGACCCTCATCAAGTGCTGCTGAGCACCACCCCGGCATTCGCCAGCCGTTGGCTGATACCGCGCCTGGGCCGCCTGGCTGCCGCGCACCCGCAGATCGCGCTGATGATCGATGCCTCCGACAGCACCCGCCCGCTCAGCGGCAAAGGCGCGGTAGACATGGCCGTGCGCTGGGGTGCGCCGCCCTTTGCCGATGCCCACGTCCGCCTGCTGCTAGCCGGCCAGGCGGTGCCCGTGTGCGCCCCGTCGCTGCGCGGGGAGCGACGCTGGCAACAGCCAGCAGAACTCAGCGACGTAGCGTTGATTTCAGACAGCCACAACAATTGGAAACGTTGGTTCGATCATTACGGCCTGCCCGGCACCCGCTTCAGCGGCCCGGCCTTCTCCCAGACCATTCTGGCCATCGAGGCCGCCGAGCAAGGCATGGGTATCGCCCTGGTGCCGCAGTTATTGGTCGAGAACGCATTGAAGGCCGGCACCCTGGTGATTGCCCTTGAGGGGCACCAACTGAACAGCGCTGCAGGCTTTCACCTGCTCACGGCCCAGCCGCCCGCAGCGGGCTCTGCGAGCGCGTTGGTCGCGCAGTGGCTGGAGCAGGAAGTATTACAGGACGAGCCTGGTTAACGCCGGGCCTCCACGCTCCTTAAGTGGAGCGAGCCTATTTGCAACATTACGTTTCGCCATTCGCGCCAGAGACAGATAAACGACCTGCCCGGCAAGCACCAGGATCGAGGGAGGCGATATGAACGCAAAGCGGCTTGTTCACTGGCCTGCCGGCGCAAGCCTGAACACACTTAGCAATACCGGCTCACCTAGGCTTGTAGGAAGCTTCTGGTGGCTGAGTAGGATGAAGCCCGCTACAGACCAATCCCTGTATGAAAACGCAGTTTCACTGGCTGGAATTGGCTGATACGGTCCGGATATTCCTACAACGGCATGGATGCCATCAGCCAGAGACAGACATGGAAACGTTTACTACCTCAGCGGTCGCCCTGCAAAAGAACCTGCTTGCCTTGCGCCAACAGCGTGATCACCTGCGAGCGATGGGCAATGATGAACAAGCCGATACCCTTGAAAAGGTGATTGCCGGCATAGAAGCAACCTTAGGCCAGTTACAGGGCCCGTTGAAGCCACCGACCTTGCAGTAGGCTCAGCCGCAGCAGGCAAAAATAATCCCCGCGAACGGGGATTATTGTCAGGCGTGCTTAGTGCTTGGATGCTTTGTCTGGCAGCGCATAGGCGATGATGTAGTCCCCCACATCAGGCGAATGGCTCATCCCACCCGCCGAGATCAGCACATACTGCTTGCCGGTTTTTGGCGAAACGTAGATCAATGGCGCGGCCACGGCGCCCACCGGCAAGCGAGCCTTCCACACCTCTTTACCAGTGGCCGAATCAAGCGCGCGCAGGTAGTAGTCCTGGGTACCGGCGAAGAACACCAGGCCCGATGCAGTCGAGGTCGGCCCGCCCAGCGTCGGCATGCCCAGCGGGATCTGCATGTGGGTCTTGATCCCCAGCGGACCGGTGTCCTGCACGGTGCCCAGGGGCACCTGCCAGACCAGCTTCTGGGTGTTCAGATCAATCGCACTCATGCTGCCAAACGGAGGGGTGTTGCACGGCACGCCCAGTGGAGACTGCAGGATGTCGATTTTCACCCCGCCGTAGATCCCCGCCACTTGTGGCCGAATGGTGCCCATGAAGCCAGGTACTTCATCGGTCGAAACCTTGAAGTTCTTGGTGTTTTCCTGAGTAACCAGCGACATCCGCAACGGCATGCGCATGTCATTGACGAACATCATCCCGGTGTTCTCGTCGATCGAGATGCCACCCCAGTTCATCCCACCCAGCAAGCCCGGCCACTCGATGTAGGGCTTTTCGGTGGGAGGGGTAAAGGGCCCCACGTACACCGAGTCCTTGAACATGATCCGGCAGTACAGTTGATCGAAGGTCGACACGCCCCACATCGACTTCTCGGTCAGCGGCTCGGCGCCAATGACCGGCATCCCTTTGGAGTAAGGCTGGGTTGGCGACAAGTGCTCGCCAACCGCGGCTGGCGAAGTGGGCACCGACCGCTCTTCAACTTCGGTGACCGGCTCACCGGTACGCCGATCCAGGACAAAGATGTGACCTGTCTTGGTGGTCTGGATCAGCACCGGGGTCTTCACGCCCTGGGCATTGTTGATCTCGTAGAGCACCGGCTGCGACGGCAGGTCATAGTCCCAGACATCGTGGTGAACGGTCTGGTAAACCCACTTGGCCTTACCCGTAGAAGCATCCACCGCCACCACTGCCGAACCGTACTTTTCCTTGGCCTGGTTACGATCACCGCCCCAGTAGTCGGGCGGTCCGTTACCGGTAGGCAGATAGACCAGGTTCAGCTCTTTATCGTAGGTCGGTACGGTCCAAACGTTGGGCGTTTCCAGGGTGAACTGGTGCTCGGCCTGGGCTGCATCCTCGCTCTCTGGCGCACCGACATCCCATGCCCATACCAGCGCACCACTGAGTACATCGAAGGCCCGCACTGCACCTGAAGGCTCCTTGGCAACGATATCGCGCACCCAGCCGCCAACCACCGCCAGATGGCCCATGACCACCGGCAGCGACGTGGGGTGGTAGCGCTTGCTGTTCTCGGTCGGGCCCATGCCCTTCTTCAGGTCAACGTAGCCGTTGTCGCCAAAGCTTGGGCAAAGCGTGCCGCTATGCGCATCCAAGGCAAACAGACGGGCGTCGACCGACGATACCAAGATGCGCTGGCGGCATTGCTGCTCATCGCCATAGGCAGCCTTGGCCTGCGCGCTCAGGCTGTCGTCCTTATCGATGTCGTAATAGCCGACACCGCGGCAGGTCACATGCTCTGCACTTTTAGCCTGCGGATCGAATTTCCACAGCGGCGTACCGGTGTCGGCGTCGAGCGCGGTCACCAGGTTTTCTGGGGTGCAGGAGTACAGCACGTTGCCGATCTGCAGCGGCGTGTTTTCGTCTACACCTGCGCCAGCGCCGGTGGTTCTGCGGCCGGTTCTGTAGGTCCAGGCGACTTGCAGCTGGTTGACGTTGTCAGCAGTGATTTGCGTGAAGGGGGCAAACCGCGTGCCGGAAGCGTTGCGGCCAAAGAATTCCCAGTTTTCAGGAGCGCTAGCCAGCACCTTGGCCACATTGGCACCGCCCGCCGCGGCCGAATTGGAAATTGCGCCATGCGGGTAGAATGCAGCTACGAACGCGGCCAGCAACGCCACCAACAGCGCAAAACCCACCCGATTGGCCACACGCCGCGTGCTCACGGAAACACTTGGCAGCGCAGCGCCGACCCACAGGCTCAAGGTCAGGATAATCGCCGGCACTACCAGGCGTGGCAGCAGCTCCCAGTAGCTGAGTTGGCCGACTTCATACAGCGCCCAGACACAGGTCGCCAGGAAGATCGCTACAGAGAGCGCAATGCCCACACGTGCCCGCATCAAGAACAGCACCGCCAGCAGCAAATATGCCACGCCCGCGATCAGGTAGTAACGTGAGCCACCCAGTGCAACCAGCTTGAAGCCGCCATAGATCAGCGCCAGCGATACGGCCAGAACGAGCAGGGCAAATAGCACCCTGGCGCTCGTACGTAGCGGCGACGCTGCGCTTGGGGGGCGTTGGTCATCCGTCATGTTTCTTAAACTCCTTTGGTTAAATCAAACTGCTCGCGCCAGAGGCGAAGGGACTGGGTCGACAGCGTTGGTCGACGACGCGCGAGGGGCTGATCAGCAGCTGAACATTCAAGTCCCGAATTGGACGTGCTTGGGCAGGGGCGAAACCAAGAGGATTTCGAGGGCCGGATCGAAATCGGCCAGAGGAAAGCCGTGTAAACAGATCAGCCTGGGCGAGTGACTGCTACCCCTGTTAATTCAGCGCTCAACGGCGTTCGCACGAAGGCTGGGGGCAGCGTATCGCCTTGGTTAGGGGGGATAAATCCAGGAGATTGAGAAGCAGTATTGGGGGAGATGTAACAATCCGTGTCAGCCGGATCATTCCTGCCACGCGCAAAGCGCGGTTAAGCGCTAAACCTGTGGGAGCGGGCTTGCCCGCGAAGGGCCGCAAAGCGGCCCCAAAGCAGACGACACCGGACTTAAGTGAACAGCATTGCCCTCAAAGGCGGGCTCTATTTGTGATTTTCGGCGCGCAATGCAGCAACATGCCACTATTGAGAAAAGGCGTTTTCCCGATCACGCGAATACGAGCGTCAGCTGTCCCTTAGTGAAAATGTCAGCTGATCAATTTCAGCAGTGCGGCCAACAACCCCTGGGCTTGCTGCTTGTAGCCCTCCCGCCAGCAGTCTGCCCAGTCGACGGGCCGCCCGTGCACGTCCCACTCGGCCAAGGCCAGGGCATTGACGATTTCCAGCTCGAACCAGAGGGCTTGCCAGGCGCAAGCATCCGGTACCAGCGTCGTGTCCTGCCATAGGAACTCGGTTTGAGCGACGAAGCTGGCCCAGGAAAACACGTCCTCATCTGCTTGCCGCGCCAAGGTCATCAGTTGCGACTGGGTGATCATCGATCATGCTCTGGGGATACAAGTGGGGCTGGAGGGCGGTGATCTCGGTTCAGGCATACACCGAGAAGGCGTACCAGCGGGATGCAGGACTACTTGGCAGCGTACATCTTGCAGGTGCCCTGCTCCACCGCCAGTGTCGACAACGGGGAGCCCGACAGCCTGTTAGCCATGTCATCGATTTGAGTCTTGCTGCCCGGTGCCGACCTCAGCGCCATGATCTCGGCCTTCAACGCATCGTCCATCGGTTCGTTGGCCAATGCGTTATCAACAGTGCCGTTCAACCCAGGAATGGCCTTGTTGCATACCTGCTCCATGGCGAGGATAGTCACGGCGGTTTTGTGATTTTCCGCCTTCGAATCGGCGAGGGCCGCATTGGTCATGACCAAAGTAGCCAAGCAAAGCGAAACTGCGGTAATCCGTGCTGAAAACATTGGAAGCTCCTTTTCATCAATAGTGGACGATGCCTGAGGCAGTACCCTAGGTTCGGCATCGGGAAGATCGGACAGCGAAAAGAACCGAAAGTTACAGTGGGCAGGAATCTGCGCTGACCTGCTGCCTCGCTGCAAGATTGATCATCCGTCTAACCTCAAGCTTTTGCACAGACGGTGTAGGAGATCGCAACCTACATTGCTCGCTAAGGCGATATAGGCATTAGCAGAACTGAAATTTGCCAGCAACGTTGCACCACCAGCACTAGAACTCCACCTTGCCCCGACCAGCCTTGACAGTGCTGCGCCTGGCTTTTCCTTCGAGACGGCGGGTCTTGGAGCCAAGGGTCGGCTTGGTGGGGCGGCGTTTTTTCTCGGTCTTGCCGGCTGCAATGATCAACTCGGCAAGACGCGCCAATGCGTCAGTACGATTCTGCTCCTGGGTGCGGTACTGCTGGGCCTTGATGATCACCACACCGTCGCCGGTGATACGACTGTCACGCAGCGCCAGCAGCCGCTCCTTGTAGAACTCGGGCAACGATGAGGCCGGGATGTCGAAGCGCAGGTGCACCGCGCTGGACACCTTGTTGACATTCTGCCCACCCGCACCTTGTGCGCGGATGTAGGTGAGTTCGATTTCGGCATCCGGCAGATGCACGTTATTGGAGATGGTCAGCATGACATGGCCCTTGTGATTGCCCCCATTATCACAGCCTCCCCCGCTCTCCCATAGGACAACACGCAATTGCGGCCGCTGCTGGCGCTCTTACAAACCCCCAGAAACGCAAAAGCCCCGAATAATCGGGGCTTGTACTAAAAATTATGGCGGAAGCGTAGAGATTCGAACTCTAGGATAGTTGCCCATCGACGGTTTTCAAGACCGTGTTATGAGCGCCCAATCCATGCTGCGTCAGCATCGAATTCGATTCCAAAACAAAGACGAAACGGCACGGCTACAGCCCGCATACTGCAAGGGTCGCCGTTTAAGTTTTGGAATCGATTTGTACATCGGTAGAATCGCGTTTTCATTACCTGCGGGAAGCTCACCATGGACATGAAGGCACTCCAGCTGTTTCTCCTACCGTGGCTACGCGTTGACACCTGGCACACCCGACACCCGAACGATGAAGAACGCTTTCACCAGGCCCTGCACGTCACCTTCAAAGAGCTTGGCTATTCGATCGCCTACGAGCAGTTTTATGACGCCATCCACCAAGTGATCGCAGAGCGCCAGCCCGGGCACGAGCTGCACCGGATCAAATCGATTGAGGGGTTTGCGCGGCGCGCGGAGGTTATCAGCTATTACCTCTTCGACGTGCGCAACTGCCAGTAATGCAGCAGTGTGGAAAATCGACCTGTGCGCCGTTAGCGGCCCTCGCTCATCCTGTAGCCAGCAGTCTGTGCTCAACTAACGCTCATTCCAGAATCAATCCAGCGGCCTTTGCCCCGCGCAACTACCTTATTGGCATGGTTACGAAGAATAACTACCACCTCTGCCTCGTACCAATTGCTCTTGGAGGGCAAAAAATGAATCTCGGTGGCAGTCAACTTCCTGACCAACCCCAGAGTCTTATACCTTCGCTAGTTTCAGCTTTGACGTAGAAACTCTTGTCCTCCTATGCGCTTTTGCACCTCACCTTTAACGTCATCATAAGTTACATCATAGAACTGGACTTGGCGCATGACTGTGCTCTGCAGGAAATCGGCTTCGCTCATTGCGTCCAACACTACGCCAGCGAGTTTTCCTAGCTTGCTGAATAAACCCATAACTCACTCCCTCTGGTCCGCCTTTCAAGATTCGCCATCAAACTTCTATACTGGCCGCGCGACACCACTCCTTTTTTAAACCTGTGCGGTCACTCGCGCACGCCTCCGGTCAGCGGGTCAGGGCATCCTACTGCCCGGCGCACTGCTCGCCTGCTGTTCGAGAGTACCATGGTAGGGCTGCTGCCAATCCAGCCTTGGAGAATTGCGCGATATCTGTGCTAGGTAGGTGCCCAGGATCTAGGTGCTTCACTCCGGCGACGTAATGATGCTTTACCCGTGCGGGCCTGGTCGCTATCGGCCCCTAGTTGCCCTTTGTGACGGGCACCTCCCTAACACCAGTCCTCGGCGACTGCCTTTGCGGTCGGCAAGGACAGTAGAGTCTTCCCTGGCTAACTGAAGTTACCGATTTACCGTGTAGAACTGGCGCTGGTGATCTTTACAGCCCATTTTATTCACCACAAATCGCACCTCATAGCGAGAATACTCCCCTGGTGATATGGCGGCGGGACGCGGTCCTTTGTCGACTGCCTTGTTGTAATCCAGCACTGCGTCGCAGGAAATGACTTGGGTGATCACCGTGTTAACCTCTTTGGATTGATTGCGCAGTGCCACCTCCAACTGCGGATCATCCAGTACTACCTCGGTGCGTTCTGGAATGGTCACCAAGGATGCATATTCGCCGGAGGCTGCCCCCATGAACTGCACGCGAATGGTAATCTTGCCATTACGGCCTAGCCGCGGATATCCCGCAAAGCGCACGTTGAATTGATTGGCCGCAGCTAGCTGGGCCTTGGTTCGAGCAACAACTTTGGCCCAGTAAGCATGGGGCGGGTTGGCGGGATCGTAAGCTGGAGCCCCTCTGTCGTAGGGTTTTCCTGCCATTCGCAGCTTCTCTTGCTGCATGAGGTAGCTAGAGCGACAGTTATTGCTCATCGAAACCTCTAGGGGCTGCCCAGACTTCGCACTGTAGAGCATAGCGGCTGCGCAGTCGTATTCGAATTGGCCATTGAGGTACAGGTATGTGCCATTGTTCAGCGGATTCATGGTGTAGTTGAGATCCAGCCCAGATGCGGATACTCCATGTGCCCGTCCCGGCACGACACCGTTAGGAATCAATGAGGCCAGAGAGTTGGCGGCTTCATCAGAAAAGCGAATTTTTGTCGTGCCATCCGGCATACGCTCGGCGGTCATGCACCCTGTCATAGCCATAGCAGCCATGATCGGCAGAAGGGATTTCATCATTTCAGTGTCCTTACTTGAAAGCAGCCTAAAGCTCGCGCAGTTAACTATGTCCGAAAGTGATCGGCGTTATAGCAAGAATATGACAGGCAGCAAAGCGGTGCGTGGAGGACAGCCGGGGCCCTCAGGTAAATACACAGCTAGGTAGGCGTCCGACATGGGGTGATAGCGGTCAGTCGCGATCATCTGCTTTCAACCCACAGCTCACTGCCACCGTCCGTGGCCCTAGTAAAGGCAGGATAGTAATGAATCGAGAGGATCGTCCAGTACCCGCCAGGAAGAACGGTCCCGCTAACCCGCGTAACAGGTAGGCAACGGTTATTACCACGAACGTCGGACGCAGCAGCGGCAAAGGCCTGTTAATCCCAGCCCCGGAGAGCGCATATGCAGCCCATGACAACAGCACCAATGCGATTCCCAGCGTGATGAGCATCTTACGTACCGATTGTGAGGTGCCGGCCAATGGTTCTCGACAGGCCCGCAGTCTGGAAACAAACTGGTAATAATCATGGAAGAGGTGACAGGCATAGCTACTGACTACAACTGGACACTACTCCTAGGGGCTGTGCTAAGCCTCGCGCGGGGGGCGACGCTACATGTGGTAGCTATTTTTATGGGCCGGAGGGATACCGGCTGTTTGGAGCTGGCGAACGTTTTGTCCGTGCAGCCGAAAGAGGCAAAATCCATCCTCCGTTCTGATGGAGCTGCTGCTGAGCCGAAAACGGCCAAGCTCGACTAGAAATGTATTGCTGATCACCGCCTCTCACGAGATGCTAACTATTAGACTTCGCTCAAGAGCTGCTGCGATGGCATAATAGGTTTTTATCTGTCTGGCATCCAGAGAGGGAACTCATGAAGCCTTTCATTTTCCTGTCACTTTTTGCAAGCCTCATGGGGGCAGCATCCGTGCCCGCGCTGGCGGATCAGGATTATCAACAAACCTCATGGCTCAAAGAGCCAACGGAGTTTTTGGGTGTAGATTTGCATAGCGATTTCAACAAGCAGATACCCCTTTGTACTGATAATTCAAGTCGCCCAAAAACACCTTGCCGTCTGGCCACCTCGTCTCCTGATCGCTTTGAGATCCGTGGGTTACCCTATCTGCCAATATCTCCTGGTTATGGGATGGTCGCGGTCGCGCCCCATGGAAAGCTCACAGAGCTCGTACTCAGCGGTAGCGCAAACAGTCTGCATTTAGTAGTCGACATGCTGACCGACAAATTTGGAGAGCCCGGCGTTGTCACCAGCCGCTGGATAAAAATGTCATCAGGTGCCTCCTTCCAGTCTGAAGTGCTGAAATGGGAGGGCGAGAAAGTAGTGATGAAATTTCAGCGCGATGAAGGGAATCTGAGCCGCTATGCGGTGACAGTGTCCGTATTCACAGACGCAACTGAGACGCTAGAGATCCCCGAAACCGCTAAACCTGCAACGCAAGATGGTAATCGGGATTTTTCTAAGATCTGAAAAGCTAACAGTTACAGAGGATGACTTTTCTCTCTTAGTGATGACGTTGAAGCGCGTCATATGAAGCCTCGCAGGAGCGGCCAGCTATTCTGGCTCGGTCATAAGCTTTCGCCAGCTCTCCCGCTCGAGCATCAGCCCGTGTGAGCAGGTCAGAGAGCACCATGGCGGCGCGGGTGGTTGCCTGGCCTCTGGCGATAGCGGCGGTATCCTTGGCGGTGCAACTGACGGTGGCAGCGAGGTTTGCGACTTCGTCGTGCAACCGCTGGCCAGCAGCATCGGCGCCAGCAGCGCCAGCATCAGCAATTGTTCGTTCTTCCTCAGCATGGGCTCTTGCCTCCTCCTGCGCCTGGGCGCGTCGTTGTTCCTCTTCCCGCGCGCTGCGCTCGCCCAGCACCTCAGCCAGGCGGTCACCGCTGTCCCGCTGCGCTGATGCCTTGGCGCACTCCGAACGCTCGACGGACCGGCCGTGCTGGTAGGTGCCCCAGTAGGAAGCCACGATGAGCAGCAGCGCGATTACCCGCACTCCCCAGCCGTTCATGCCAGCGCCCTGCGCAAGCCCTCAGCAAAGATTGCCGGCGGGTATTCGAAGTTGGCGTTCTCGTGTTTGATGATCGCCTGCACCAGGCCGCCTAAGATCTTGGGGTCTTTGATGTTGGCGATTTGATCGGACGGGTCCAGGCCGCAGCGCTCAGCCACAGTGCGGATGTACGCCCCCGTGTCGTTCTCGACCTCCGGCGCCCAACGCTTGATGATGTCCTTGACGGTCCGCAGCTTGTGCTTGTTGTAGTAGGTCTGCAGCAGCTTGCCCAGGGCACGGATGCCGTTCTCGGGGGTGTCGAAGATGACGAAGCGGCCGCCCGGCTCTTTGCCGATCTGGCCCACCCAGTTATTGGCCGGACTGTGATCGATGTTTCCAGGGTTGCGATTGCGCACTCCGCGGGGAAGCGATTGGGTCATGGGTTTTCTCCAGGCAAAAAAATACCGCCAGGCGGCGGTCGGTGGGTTGGGTGCGCATCAGGCTGGCGGTGCGGGCCAGTCGATCTCGCTGGGGTAGCCTTCCTGGTCTGGTAATCGGTTCAGCGTCACGCGGAAGCGCTTCCACTCCTTGAGGGCGGCGGTCTCTGCCTCGGTCGCTTCGTCGAGGTCGACTGCATCCTGCAGGGGAGCAATGGCATCGTCAGCAAGCTTGCGCAGGCGGGCAGTCTCGGCCTGCACCTGCGCCAGATGCTGAGCGGCAGCCTGTGCAGCCTTCATCTCAGCAGTAATCATCTGCGACCAGTCGATGTTGTTATTCATTGGTCATGGCCTCTCTTGCGCCTTCGCTGTAGTGCCTTGCGATGTCATAGACGGGCAGATCAACCGGGCCGTCTTTGGTGATCGAGATTGGCACTGGAAACCGGGTGCTCTCCGGGGCGTTAGGGCCGTGCGGCAGGCGAATGGTCAAATGCAACTCGCCGTCGATTCGCTCGACAGTTCCAGGGAACCAGTCAGAAAGCACCGCGCCCCAGGGTAGGGTTGCCCCTTCCTGAAGCGGGGAGAAATCGAAGGCTTCGCCATTGACATAAAGGATGTCGCCTTGGCGAACCAGCGTTACTTGCTCATCCATACGGACGGGCGAAAGTGCGATTTGCATTAGAACCATCTCCCGGTTGCGATATAGCCCATGCGCCCGCCTGCGGTTGTGGTACCGCCCTGCGCCATTAGGCTTGTGCCCAGATTAGTGCCGCGCTGACACGTCGCGAGACCAAGCATCGTCACCCCGTTTTCAGCGCCTGCGTACCTGCAGCACGGCACCGTGACGGGAACCCCAACAAAGGGCATGGGGTAATTGACGGATTTATAGGCGTAATAATTTAGGGGACCGTAGGCGCCCGAGTTGGTTTGAACACTGACGGTGTCCTCCCAGAAGCAAATCTGGGTTCCATCCGCATACCGGGTGTACTCACCATTGGCATTGCTGCCGCGCTCAACGATGGCGCCAGTAGGAACGCCTCCGCTTTGGCTGACGGAGCCAACGATATCGGCCACGGCTGCCGCCTTTAGTCCCAGACCAGTTCGCGCCTCTACCTGGGTCTTTCCACCAGTACCGCCCTGTGCAACGCTGAGAGCCGTGGTCAGGCCGGACAACGAGGTAATGTCGCTGTTCGCGCCACGGGTGGCGGCCAGGATGTTCTGCCGCAAAGTCTCGATGTTGGTAGCGCCGCCGAACAGGGCGAAGGTCGCCCCGAGCTGGTCCACCAACTGCCGCAGGCGATCAGCGGATTCCTTAACATATCCCTGCATCGGCGCCAGCCCGTACGCGCCAGCCCCTACCGTCGCGCCTTGATAGGCCGGCAGGATGCTCAGCACCGTGCCGCTCGCGATGTTGGTGACCTCATACCATCGACCATCCGGCCCCTGAAACGCATCTCCTACCCGCGCATTCGTGGAAAAGTTGGTGCCGGTACCGGTCACCGTATTTTGGCCAGCCGTGATCGCCACGCTGCCTGCTCTGTACCAGGGCATAGGAGGATCTCCATCGAAAAATTAAAGAGGCTTCATTGGCCTAGAAGCGAACAGTGTTCGGCCGTTTACGCCAACTGGGTTGATACCGTCCCAGTTCTCGCAATACATCTGCAAGATGTTTCGATTGCCGGGCAGGAATCCGCCGAAGTTCACGCGAAAGGGCTGAGTTGTTTGAACAACGTTGGTGCAGGAAAATAGTGCGTTAGCCAGGACATAATCGTCGTAACTACCAGTCCATGCCATTCGCTCGCTGGAAGCGTAATACCCCCCTGCTCCTGTGATCGGATTGCCCGAAGTTGCAAATGAGTTGCTCGCCGGCTGGCTGTTCAAAAGCGCGAGATTCGCCGTCGTCACGAATGTGAGCTCCCCCTCTTCATTTCGAACTGATGCGCCGTATTGCCCCGTCACGCTTCCGAACACCTGATAGGAGGCGCAGAACCACTTGATCTGCATCGGCTGATTCGCAACGCTGCCATGAGCCGACTGGTTGTTGTATGCCTTGAGACGGAAGCCCGTCCAATTACCAGGCGAACCTTTGATGTAGAAGTTACCCGCCATCATGTAATTGACTGCATTCAAGAAAATCAGCGGCCGCTCTGTCGTTCTGATAGGCGTTGGAAAGTTCACATCTCCCCACTGCCGCTGATTTCCCGACCCCATGAAGCCGAAAGTGAATGCTCCGCTCGAATGGACAGAAAGCACCCGGTTCATGGAGTCAATCTGGGTCAGAACGTCGTTGTTCCGTGCTCGGATGCCATAGCTACCGGGCGCAGAAAACGCCTCCCCACCTTGCGACAAAACCATTACTTGCCATGATCTGGTCTGGGGTTGACGCAAGCGTAGCTGACCAGTAGACCAAAAAGCCGGCGGCGACCAGGTGTACTCCCCTCCGTCAAACAGAGCATCAACGACGACGAAGGACTGGGCCTTTATCTCCGGTACAGCAATCGTCTGCTCAAACGCCCCATTTCCCGCGACGGTCATCATCCTCAATGAACGAATTGGAGTGATAGTGGTGTCGAAAGTGACCACGCCTGCCGCGTCCCTCGTTCTAAGTCCATACAGAGCAGCCATCAGGTCAGCCTCCCCAGTGCGCCGCGCTCGATGCTGGTGGCGTCGTAGACGTACACGCCGTTGTTGTTGATCGCCAAGCTGCCGTCGCTGCCCTGCCCGCGTAGGTTGAAGGTGCCGGTGACCATATTCAGCTCGATCAACGGCCTACCAGCAGAGTCGACGGCTTGGGACTTCAAGGTCATGCTCAAGATCAGTTCCTGAATGAAGGCCTTGTTGATGAACGCGGTATTCATGAAGACCTGCCCGTTCTGGACCACGAAGGGTGAAGACAACGTGCCGTTCACACCGTTGACCACAGCGAAGCGGTCCGCCGACACAAGGAACTGGCTCTGTAGGCCGGCCGGGCCGTTCTCGATGCCCAGGCCGATACCCGCCGCCACATATTGCCCTTGCGCATTGACCTGCATTTTGACTGACCACATGGTGCTGGCCTTACCATCCAGGTCGGCCAGGGCCCTGCTGGTGGTCTGCACGGCCGCATTCGTCTGCCCGACCGAAGCATTCAGCTGATCGAGCTTGAGAGCGGTCGCCGACTCGTTGGTGGCCACCACTCGCTCGAGCTGGGTTAGATTCGCCTCGTTTGAGCCCACCCTGGCATCGAACGTCGTCAGCCGCTCGACCAGCGCAAGGTTCTCTGTGGCTCTAACCCTCTTCTCCTCAGCCAATGAAGCCGTACTGTCCCAGCCCTTGAGGGCATCAGCTAGATCACCCTCGCCGTTGTCATCTCTAGAAGATGCCCGCAGCGCTTCGAACGACGAGGCCTGGGCCGTGACCACACCATCCAGCTCGGTGATGTCCACCGTATTGGTTGCCACCTGCTGAGCCAAGCCGTTGGCCGTGATCAGGGATTGTCCAACATCGATCCAGTAAGTGTCGTTCGGTGGTGCATTTGCGCCTGACGAGTCGGCCGGTACCGCCTGCTTGGCCTGGTAGATCTTGCCGTCGGCAACAACCATCTTGTCCTTGGCATAGGCCTCGTTCCGGTCGTAAGCAGTCAGGCTTTCCAGATTGTTGAGTTGTTCCTCCAGCCCCGGAATTTTCTGGATCAGGTCTTGAATATCCTGCCCAAGCTGAGAGTTCCCTATCTTCCCTGTCAGCGCCGCGAGTATGGTGCTCACATCCGTGGATGTAGAAGCCGGCACCTTCAGGAATCCGCTGACGCCGTAGGCGTTTTTCGAGCGGATGAAGTAGAAGTAGTTGGTGAAGAACGCCAGGCCGGTGTGCGCAAGGCTTAGGCCCTGCCCCAGGTACTCAGCCTCGGCCGCCGTTGCCTGCGGGTCCATGCTGTAGAAGTACTCATACGTGCCGCCGTTCAAGCCGTGCTGTACGTTGCTCGGGAACAGCGTGATGCTCTCGATCGTAGACTGTACGGTGCAACCCTCAGGCACCGGCGGGCCGTCGATGTTGACTGTGATGCTCGCCTGCCCCGAGCGAGTCAGCGGCCCCATCGCGACCACGCTCATTGTGTAATAGCCAGAGGGCAGACCGGCGATCGGCAGCTGCAGCGTCGTCTCGGGCACCTGCTGGGCCTGAACCGCAACGTCACCCTGGCGGATGGTGACCGCATATCCGGCGACAATGCCAGCAGGCTGCGTCCAACTCAGCACGCCTTGGGTGACTTCTGCTGTCTCGTCGGGTACCCAGGCCAGGTTGGTCGGGCTGCCTAGGCCGCCGGTTGGCAGGTTGATGAAGCCGATTGGGTTATACGGCCTGCCCACGGCATCGTCGAACTGCGCTGCGTCGTACTGCTGCAGCTGAGCGGTGCACCCTTGGTCAGCCCCCATACTCCAGTTGGTAACGATGAACTCGCCCAGGATGTTGAGCGATGGCAGGTTCACGCGCACGGCACGTCCTGGCCGGCAGTTGTATCCCATAAAGTTCATGGGAATGCTGATGGTGCCGCCTGCGCGCCGGCGGCGCAGCTCGATGTTCGCCAGGCGCTGGGCCTGGTAGGCGTCCGTGACGTAGGAGAAGGTCAGCGTTTCAGCCGCCTCTCCGCCGTCCTCGACCACCCATTCGGCAACGCTGACCTCGGGGTAATCGGTCTCTGTCCACGATTGCGAGGTGTCGATGAAGGTGCCGCGGACCGTATTGATCGCGGCATCATTGGTCGGCTCGGTGCTGCCGGTGATGATACCGATCACCATGTCCTCGGTGACCTCAAAGTCGTAGGGGCCGTAGTAGGCGCCGGCCTGGAACATCCAGCGCCCACCGACCCGGATAGTCCGGCCGCCGCAGGCAGCCTCAAGCTTCTGTAGCACGTTGGTGCGCTGCTCGTCGGCGCCGATCACACAGCTGCTGCGATAGCGCAGGCTGGTAGTGCCGTCTGGGTTGCCGACCGACTCATCGCAGACGTTGGCGCCACTGGCGAAGGTCTCGAACACGATCTCATCGTCCGGGACGCCGCACCGGTTCCGCAGGAACCACAGAATGTGCAGCGCGGTGTTCTCGGTGTAGATGGACATCCCAGTGCGCGGGTCGTAGATATCGTTGCGTCCACGGACGATGAAGCGTGCGTCAGGGATGCCGGACGGGAATTTCTCGGCGCTGTACTTGAGCGATAGGCGCACGAACGACAGCCCGCGGCCGATCTGCTCGTCCTTCCAGTCCGGGCAGTTGGCCTTCAGGAAGGTGTTCACTGCCGTCGGGTTGATCACAAGCTCATAGGAGGCATGTTCGCCATAGGTGGCGATCTCTTCCTCGCCCAGATAGATGTTCTCCAGGGCGTCGACCGGCCCTTCACAGAGGACGTACACCAAGTGCAGCCACTCGCCATCGGCTTGGTCACCGACCTGCTCCTGCGCCCACACCAGCACGCCACCAGTGCTGACACTGCCAAGGATGAAGCGCGCCGGCGCCTTGGACGAGCGGACGGTCTGCGCCGACGGTTCGTTGTCACGCAGCGGTGACTTTGTGTTCAGCTTCTCCTGCTGCTCGGCCGCATAGAACGCCAGGCCGGCACCAATGGCGGCGCCCACCGGGCCACCTTGAACGAAGCCAATGACCGCGCCGATGGCGACCTGAGCAATCTTCTTGACGCCACCGGACATTATTCAACTCTCCAGACTGCAAGCGGTTCGCATACCACGCGGGCCACCCCGTCGTCGGTGGTCGCCCAGAATTCGTTTGCCCAGTACACGGCCATGGAACGGCCACCGGGCGCTTCGTACATGGCAATGTCGCCGCGCTGGATGAATGCCGGCGCAACCCGGGCGAAGCAGGCATCCCATGCCGCCTCAAGGCTACCGTGCTGCTTCTTCAGCGCCCGCTTTGCCCCCGCCTCGGTCTTGTAGGTGCCCCGGTACGCCTCAGCCGGGTCGATACCGCACACCGCCACAGCGCAGTCCGCAGCAAACAGGCAGCAGTCGAATTCGCCCCATGAAAAAGGCCGCTCTAAGGCGGCCTTGATCACTTCGCTGAGGCGTGTGGTCCAGTCTCGGTAGCGCATGGCTATTTCTCGTAGGTGAACGTCGGGGCGTCCTTCTTGGAGCCCCAGTAGATTGGCCATTCGGACATCTGGGCGATGGCGTAGAAGAACCGGTCGCCCTGGTGGCGGGCCCGGTGGTTCTCGTCGGTGAAACGCTCGGTGCCCGTGCGGCTCCACTCGGCCATGCGGTCAACGATCGGGACGGTGATTTTGTTGCCGTCCTCTCCGTTGCCGGCGTAGGAGAAGGTGGCGGCATCCATGCGGCCGGAAAACAGAATGTCGGCTGCGTAGTTGCCCAGCTCGTCGAACACCACAAACATGAGCTTGCCGGATCGACCCCGGCATCCCCGGATGTTTGTCTCGGTGATGATGTAGCTGTCCAGGCCGGTAAGGGCCAGGTCGATCGTCATGGGCGAGTTCGAGTTGTCGCTCTCCTGCGACTGCCCTACCTCGCCGAACTGCCCTACCCCCAGATACGTGATGCCGCCGATTACCAGGTCACCGGTACCCGTGTGCGCGTATACCGGGCCGTCCTCGAAGTCGAGCTGGCAGGCGTACACGCTGAGGAATTTGCCGGTGGCGATGATATCGACCACGCTCTGGCTGAATGGAAACGTCGAGGGCATCAGAAGGCCTCCCTGAACTGGTAGCTGCCACTGGCCACCACCGGCCGCACCGTCATGTTCCACGTGTCCTGGGTCATTCGGCATTCGGCGTAAGGGTTGAGGTATTCGACCGGCGTACCGGCGATCAGCGATTTGCGGATGCGCTTGTTGACCGACACGATGGCCTGGCCTTGGGCGTTGGAGGCAGCTGGCTCCACCACTTCGAACATCTCTCCGGCCACCGTGAGGTAATCCCCAACGGCGAAAACTGGGGTGTTTGCGGCGACGCCGGCCACCGTGATGGCCCTGGCCTGGGCCACGCCTGACACGACGCTGAGGCTTCCCACGCTCACCTTCCGGGTACGGGTGAACGCCGGCAGGTTGAACGTGCCGAAAAGCCCGTCCAGGCGCCCGAGGAACGCTGACAGCTCGCGCTCCTGCTCCCGGGTGAGCAGACCGAACGTCAGGGTGCACTGCCAGTACGCGCCCGGCTGCCCGACGATCTGCTGGGCGTTCGAGAGCGTCGAGGTAAAGGCGCGGCTGTTGTTGACTAAGCCCCACGTCATTTCAGACGGGCGCAGCGATGCCGGCCATTGGATAGCCATGCAGTACTCCTTCTTGCTATCGGTTGCGGGCGATCAGCTGCCGCGCCGGCCCGTTCATCTTGAAGTCGCGCAGCACCAGGTTGTAGCCATCCTGCGCGCCCTTCTGGGCGGCCTGCTGAATGCGGGCCAGGGTCGCTTCGTCTGCGGTGCCTTGCACACTGATGTGCTGGATGATCGATGGCATGGCGCCAGCAGTAGGTGCTGCCGGAACAGGTGCAGCCGCAACCGCAGGGCTCACCCCGACGAAACCGCCACTGGCGTAGCCTTTGGCGTTCAAGCGATCCAAGTAGTCACGAGCCCCGGGCTGACTTACCACCTCTTTGCGGATGACGTATTCACCGCCGTGGACCACGCCCATCGGCTCGAACTTGCCGCCGTCACCGGTGTAGCCGCCAGTCGAAAAGCCAGACCGCGAGATCGTCTCGCTGAACCCGGTCATGGTGCCGCTGCCAGCAGCTGCAGCACCCCCTCCTCCGCCCAGGAACCCAAGAGCGGTACCGAGGAAGCCAGCAGCAGCCTGGCGTACCTGAATACGGATCAGGTCGGCCACCACCTGGTCAGCGAAGTCCTTGAACGACAGCTTGCCGGTCTTCACGAAGTTGACCACGGCGTCTTCCATGTTGCCGAAGGCGTTGCTGAACAGGTCGCGAGTCTGCCCTGCCACATCACTGGCGCTGTCCATGTAGTCTTGGAGAGCGCCGCGGGCGCCGTTGCTCCAGTCTGCCTGGGCCTGATCGATCTGGGCCCAGCCATCGCGCTGTGCAGCAACCCGTTTCTGCAGGAACTCGCGCTCGATATCGATCTGGGCTTGCAGGTCCTGGCGCTGTTTCTCGCCTTGGGCGTTGGCCAGTTCGGTCTGCAGCTGCAGGATGCGGTTGTTCGTCTCCTGCTCAATCCGCAGGCGCTCCTGCATGCGATAGGCGTCCTTCTGGCCCATGCCCACGGCGTCCGCCTGGGCTGCGTACTCCATGCGCTGGGTGGCCAGCTGCCGCTCCATCTGGGCCCGGTACTGCTCGGCCTGGGTCAGGCCCTGCGCGCCCTTGATCGCCGCGGCGTAGTTCATGGACGCCTGGGCCAGCGCCTTGCCGTACTCCTCCTGGCTGATCTTGCCCTTCTTGAAGGCCAGGTCCAGCTGCTGCTGTTCCTTGGTCAGGGCGCGGGCGGCCTGGGATGCAGGGTCGTACTGAGCGTAGAGGCGGGAGAAGGTGTTGAGCGACTCTGATAGCCCATTGCCGGTCGCGGCTTGAGCCTTGGCTGCCTCCGCAGCGGCTTTCTTGGACGCCTTCTCTGCTGCGGCCTTTGCATCCTTTTCTTGGGCGTATTTCAGAAGTAGCTTTTCTTGCTCGGGAAGCAGCTTCCCAAGCTCGCCAGCCTCAATTGCATACCGCACCTTTGCGGCTTCAGTGTTTTCGCCCTCGAGCGCAGCCTGTTTTTTCAGGTTGGCGAGAAGTTTCTCGTACTCAGCATTCACCTTCTTGCCTGGGTCATCCCCTTTCGGTGTCTGGAGAGATGGCTGCGCTGCAGTCTTCTGCATCTGCGCAACTACTGCCCTGAAAGAGGTGGCTCGGCTCTCCAGCCCTGCAATTTCCTTGTCCAGTTCCTCGCGGTTGTAGAACTTGAACTTGAAGAAAACCGTGTCACTCGAGTCGGTAGAGGACAGCTTTGACCTCGCATTCTGCAGGTCTCGAATTCCAGCCAGAGTGACGCTGAGTTCATTGTTCAGCCCGGCCACTGTCTGCTTGTCGTCCCGGAAGAAATCCAGGAACTCGCCTGAGTTGAACCTATCCATAGCCTCTGCCATGGACACGATTCCACGAGCCAGCCGGGCGCTAGCGCCGGTAGCCTCATCAAGCTTCCCGACCGTAGTCACCAGCGAGTTGTTGAATGCCGTTATCGACTGGCTGACCGTGACCTGAAGGCTGCCGCTGAGCTCGTCCACTTTGTCTTTCTGGCTCTGCAGCGCCTTGACGACAGCCTCGGACGTCAGCTTACCCTCAGCCCCCATGGTGCGCAGTTGCCCAATAGAGACGCCGAGACCACGCGCAATCGCCTGGGCGAGCGCCGGTGTTTGCTCCATTATGCTGTTTAATTCATCGCCGCGAAGGGTGCCAGAGGCTAGAGCCTGGCCAAACTGGACCATGGAGGCCTCAGCGGCCTGGGCACTGGCGCCACTCAGTGCCACGGTCTTCGATACTGTCTCGGTGACGCTCTCCACGTCAGCAAAACTAAGCCCAAGCTGCCTCGCATTCTGGGCCACCCTCTGATACACCTCAGCGGTACTTTGGAGCGACTGCCTAGAGTTTTGAGCAACCCTGTAAACGGAATCCTGAGCAAACGCTAATTGCTCCGTGCCTTTGGTCACAAGCCTCAGGCGGTTCGTAAGGTTGGTGTACTGCTCTGAATACTGGGCGATCTTGGAAACGCTGAACGCTGCTGCAAACGGGGCGGCCAGCCCACCAACCACACCGAGGAGCTTATCGGTCTCGGCAGCGAGACCGCCGACCTTTCTCGAGCTTGCATCAGATCTTCGACCTGCACCTTCAATGGACGCCCCAGCTTTATCCATTGCCGGAGCTACACGGTTTCCAGATGACTCAAGAGACTCGAGCTCTTTTCTCATAGATGCTGCGTCACGCTGCGCGCCGCGTGAGTCGATGGTTACGGCAAGGCGCGATTCTTGAGCCATGCAATATCTCCAGGCATAAAAAAACCCGCTCAAGGCGGGTTTATATTCGTTCGGTCTCAGGTCACTCTTTGACCGGCTCTAGGTCAGACTGGCAGTGCTTGCACTTGATTGCTTCCCTTTGGACAACCTCGGCGCAGAATGGGCACTTCCGATAAAGGGAGGAGACACCAAATTTCCTGGCGATCTCGATACTCTTCTGCTCGTCCACCCCCAGCGGGTTTGCCAACCATACTGCGATAAGCCCAATGGCGGGTAAGACAAAGCCCAGGATGAACCAGCCCACAGGGTTTCTGCCCTTCTGCTTTGCGAAATAGGCAGTCACGCCAGCCAACGCCAGCCAGATGATGAACAGTTCCATGAACCCTCCTTGTTGATGAGGGCAATCTACCATTTCACAGTTCGCATGGGTTAGCCTTGTACCCCGGAAATGACTTGGCGGGTTACCTTCGTGAATTGGATCAAGCGTATTTTTTCACCGAAGCGCGCGGACAATGTCACCGATCAGCCCGTGGAAATTTCGGACATTGATGACGACTTGTACCCCAAGGCGGTCCAACTTGTACTAAAAAACAAAACAGCCTCGGTATCGCTCGTCCAAAGGGAGCTGAAAATAGGATTCGCTCGTGCAAATCGCTTCATTGAAACCATGGAAATAGACAGGGTCGTCAGCTCTATAGGCGCTGACGGGCGTCGACATGTCATCTATCCTGGCCAAGCATCTGTGACGCCTCAACAGCCCCCCGCTACGCCGGTTAAGCGCCCAGATGCCGATAGCGCGTTCGATCGTGAGCACTATTTTGTGCCCTTTCCATTCCTAACCACGCCGTACTCGGACCTCGTCCTTGTTGGTACAAAATGTTATCTAGGCGACAAGACATACGAAGAGCTTCTTGCTCGACGCGGTAGATGGGTTCCTTCCACAAAGGAAGGGAAGATTTCCGATGCATTCACCCACACGGATATTGGTCAGCTCGACTTGGCCATTAACGATTACATCAATTTCCTGATTCGAGTCCGATCTGTCGCTGAAAGTGATATCCCAGTCGACACCAAGATAGAAATGATACGCGCTATCTCAGAGCTCACGGGGTCCGAGGGGCATAGCTATTCTGAGTTCGTCCGCGCCCATGGAGGGCTCAGTCATTTCATTGGAAAGCTGATCGGCTGACGCCGGAGCTCGCCGACAAACGCCACGCGCCCCCGCGCCCATTTGATCTACCCTTACCCTCCCCAACCATTCACATGAAGGGTGCGGAGATGCCCGATGCTGAGAAGCGGAGATTTGCCGAGGCGCTGGCACACTGGGCGGAGGATGTCGCTTTGATTCGCGCCAGGGAGCGCGCCGAGGCTATAGCGCAGGCTGAGAACCAGGCAAAGGTGAGGCTTGCAGATGCCTTCCATATCAGCGACCTGTCGAAGCATCACGGGGCGAAACTGCGGCAAAAATGATGATTAGGGCGTGATGCAAAAAGCCCAGCGCGGGGCTGGGCTTTAGAATCACTCGACCAAACCGGTCACCAGTATTTTGACTGGGGTTAGCTTCTTGGCCTTGCCCTTCGGCTCGTAGACCACAATAACGTCAGCTCTGAGCTTGAACTTACCAGCCACATCTTTCGGATCAATGTCTTCGGCAAGCTCGATTGGGATGCGACGATCAACCACACCAGGGATTAACCCACCCCAACCACTGGTTTTGCTGTCCAGGTTAGTAGCTCGGATATGAAGATCCACATCGGGAAGGCGATCTTCGATTTGGTCCCTCGCAACATCTACGCTTGAAGGCGCTACCTGAACCGTCTCCTTGGGAATGACGATCTGCTCATGCCCGTCAAAAACCACCTGAGACTCTTTGTCGGTACGAGCAGGAGCCATGAATCTCACGCTGTCCTTCGCAAGAGCTTTCTTGTCCCTGATAGCTGCATGAACCACTGCGGTGAATTGTTCCGGCGTCATGTTGACCTCGCCAGCGCCGATGTTGATCACCACGTTGTTGTTAGCCTGAATCGTGGCGGCGGCTTCCGGGCTGTTTACGATCTTCGCTGCTGCGAATAGGCCGTACCCTACCATTCCCGCGATTACGGCGGTCAGAAGCGTGTTTCGCACCACGGGATGCTCCTTGAGTTTTTCCCTAATCGAGCCGAGAAACTTCTCCAGCTCCTCCTCATCCTTGAAAAACAGCTTGAGCAGATACTTCGCGTCCAAGCTGCCAGAGTGCAGCTCTTCGACGAAAACTTCAATGTGGTCAATTTCCGCGCCGGTCAGAGCGGAAAGGACCTGGGGGCTTTGCTTGATGATCCTCTCGAAGGCAAGCAACGAGGTAACCACATCAGCGATGGGAATCTCATTCTTTGTTGAGAAGTAAATCTCGTGGCTTGCTTCAAGCACCAACCCAGTCATCAACCCAGCTCCATGGTAAAAGGCGGCAGCATGGTAAAGGGTTGGGGGCACCAATGCCACTATTCCGATGGCATCCGCTGGACACAGGAGGACGAATGGTCTTCCTGTCCACCCATCCACCCTGGACGGAAAGCCAGTACGTGGGCTGATCCGGGGCGTAGTAGCGTTATGCCTCCCAACGAACCGCCCCCGGTCCGTTGCCGGAAAGCCCATGGACAGGAGATCAAATGTCAGATCAAAACGAATTGATTGCCCGGCTCACTGCAGAGCTGAGCAGCCTAAAGGATGAGTTCCAGGCGTTGAAGGCAGGTAACGCGGCCGCTCTGGGAGCTATATCCGCTGCTTTACGTGAGATTCCTGGCTATTCGCCACAGGTAATGGAGCAGATGCTGACTCACACGTTGAAGCACGCATGGCCGATGTCTGGAATCCCCGATAACGAGGCTACAGAAACCGCGTTTTCGGCTCCGCTTCGGTTTCTCCTGAATGATCAGCAGGAGGCTCGATCGTTCTTCCGAGATCAGTGATTTCGGGGAACGTAATCGTTCCTTTGCGCATATCAATACGCACACCATGAACCGAAACCATCACAAACGGTTCATGGCTTGCCTCTGTGCGCTGCTGCATGTCCCTCTCCTGCGGCCTGGCCGCGTCAGTCGTTGCTGTTCTGCTCCGCCCAGTTGGCGCGGAATTCTTCATCCAGGGCGAACACCACTGCCTCGAGCTCGTCACGATCGATGGCGCTCGGATGCCGGGCCAGGTGCTCGCTCACCATGCCTGCGGTGATCGGCGCCGGCGCGGCCATCATGCCGACGTACTGCCTTGACCTGCTGATCGCGTTGTAGGCGTCGAGCAGCTGGTCAGTGACAGGGTCAATCTCCGGGGCCTCCGGAACCGCACCTACTCCGCTCAGGCGCTCGCGTTTCCAGCGCTTTTTCTCGTTCTCTTCGCCCGCCCAGTCGCGGCCCCATCGGTAGACGGCGAGGGCTTTCCCACCGATTCCTTGATGAGCTCCTCGACGCGGTTGGCGATATCGACGCCGGTGCGCAGGGCCAGGAAGTAGACGCTTGGCATCTGCTCGATCAGGGCCTTGCCAAGCTCCGGGGTGTACGGCGCCGGCTCGCCCGGACGCTCGGCCACGTCGACGCCCTGCCAGTCCTTGATCAGGTGGTGCGCCACCAGGTCCATGTAGAGCTCGTCGTCGACCTCGATCTCGGCCTGGGGGATCTGCGCAACACTGAACTGCTTGGTGCCCACGCCGGCCTGGGAATCGATCGCCGCCAAGTGGCGGTTGATCAGCGCGCGGTGCGATCGGTACAAGGGGTCAGCGGCGGAGCCAACCAAGATCTTGGCGCCGGGCGCGAACTCCACCCAGCGCTGGCCGTGGAGGTCCAGCTCAGGCTTTCGAGCGATGGTGAATCCCATGGGTTTCCTCTGCGGTAAGAGGCCCGACACACCGCAGGGCGTGCCGGGCAATGATTACGCCGTGACAGTGATCGCCGCGGTGCCTTTTTTGGTGCCATCCACGGTGCTGGTGGCGGTGATGGTCGCGGTGCCGACAGCCACACCTGTCACGACGCCGGTGGCGCTGACGGTGGCCTTGCTCGCATCGGAGCTGGACCAGGTAACGGTCTGGGTCGCGCCAGCCGGGGCGACGGTAGCGGCCAAGTTGGTAGTAGCACCAACGGCCACGCTGGCGGTCGATGGGGCCACGGTCACACCAGTAGGCGCCGGTGGTGCCGGACGGCGGGTGATGGTCGGCGACACGCGACGGGCGGTGTAGGTCAGCTCTACCTGGATGATGTCGGTAGCGCCGCCATCCGGCCAGGACCCGCTGATCTCCATCTCAGGGATCAGGATGTCGTAGGCGCCGTCGGCATTGCCCAGGGTGAACTCGAAGCTGATCGCGTCACCGGTCTGCTGCTTCTTCCACAGCTCGTAAGCCGTCTTCGACCAACTCAGGGTGATGCTGCCCGAGGGGGTGAAGGTGGTCGGGATGATGTTGCCGGCGAAGGGAGTACCGTTGCCAATGCAGCGCTGAGTCTGTACGGCATTGTCGAACTGCAGGTTGAAGGTATCGACGCAGACGTTGTTGTCGCCGACCTGGACCCCGTTCAGCTTGAGGCCGGAGACGTCTTTGAAGCCGTAGCGCCGCTGGAAGGCCTCGGCCAAAGGCGTCAGGATGAAGTTGCTGTCGTCGGCCTTGTCCTGCCAGCCGGTCGCAGCGAAGGTGGTGGTCACCTCGATCTCACCGTCGTTCGGCACCTGGATGTTCATGGTGGCGACCTGGGCGCCTGTGGCCTTGCCGGCGATGCCGACGTCCGCGGCGTAGTAGCCCAGGCTGAAGCTGATGCGGTCGTTGCCCATGGTCAGGACGTTGTTGTCCCAGTCCTTGCCGAAGCAGGAGGCCATGAACTCGTCCAGCGCGCCGAAGCGCATCTTGGTGCCGATATCGCCGGCTACGTCCACGGTGGTCTGAGCCGTACCCTGCGACATGCGGTCTTCGCCGATCTCGTTGTTCTCGGCGGTGTTGTAGGTGGGCCCGACACCGAAGCTGGTACGCGTCAGCACGTTCCAGGGGCCCGGCGGGGTGGTGCCTGGCGTGACTTCACGAATCCAGGCGGTTGCAACCTTGGCACCACTCGACATGGCGTGATTCTCCTATCAATAGGCGTAAAAAAACCGCCATGTGGCGGTGCAAGTGGTGGGCTCAGTAGGCCCGGTATGGAACGCGGACGTTTACCTGGTACCAGCCGTGACCGTCGTCGCCTACGCTCTGCGGGGACGCCTCGAAGAAGTCGAACGGCCCTTCTGGCGCGCTGTAGTACTGGAACTGGGTGACCAGAGTGTCTACAGCCCGGGTGATTGCCAGGGTGCCGCTGTAGCTGGGCACGAACAGCTGGATGACGACGATTCCTGTCTGGCGCACGCATGGCCCGATTCCGACCTCTGGCGTGCTGCTCAGACCGGGGATGTCCGCTAGGCGGGCCCAGATACTGCGACCAGCAGGATCAAATGGCTTAGGCGGGTTCGGGTAATCCACTGCATCAGCAGGGATACCGGTCCATTGCGCCATGCGCCCGATGACGATGGCGCGGATTTGTTCGAAGGTCATGAATAGGCCTGCGAGACGCCATTGAACGACACCGAATAGACGCCGCCAGGCGCCTGGGTCGAATGGCCGTCCTCTAGTTTCTCGGCATAGGGTAAGTTCGTCTGGATGTAGATGACCGTGAAAGGCTCAAGACCAGATAGCTGACGCTGCCCTTCTGCTATCGTTTCCGATCCAACCTTGTCGATTTTGGTCGTCTGTGTGTAGACAGGCGCCCCGATGCTGACAATGTGGCTCCCTCTGAACCTCCCGCCTGTATAGCCGGGCGGTGGCGGGCTCTTCCAGAGATCAGGATTGCCCACAGGCGAACGCAGAACGATCTCGCCAAGCATCGCCATGGCTATCGCCCTGGATCGCTGTGTCAGCGCATCCTCAACCACGCCGGCGAATGCACTTGGTGGCGTGCTCCACCCTCTCCCCTTGGCCATGGGTCACTTCCTCAGCTGGATCTCGTAATGAGCCTTGGCCGGGTCTATGCCTGGGCTGACGATGCGATACGTGGCCGGCTCGCCAGTGATGAGGTCGGGCGCCGTGATCTGGTGCCCCACAGCCGGCTTGTCGGTGACCTCGTTGGCCAGGCAGATCAGCAGCACGTCGCCCGCCAGGATGTTCAGGCCGTCGATGCGCCGGCTGTCGTAGCTGTCGATCACGCCGCGCCCGGTGTAGGTCACTGGCTGCGACGTGGTGGTCTCGTTTACCGGGTCCCAGACGCCGGGCCCCATGTAGGTACCGGTGAACGTCGATACCGCGTCGGCCAGGTCCTCGTCGAAGGCCTCGGCCAGGTCTGCCTGGATCTCGTCGCGGAGCCCCATGGCTATCCCCTTTTCACAGCAAAGGCGAACGGATTGCTGCGCCAGGGCGTCAGCAGGGCCAATGCCAGCTGCACACAGGCTGGCTGAGCGACAGTGCTGGTCTTGTCGATCGAGCCGAAGGTCTTGCTGGTCGATACCGATCCGGCCTTTACCGTCTTCGCCTCGAGCGAGCCCTCGGTCTGCTGCTGGTAAAGCTTTCCTTGGGAGGAGCACTTGGCCAGCCGCGCGCCTGCCTGCTTCACATCGTCTGGGATGTTGTCCATGTCGATGCCTACCAGGTTGAGCGCAGTCAGATAGGCATTTGCCTCGAAGACCGCCTCGTCCTTCAGCTCTGGAGCTGCCCAGTCAGGCCCAAGGATGGCGTCTACGTCGGCCACAGTGATGTAGGTAGCCATCCGGCCTCCGCTTGAATGATTGGGGCCGCAGCCCCGGTGTTACTGCTGGTTGAGCTCGGCGACCTGTTTCTGCAGCGACTCTTTCGAGGCGTTGGCGCGGTAGGTGACGCCAGCCTTGTCCAGCGCAGCCTTCAGCGCCTCGACCTCAGGATCGGCAGCCGCTGCCTTCAGCGATTCGATCTGCTTGAGCAGATCAGCTTTTTCCTGCTCCAGGTCGATTACCTTCTGCACCTCACCGTCGCGCTCGCGCTTCAGGCTGGCAACTCCAGCATTCACCGCTTCGAGCACCTGGAACAGGCGGCCTGCGGTTTCGCCCAGTTCGCCTTGCGGACGCTCCAGGGCCTGCTCAGCGAACGACTCGACGATCACGCCGATGGACGTCAACTCAGCAGTCAGGCGGTCGATATCGTCCTGTCTCAGTCCGCCAGACTCGACAACCACGGCCACGGCCTTCAGTTCTGGCCGAATGCTGACCTCTGGCACTTCCTTGGCCTCGCCCTTGCGGTTCAGAGCCACGTTTGCGTCGACGATGACCAGGCCGGCTTCCTTGGCCAGAGCTTTCACGTCTTCCTGGTACTGGTGAAACGGGCCTGGCAGGTACCAGATATTGTTCTTGCTCATGAGCTTATCCTCAGTAGGCCGGGCCATATGCCCAGCCCACCGTCAGGGGTTACTTGGAAGCGTCACCGATCAGAGCAACACCAGCGGTGTGCTTGATGCTGGTGGCGGTCTTGTCCCAGTTGGTACCGGTGGCCAGTTCGGCATCGGTCGGAGACTTGCCGCCGGCGGTCACATCCCAGGTGTAGCCCTTGAGGCCAAGGCCGAAGGTGTAGTCGGTCTGCAGCGTGGTCTCGATCCGCTCTTTGCCGTTGGTGGTCTGGACGTTGCTGATGATGTCGCGACCGTCGTGCACCAGTGCAGCACCCTGGACCAGAGACAGGATGATCTCTTTGTCCGGGGTGCCGTCCTGCATCAGAGCCGGGGCATCGGTCACAACCGAGACCTTGCCCAGGATGTCAATTACACGGACGTTACCGGCCTGGAACAGTTGCTGCTGGTTGGCCAGGTTCTGACCCACCAGCTTGTGGTAGGTGGTGCCCTGCATCACCTGGGTTACCAGGTTCTGGCTCGCATCACCGAACTTAGCGTGGGCGTTGTTCAGGCCGGCATAGGTGATGCCGGCGGTGGCCGACACGTCATTGACGGCAGCGGCCTGGGCAGTGATCGCGGCGACCAGGGCGGCGATGGCGGTGTTCAGCTGATCCTTCAGCAGGATCTCGGCGAACGCGCGGGACGCGACCTCGATGCCTTGGGCGGTCGGGCGCTCCAGCCAGGTCATCTGCGAAGGTTCGTAGCGGATCGGACCGAAGCCGCCAGCGACCTTTACAGAGGTGTTTTTCAGCTCGGTCAGGTCGGTGATCGGCGCGGTGCCGTTGGCAGCGTAGCGATCCACGCGGCGCTGGGCAGCGGCCAAGGTTTGGAAGAACGATTCTTGCAAGAAGTCGCCGGTGAAGCCGTCCGGGGACAGCACGATGGCGCCGCGGCTAGCGGCGTTGAACGCAACGAGCATCTGATCCAGCGTCTCGATGGTCGCCGGCATGATGTATTCGTTGAAAACCTGCATTTGCGACAGGGACATGGGTGTATTTCCTTATTTCAATGGAAGGTCTGGGAACCGGTTGGCCAGTGCCGCCGTGCGTTCCTCTTTGGTGCCGCCGATGTTGCCTCTTGCGGCCCCGCCGCCTTTTCCAGCACCCCCGGCCCCGCCGCCGGATGCCTTGCTACCAGCGATCAGCGGACCGAAGGCCGGATCGTTGGTGAATTCTGCTTTCAGCTCGTCCAGCGTTGCCGCCGAGAGCTTGCCGGAGGCGTCCAGCACGACAACGGTAGGTTTACCGTCGCGCTGCTCGACGCTCAGCCGGCGTTCGATGTGGGGAAGCAATGCCTTGGCGCTGCCTGGCACGGCCAGAGCAGTCGCGATCTCGGTGGCGGTGCGGCCCACGGTCAGATCCCGGATCTGAGCTTGAAGGGTGGCGCGTTCGCTTTCGAGAGTGCCGGTCAGTTCAGCTTCGCGGCGGTTGTACTTCTCGGACCACGACTTTTCGAGCTCCTCGACGTTGCCCGACTTGCGGGCAGCCTCTTCGGCCTCGGCGCGCGCCTTTTCTTCGGCTTCGCGGCGGGCTTTCTCGGCGGCCTTCTTCTCGCCCAGGAGCTCCTCCACCTTGGCCTTCAGGCCGGTGACATCCTCCTGCTGCGGCAGACCATCGATGCCGAGGACGAACTTGCCGTCCTTCTCGACATACAGGGCTGCTACCGATTCATCGACGCCTTCGAGGCTGTCCAGTTGGAATTTCAAGGTCATTGCTGTCTCCCAGAGACTTGTGCAGGCCCTGCCTGCGGGGCATAAAAAAGCCCCGCACTAGGCGGGGCTGTTTGTAAGGACTCATTCAGTTGAGTTTTAGAAGTGATAGAGGCTCAAATTTGGCGATAGCCTTGCTAAGGCTTAAGGCTCCCCGCTCAACAAAGTAGAGTTCAAGACCAATAATTCCCTCACCCTCAAAAGCGATCACGAAGCCGTATTTTTCGGCGATATCACGCGCGACTGCAGGATGTTGCTCCAGCGCACCTGGGAGAGGAAGGCCGTAAACCTGTACGTGCGGGCCAATTCTAGACGGCCTTCCCTTTGCCCCAAGTACGGTAAGAGCCGCTTTCACAAAATAACCGCTCCAGACGTCAGCCATGGCATCGCGCAGAGATGCGCTCTCATCTGGAGTGAACCACCGATCTTCAATTAGGCAATACGGCCGAACAGTGTTGATCAGCTGATCCCCAATCACCTTTTTCTCTTCAGTCATTTTGTGGCTCCCATGATTAAAGAGGCATACATATCCCTTACAGCCATGGGGCGCAATATCAATGTGCCAATAGTCGTTCGAATGCCATCGGCTCACGCTCGCGCAGCTCTTTGAGCGTCAGGGTTCTGCCGTCGTCGTCAACGAACCGGTCGATGGTCAGTTCGCCCTTGCTGAACAGTTCATAGCGCGCCGGCCCGAGCACATCCTTCTGGAACGCTACGGGCTGCCGGGCGAGCCATTCGCCGTAGGTGGTCTTGCTGCTGACCTGCTCGGCACCGTCCGGGCCTACCGCTGGGCGAGTTGAGCCAGGGATATCTCGGGCAAACTCATCCTTGAGGACTGGGATCTCGGTGGTCCGGCAGTTCCAGTGGAATGGCGGCGACGGCGCTGTCATGGGAACCACCGTGCCATCCAGCGCACGGCAGAGCGGCGTTGTCCTGCCGTCCAGCGTGGCGACCCGGCGCTTACCCTTCAGGATGTCGTCGTTGCCGGCCATGACCTGCGACCTTGCCGAACTGGCGATATGGTTGGTCATGGTCCGCACCAGTGCCCCGGCCTGGTCGCGCTGCAGCACGCCGAGCGAGGTGAGCCGGCGGGTGATCTGACTTGTCGTCTCACCCAGCGCCGAGCCCATGCGTATCTCGCTGATGATCTCGGCGCTCTTCTTGGTGCCGTATTGGTCGAGCGCACCGGCGATGCTGATGCGCTGCCGGCCCTTGCCGACCTCTAGATCGAGCGGATCGGTCAGCGCTGCGGCGGCGACCTGCTCAATGCTCGGCTTGTTCAGCGGCACGACCGTCTTCACGACCTTGCCCAGCAGGGTCATGTTGAACTCGGCCTCGTACCCGGCGAATTCCGTCAGGTCGAGCACGGCCTGCTGCTTCATCTCGCCGTATAAGCCCGCCAGCTCGCCCTGTAGCTCCTGAACCTGCTTCTCGTACCGTTGGGTGCCGTAACGGCTCAATCCCTCTGATACACGCGATTTGGCGGTGCTGATGGCCTTCGTGATGAACTTGGCCAGGCGCTTGAGGCTGCCGCCGGCGTAGCGCTGCACGTGCACCTGGTGGCGAGTCGCTGCGTCCGACAGGTAGCCGTCACTGCTCATCCTCGCCGCCTCCGGTGTCGTTGCCGGTCACCGGCGGCTGCTGGGCCAGCTCATCGTCGATCAGTTCGTCGGTGCGGTCTGCCTCTAGCACACCACCCTGGCGAAGGTTGGTGCGCAGGTCGGACTTCGCGATGATGCCTTGCTGCCAAAGCTGGACCTGGGCCAGGATGTCCTGGGCGGTCATCGTCTCGTCGAAGAATGACTGGTTGAGCCAGAAGATTGTACCGTCCTCGTCCGGCTCGCCCATCATGAAGCGCTCGGCGTCGAGGATGGCTCGTTTCAGGGCCTCAGACACGTTGCCAGCGATGGTGCCCAGCACACTGTTGTCCGAGCTGTAGCGGATGCGAACGGCCTCTGCTGTCTCTGCGCCGCCCGCCTTCTGGACGATGCGGGCGCCGATCATCAGCATCTGCTCTTCCTTGTCCTTCATCAGCGTGCGGGCCAGCTGGCTCTCGCTTGCCTGGACAAGTTTTGCGTCACCGGACTTACCCAGGTTGTAACCCCGGGTCGATCCGATGTGCATGCCATTGGGGTTCACCTTGGCGAACTCGTCGGCGCTGATGTCGGTGGTGATGAACAGGGTTGGCTGTGAGCTGATAAACCCGCTCTCCTCAACCGTGGCGCTGTTTCCGTAGTGGAGGATGTTCACATCGGCCAGGTCTTCCAGCGGCGACTTGTCGATGCTGGCGTCATTGTTCTGGGCGCCGTAGAAGCTGAACGGGATGTGGTCGAAAGGCTGCCCGTTCTTGTCGAGCGGCGAGACCGGAGTGAAGTTTGTCTTATCCTCGCTGTAGATGCGCTGGACATACCGACCATCAGCCAGCAGCAGCACGCGGTACTGGGTGCTAGTGGTCCGCTCCAGGCTTTCTTGGCTGAATTCTGACACGCACTCCAGCAGGCAGACGTACACCAGACGCTTAACACCATCGATCACCTGCTCATCCCAGTCGATGATCGACTCGGCGTCGTAGTGATGGATCAGCGCCCGCCGGCCCTGCATATCAGCCATCGATGACACGCCGTCAACCGCCGGGAAGTCCACCAAGAAACCGCCGCGGCCGCTATCCAGGCACTCGCCTACCGAATCCTTCGACAGCTGCTCAAGGCTCGTTCCGTCGCCGCTGGCGTTCTCTTTCAGGTAATCGACGCCCGTGGGCAGCTGCAGTTCTGCAGTCTTGCGGAACACTGCGCCCAGCAGGCCAGTGCGCGTACGCCCGGTGACGTTTAGGAACATCGCCCGCTTCTTGTACTGCTTGTACCGCGCCTGGTTCTCGGGAGACTTGTTCTCCGGGTCAGGCATGGGCAGGTAGATATCGTGCTTGCGCACCTCGCGGGCGCCCGCCACGCAGCGCTTGACCAGCTGCCAGCCGGGCAAGGCCTCCGAGTATTCTGCCCGGGGTTGGAAGTTCGGCATGTGAGGCCTCAGAAAGTGAACGAGATTGGAACGTGGGTAACCGGCCTACTGATCGGGTAGTCGTGATGGATGAAGTAGCCACCCGCGTCGTTCGCGTGGTCCACGCCAGATTTCTTGTCAGGCTCGCCGTTGGCCGCCCACACCTGCTGCTCCAAGCCGTCCGCATAGGTCGGGCAGCGCAGCGGGTTGATCAGATAACGGCGTTCGCCATTCGCGTTGCAGAACATGGCGTTCATGGCGTTGATGCGGTCTTTCACCGGAGGGTTGGCGTCGGGGGCGATAACGCTGAACCCGGCTTGGCGCAGGATGGCAATGTCCGTCTCGCTGGCGTTCACCGACTTGCGCGATCCGCCCGAGGCGTCGGGATAGATCCTGATCTCACAGGTCTTCTCGTAGTCGCGTCCGTTGTGCCGCCAGTACCGCTCCTTGATGCGCCGGATCATATCCGGGGTATCGAAGCCATCGATCAGCTCATCCACCGCCCTGGGCTTGCCGTCTGCGCGCTTGACGTGCGTGATGGCGGCCATCTTGCCGACGTTGAAGTCCATGCCGATGAACAGGGGCTCTCCAGGCTCTACTGTGTCGAAGCAGGAATTCAGCTTCCGGTCGTAGGCATGGTAGATCGACCCGGAGTTCAGGTTGACGAACTGGCCATTCAGGTAGGCCAGGATCAGCTGGGCTGGATAAGACTCCATCAGCGACGGGATGTAGTCCAGCGGCAGGTTCAGCTCGTTGTCGAACGTGCTGGCCTGCACCAGGCCGTACATACCCTGCAGGGCCGGCTTCTCACGCAGCTGTTTCACGAACTGCTGATAGACGAACTTGAAACCCTCGGGGGTCGTCGTCACGTCAACGCCGTTCTTCAGCCCGGGCACGTTGTAACGCATCCGAGCAATGATCTTGCGCCAGGCGTGCTCGGCCTTCAGCGCAGGCAGAACATCGAGCTCATCGACCAGGGCGTGCCCGATCTTGAAGCCGACGATGGTCTGCGGCTTCTCCATCGAGCGGCAGATGGTCGTGCTGCGATACTGGCCGCCGCTGTAGAACTCGACCTCCTTGTCGCTCTCCTTCGTCTTGACCTTCAGGCCCCAGTCGAAGGCGACCTCCTCGATGGTCGGGAAGAAGATGTCGCGAATCTGCGGATAGGTCGGGGCGAAGTAGCCGGAGTCGATCCGAGGCCACTCCCAGACGTGCTTGCACAGCGCAGCACAGCCCACCCACGTCTTGCCTGAGCCGAACCCGGCAACGAAGCCACGGAACTTGTTCTCCATCCGGAGGAAATTAGCCTGGGGAACGTTCAGCGACGGCATCAGGCTTCCTCGCATCCACCACGTCGACCTGCACCCGGGTTGGCGGCACGTTGTCGTGGGGATTCTCGTTCTTGGTCTGGCGGTTCACGTAGACGTCGCCGACCTCTTTGGCCGCCTGCTCCAGTAGCTGGGCAGTCAGGGCCATGTTCTTCATGGACTCGGCCTTCTCAGCCATCCTTCCCAGCGCACGGAGCCGGAATGCCCGGTTGGCAATGGGAATCTCAGAGGTTTCTTCGCGGAAACGCTTGCGGGTGTCCTCGAATAGCGTTCGCCACTTGGCCGCAAGGTTCGCCCCCGCGCGCTTGGTTGGGTCGTGCTGCTCGACCTGTTGACGGGTCACATCGATGTCGAATTCTTGCTTGACGGCTTGTGAGACCTGGGTAGGCGTGTCAAAGCACGCCAAAGCCTGAACGATGAAGGCTTTTACATCGCTTGTCAGGGCTGCCATAGGTTGGATTCCGTCTCATGCCTGTCTCACATCAGGCCGACTTGAGCAGACAGGTTCCGCAGGCCCTCGCAATGTTGATCTTGGCCACCTCAGGCGGCCGGCTTGCAGCGTCGATCAGCTGCTGTACGTCAGGGCTGGCACCGTAGCGGCGAACCACGCCGACGAACTCCTCGACGTCGTGCCCACGCATCTCAAGCTTGGGCAGGCCGTCTTGGGTGAATGCCGGGGCGCCGTACTTATCGAGCTTGTGCCCTATGTGATAAAGCTCGTGTTCTATGAGGGCGCAGAACTCAGCCTCGCTGCACTGGGCGCAGTAGTCGCCGGCCAGCGTGATGAGGAACTCCGGCTCTTCGCCGAACCAGTCTCGCATCTGCTGCTCTTGGCGGGCCTTCTGCCAACCACCTGCGCGGATCATCAGCTGCTCAGCCTGGCCAAGCACTGCCCTGCCCTTCCTGGTGAAGGCTGAGGAGGCCCACAGCACGCCGACATTGGCGTCGATGAGGTGAGCGTGCTCTTCGTTGTGGATGCTGCCAGTGGCGGCGAGGATCTCGGTCTTGATCCACTCCCAGACCTCGGGAGCCGGGCGAAGAGTGAGCCAGAGCGACTCCAGTAAATCAGCGGGAGGTTCAGGCTTCATCGTCACTCACCTACGCCTTGCAATGAAGGCACCTAGCGGCTATTGAGTAGTGTCACTCCACGAGGGCCTCACCATGGAAAGCCGCTTTACAGTCGTCGACACAAACTTGATCGCCTACCCGTTTGGGAAGGCCTACCACATCTTCGATAAGAAGCTGAACGCTAAGGCGCGCATACCGCATCCACTACCAGACCTTGGTACCGCAGTACGTCTCTGCGAGGCGCTGAACGGCCTTGATGATCTGTATGGACCAGACCTTGTGGTGCGCAGAGTGCCAAAGGTTGTGGTCAGGGCGATTAAGCCAGGCGAGGCGAACGACTATGCTCCAGGCCAGCTCATGTGGTTCGTAGTCGAGAATCGAATCACGGGCGAGCGGCTCGGTGAGTTCGATCTGGAGCCTGACGCGACCGCCTTGAGGGATCAGCTTTTGGCTAAACAGAACAGCCATTGAGGCGATCAGGCTCTATGCGCCCTACCCCGGCTGGAACACATGGCCACGCCGGGCTACCGCGTACAGGACGATCCCCAGCTTAAGGACAACGCCGTACAAGGTGGGCACATGGCCGTTCATGGCGAGGACGAAGGCGCCGAACGCGCCGATCGCCACCAAGTAGAATGCGATGGCCAGCAGTGGCTCATCCATTGGCCTGATCCGGCGCAGGTAGTCGCACGCAGCGAGAACCACCATCACGCTCAGGAAGGCATTGGCACCGATCAGGAGTGAAATCAGGGTCGAGCTCATCAGGTAGCTCCCTTGGCTCCGAACTGCCCGACGAGCGACTTCAGCACCGGGATGATGTTCATTGCCAGAAGGCCTATCAGAAAGGCCACGCCGTATTGGGTTTCTCCGCTTGCGCCAAGGCTGAAGTAGCTGATGGCTAGCGGGGTGCAGAATACTGCTGATGCGAAGCCGGTGAAGAACGCTGCGACAGCCTGGCCCCTGGTGAGACCTCGCAGGAAGGTCAGGGAGAGGATCGCCCCTGCGAAGCCGCCAATGATCACGCCGTACTTCACCAGCAGGACGCCGGCAGTCGTGCTTGCTGGTTCGGCCATAGGTGATTCCTGGGATATCAGGCCCGGATGAGGGCCTCTTGAGAGCAATAAAAAACCCGGCGCTAGGCCGGGCTCTATGTGACGTTTGCCAAAGGCAAAATTATCAGGATGGCGAAATAGTGCCATCAGCCGCACAATTCCGTCAAGCGGCTGTTTTCATGATTTTTATCGCCGATGAAACGGGCACCAATGCAGCCTTGTCCAGATCGTTGCAGGCGTTGAAACATGCCTCGACGAAGTCCTGCCACTCGCGCTCCCAATTTCTCGAGTCAAGCTCCAAGCCCAACATGCGCAGCAACCACTCACGGAACCCTTCCGGCGTCGGACAAGGATCGATCCCTTCGCTCTGTCCGCCCTGATGCATGCGGCGGTACCGATGCAGCACCCCCAGCGCCACCATGCGGGCCTTCTCGAACTTCTTGGCATACATCCGCGGGCCAGCGGCATAGGCCACGCGGAACATAGCTTCGTGCGCCTCCTCTGCGTCGTCTGCCGTAGCCATCGGGCTGTACATATGCGTACCGAATGCCTTTAGGTGCGCCGGCAGCGTGTCGATCGCCCGCTGAATGTGAGCAGCCAGAGCCTGGTGAGCTTGGTGTCCAGCCTTCCGCTGATTGTCGGTCTTCTGGATCATGCGCCCCAGCAGCCCCATTTCCTGCATCACGGCGCCCTGGCTATCCCGTGGGACGTACAGGGCGTCGTGCCATGCCTGGCGCGCGCTGTTCAGTTGCATCCGCCACCCCCTACACGCTTGCGGCAAGCCGCGATCTTCAACCCCATAGCCAAGGTCAGCAGGCATACCACCACCTGGAGACCGAAGAATGCACATCCGATTAATCCCCAGTTCATGCTGCTTGCTCCTTGAGCTGTTTGGCCTTTGCCCGATATAGGGCCTTGATGCCTTTGAGTTCTTCGATGGTGTAACGCTTGGCCTCATGAGGGCCTTCGAGTCGGTCAACGCGCTCCTGGCCAATCTTCTGGATCAACCGTTCGCGGTAGCCTTGAGCAACAGTCCGGCCTTTGGCGGCGTACTTGCCCGAGCCGCCATTGCAGGACTTGAGCTGCTTGTGGCAGTTGTCCTCGTCGAAGCGAAGCTCTGGGTAAGCGCCTCGACTGAGGAAATGGCCAGCGTCCCACTTACCTCCGGTCAGCCAGTCTTCGCCGGGGCCATAACTACCGCAGCAGATGCAAGGCTCGTCCTTGTCGCGCAGCCGGATGAAGGTGTTGAACTCGATCTGGGCTTCCCGGATGTAATCCGCTCGGCTCTTGAGCTTCTGTTTGCGCACCTGGATCTCGCGGCGCTCCCGCTGGGCGATCGCCTTCCGCGCCACCGCCTGGTTCTCTGGCTTCCTCGCCAGGTCCAGCGCACACGCCACGCTGCAGGCCTTCTGCGTCGACAGCGATGGCCGGAACTTGCAGCCGCAGGCCTTGCACGTCTTCTGCTTCACTTCCTTGAGAGCCGTCCTCATGCGGCCGCCTCCCACTGCTCAGGCATCTGCCCTTTGGGCTCGCTCCAGCTCACACCGCGCTCGGAGCCGAACACGTACATGCACTCGATAACGTCGCCCAGTTCGGCCACGGACATCCGGCGGGTGCTGACGCCAAGCATCACAACGCCGCCGTTGATGCCGGAGGCCATCCGCACCTCTTGGCGGGCAGCAGCGGTCATCAGTGCCTTCCAGTCTTCGCTGTCGAGCTTCTGCATGACGCCGTTCACCGGCCACTCAACCTGGCGGGAGATGTCGGCCAACATGGCCCAGAGTTTTGCGTTCTGTTCCAGGGTTCGGCGGGACTTCACCGGGCGGACGATGATCTCAATAGCCCCAGACACGGAGAGCTCAGTGGCGAACAGGTACGCCAGCCTGCACACGTCACGCACGCGGGACGGGCCGGACGACCAGAAGTGCCGCGGCTTCGCGATAACCTCAGCCATTGGCCACCTCCTTCTTCACCAGCGGCCGCTGCTCAACATCCAGCACATGCCGCAAGGTCTGACGGACCCAGCCAGGCATACCCACTTGGCCAAGGTTCAAGTGGTGGATCATCCAGCTGATGGCCCGGAAGTACTGCGCGCTGGAGTGGCGGATCTTGCGCAGGTCTTCGCCCTGGGCCTTGCACGAGCCGCGGACACTGGCCAGGTTCTGCTCGATCAGCTTTATGTAGTCCTTGGCGCCGTCGAGCTGGCGGTTGAGGCGTTTGATCTCTTCG
Organism: Pseudomonas sp. Je.1.5.c; assembly: GCF_051129895.1. Taxonomy (NCBI): domain Bacteria; kingdom Pseudomonadati; phylum Pseudomonadota; class Gammaproteobacteria; order Pseudomonadales; family Pseudomonadaceae; genus Pseudomonas; species Pseudomonas sp. Je.1.5.c. Next base: position 266,628 of record NZ_JBCPSP010000001.1, read on the forward strand.
TCCTGGGCTTGCAGGCGCGCGACCAGAAGGGTCGAATTTGGGTTTTGAGTAGTCATGGCGCCACCTTCATACCCTGGGCCTCGATCGCTGCGCGGCAGTCGTCAATTGCTTCGTCGTAGTGCTCAGCCTCTGGCCGAACAAAGCCGCCTTCGGTGGTGTTGTGCGCGCTTATCTTGGGCGGCAGCTCCACCACCACGGCCTCTCGACTGGCCTGCCAGCCCTTCTGGAACGACTCCCAGTCGGCCTGGGCCATCGGGTCGATGTAGTTGTTGCCCTTCGGCGGCTGGCGGCGATGGTCGCGGGAGTTGGTGCGCTCGAAGGCTTCACGCATTTCGCGCATCTTGTTGGTGTCCATCAGTGCTTCTCCTCGGCAACCACGCGCCCGGCCATCACTTCGTCAAAGGTGCGAAACCCGATCACACTCATGTCCCAGTAGGGCGAGTGGATGTACCGGCCGTAGTCGTCTTTCTCGCCATCGTCGTAGGTCACGGCCAGCAGGTAGTCACCTTCGCCCTTCAGCATGTGGTGCTGCTCTCCAATCTCTTCGTCGGTCTTCAGCTGGGCCTCGATGCTCTGGAGTTGCTCAATGCTCACTTTGCCGCGAACGCCGTAAATGCCGTTCTCCTCCCAGCTCATGCCGAAGACGGAGTACTCGACGATGATCACAGGCTTGTCGCTCGGCCAGGATGCGGTTTCCTCCTGAACGAACTGCTCCCACTTTCGCTTGGCTTCCTGATATCGAGGATCCATCACACCCCCTCCCCGGCCGGCTGCCCGGCGCGCTCGAACTCAACGTGATACCCGCGCTTCTGGCTGCCATCGGCCATCACGACGCGGCGGTCTGCGCCCTTGGTCATGCGTATGATTTCGCGGCCTTCCACGACCTGCGCGAAGCCCTGGCTCTTGAGCTGGGCGACTGTGATTTCTTGTGCAGGGGTCATCAGATGGCCTCCTTGCGCAGGCGCTGCGATTCACCGTCGAACACCAGACCGATGCCGCGACCTTCGCGCAGGCGGTCAACCGAACGCTCGCCCAGCACCTCGCCCAGGCGGCCAGCATCGAGGTTGGAAATCACGATGGTTGGGCGCTGGTCTTCGTAGCGGCCATTGATCACGTTGAACAGGGTGGCCAGCTCGTACTCGCTCGGCTTGGTGGCACCCACTTCATCGAGGATCAGCAGGTCAGGCTCCACCAGACTGGCGAAGGCCTGGGCCTCGGTGTACTCAGCCTTGTCGCCGTAGCTGCCCTTGATGAACTGGAGCATGCTGCTGACGGTGCGGTAGACGGCGGTCATGCTGGTGGTGGTGGCGACTTGCGACGCGATGGCGGCGGCCAGGTGGGTCTTGCCGGTACCGGGTGTTCCGGTCATCACGATGCAACGCCCATCCTCCCGGTGGCGGGCGAACTGGTCGGCGTACTCGCGGCACCGGGTCAGGTTGCGCTGCTGGGTGTCGGTCTCGGCGCGGTAATTGGCGAAGGTCTTGCCCTGGAAGCGGCGCGGGATCAGCGCGGCGCCCAGCTTGCGCTCAAGGCGTGCAGCGGCTCCGCGCTCCCATTCTGCCTGCTTGTCGGCCACTTCCTGGGCGTCGCGGGATTCCTGCGCGCACTTTGGGCAACCGCTCTGGCCAGTCTTGCGGATGATCACCGCGAACTCGCCGTGCTTCTCGCACTGGCCGGCCTGCTTGGCAATCACGCCAAGGCGGCGCTCGATGTCGTTGATGGCGAGGTCTACGGCGCTAAAAGTCATACGAGCCATCTCCCCGGGCGGTCATGCCCTGCGTGTAGTCGATGTCTTGGAACCCGTGGTGACGGGACTGCGCAGCCGGCTGTTGGCGAGTGTCGCGAACTCGGTTGATGACCCAGCTGGCCTTGAATCCCTGCCAGCCAGCGGACAGGGCCTCAGTGATCGCCGCCGAAGCCGATATGCCAGCCTCGGCGCACTTGGCTAGCTCGGTGTTCACGGTCGACCAGACGGTGGCGGTTACGGCGGCCTTCTTCGCCTTGCGCTGGGCCAGCCAGTCGGTCAGCAGTTGCTCGGGGACCTGGTGGGGATTGTCGGCCAGCAGGTTGCTCAGGCCGAACGGAGCTTTGCGCTCAGGCTTGGCTGGCTCAGCCTGGGGGGGCAATGAAATATCTTCCGAAGGAAGATTTTCATAGGGGGTTTTATTCTTGGAATAGAGAAGGGAGTCGTCGATTTTGGTCTGTTTCGACGCATGTCCGATTCGGACGATTTGAGCCGAGTCAGACGATTTGGTCTGTTTCGGCTCTTCGATGAATACCCATTCTTTCGGGTCGCACAAGCCAATATCGCCACGCGCCCCGCCCTCACGGAACAGCACACGGCGCCGCAGTAAGCCCGAGATGGCCTTGGAAATGGTGTCAGGGTGAATGTGGGTAGCCTTGGCGATCGCCGTGGCCGGGATGCGCTGGGCGCCTTCGTTGAAGTTCAGGGTGGCCTTGGCCACGTACAGCACGATCTTCATCTCGCGCGCGGACAGGTCAATGGCCATGAGGCCATCCATCAGTTGATTGTCCATCCGGGTAAACCCCCCGGTATTGCGTAATGGGACGATGTTTGTCATGATCTCTCTCACATATCGCAGTAACGAAAACGCCGACCTCGACCGTCGGCTTTTTTGTGCTCGTTTATCGAGCGCGGAACGCTTGAATCGTCCCGGTCATGGCTCTTGGCCTGGTGCGCCTGGTCAGTTCCTGCTGAATCCCGATCTTCGCCAGCTCCGCCGGAGTCATCCCCCGCTTCGCCGCCTCGGCTTCCAACAGTTTCAACTCACCCGGATCAAGCAGCTCGCCAAGCTCCATGCCTTGTTCTTCTGGCATATCGCCTCCGGTCCCTATCGGGTCCCTGCTGGGTCCCTACGGTTTCGCTTCAGGCCGCTCGGTCGTCGCGGATAGAATTGCCAACAACATCAAGCAGCCAGGACTTCAGGACGTCGCGAGCAAGCACGGCTTTCCTGGTGCGATGGATGCGCGCAGCGCAACGCAGCAGCTCTTCGAATTCGTCATCCAGCAGAACTTTTGTCTGATTTACATGCTTGTGATTGGGTCGCGACAGGTCGCTCATGGCTGTACTGCTCCTTGCGGTTGGGATGGGTTAGGCGGCGGTTTTGGTCGGCGCAGTGACAGCCAGAAGGCGCTGAGCCTTGAACGGCTTGCCATTGGCCTTGGCCAGGGCTGCGATCTTTTCGGCGTAGTTGGTCTCGCCGGTGTATTCGGTGCGCGGGAGGCAACCAGCGGTGAGCCACTTGTAGACGGCGCGCGGCGTTTTCCCGCAAGCGAGCGCAACGGCAGTTACGCCACCTGCGTCATCGATTGCCTTCTTGAGCTCCTGCATGGGGCCTCCAAACGAAAAATGAACTGTCAGTACATATTATGTCGGAACTGAAAGTACATGCAAGCCCATGCGATATTGAACCTATGGTTCATATCGAAGAAGTCCGCGCGGCCTTTGCGTCGCGATTAAAGAAAGCGCTTGATCACAACGGGTTCGCTGCCTGGGGTGCGGGGGCTCGTCTCGCCAATCTCATCGGGGTTACGCCCAAGGCAACCAGCAAATGGTTGAATGGTGAGTCCATGCCTGGCGGGGCGAAGATGCTCGCGCTTGCTGCGGCCCTTTCCGTGCGCGTTGAATGGCTGGAGTACGGCCGTGGCGACATGACCGGACCAGATGAAGCAGGCAATCAGCCGCAGACCACTGCACCCATCAGCAACGCCACCCTTCTCGGCTCTATCTCTGTATGGGACGATGACACCCCTCTGGACGACGACGAGGTCTACGTGCCGTTCCTCAAGGAAGTAGAACTGTCCGCAGGATCTGGACGCACAGTGATCGAGAAGTCGAGCAGCAGAAAGCTCCGCTTCGGCAAGCAGACCCTGCGCAATCAGGGCGTGCAGTTCGACCAGGCCGTGTGCGTGACCGTGCACGGCAACAGCATGGAGCCAGTTTTGCCGGACGGCAGCACAGTGGGCGTCGACAAGTCGTCGACCGCGGTAAAGGACGGGAAGATGTACGCGATCGACCATGGCGGCGAGCTGCGCGTGAAGACGCTGTACCGCATACCTGGGGGCGGCTTGCGCTTCCGCAGCTTCAACCAGGACGAGCATCCGGACGAGGAGTACACCGCGCAGCAGCTGGCCGAGAGCGGGATCAGCGTGCTGGGTAAGGTGTTCTGGTACTCGGTGCTGCTTTGATTTCGTGCTCGCAGGTTACAACCCCATTTAGCAATCAGGATCACGCCTTATGAATGATCATTGCGAAAAAGATGAGCACATGGTCTCTTTCAAGGAAGTAGTCAACCTTACCGCTCCATTGCATGACGCGATCACGGCTTTGGCTGTTTCCGTTATCAAGCTGTCCTCTGTCATAAGCCTAATGGATGACAAGGATGCTCAGAAGGAAGGCTTGGAGGCTTTCGACAATATTGATAATGTGGTTGCCGAGCTTGAGCGCTTCAACGACCTCGTGCTCCAGCTCTCGAATGGAAAAAATACCGATCATGGCTGACAATATCAGGTACCTAATGGAAGAGTACCGCCAAGAAATTGGAGCAGTCTTCAAGCATGGAGGTGGAGAGCCACCGGGAGGCCCCCAATTGGAAGCGCGCGTTTCGGCACTAGAGAAAGCTATCCCTGAGATTAGGGAGAAACTTGTGCGCATAGAGACCCAGCTTGAATCCATGCAATCCGGGATGGCTACGAAGCTCGATATGGCTGGGCTTTCCTCCAAGGAAGAGCTCAATGGCTTGGTGCGTGCGAGCAGCAAAGACATACAAGATCTTGCGGTCGCGTTCCAAAAATCACTGAATGAGCAGACCTGGAAATTCGTTGGAGTGGCAGCCGCTTTGGCAGGGCTAGCATTCACTGCTGCGAAATTTATAGGTCATTGAAAGCCACAACCTTTTAAATCAGCCCGCCTCGGCGGGCTTTTTCATGCCCAGTGGTGCTCAGCGTGCGTAGTCAATCGCGATCGACGCCGCCAGGTCATCGCAATTAGCCGCACCGCTCCTCGCCCTAGCTGTATTCCAGCCGTCTAGATAAATCCGCGCGGCCATGCCCTTAGCCATTCCTGCATAGCGCGGATCCTTATCCGGGATTCGTAGCCAGCCCCTGAAATCGCCTGACCTCATTCCGCTCTTGAAATCGGAGCAGCCTGACTTCCAGATCTCCACGGCGTCTACAGGATCCACATCGGAAGCCTGCGCTGGAGAGGACACCATGGCAAGCAGAGCGCCGGCCATAAAGAATTTTCGCATAGCCACTCCTTTTCCTTGAGACGCAGATTGTAGCAACTACACGTCGCACTGCGCGCATCCCTGGCGCCTGAAGTATCCCTTCCTGTAGCCCGCCTCTGCGCGGGCTTTTCTGTACCCGGAGAAAATTTATGTACTTTTGGTACTTGACCAATATGAACCACTGGTACATATTTACACCCATCGTGGCGCCACTGAGGCCCTCGGGAGGCCCTCAAGCCTCACCGCTCTTTAACAACCAGCGCCATGCCCGACTACCCGGCCCAGCCGGTTAGGTCACTCCCGGCTCCATCGGTGGGAGGTCAGTAAACCGATGAACAAAACCGCACTTGCCTCTACCGGCGACCGGCGATCCGACAGGCCCGACAGCCTGCCCACGCGCAGCCCACTGCGACGGCGGACGAGGTGTTGACCGAACTGAGTGAATGACCTGGTAAGCGGGTGCGGAGAAACACAGATTTCACTGGCTGGCCTTGGCGACAGGGCCTAGCCGGCTCGAATTACTCGCGAACTCATCCTTCTGCGCATTTCCAAAGTGCACAGAGGGATGCGGATGCCCGCATCACGGTTGGAAGGCAATCGTGCCAGGCCAATGATTTTATCGTCAGGAGTAACCCATGACCGTAAACATCAGCAATCTAACGATCACCACCCCCGTGCCAATATCTTCGACAAACCCTGTCGCTCTCGAGGTGAGCGGCGCGGTGGCGATCGCCCAATACCCGAGCGTCGTAAAGGTCTTGAGCGACGGTTCTATCAAGTTCTCGGCACCCACCAAGGGCGCCTCGAGCAAAAGCACGCATCGGACCCGTTGCGAATGGTCCGAATCAACCGACTGGACACTGGCCAGTGCACCGAATCACTGGAATCGTCAGCAGATGACGCTCACCAAGGTCAACTCGGCGCAAAAGGTCGTGATTTCGCAAATGCATGTCCGCGGTGATGACAGCCCTCCAGTGAAGGTGTTCTGGAACAAGGGGAACATCACCATGGGCTTCCGCACCACATACAACCAGACTACCCCCGTTAACTCGACTGTGCTCAAAGGTGTACCGCTCGGAGCGAAGTTCACCGTAAGCATCCACGTCACCGCGAAAGGGCTGGTCACCGTTGCAGCTCAGTGCAACGGAGTATCAGGCTCATCCGGAGCGTTGCAGCTCGACGACACGTGGGACTCTCGTCTGTTTGAGTTCCATGGTGGTGTCTACAACCAGATCGCCTACACCGATGCCACGCCGGCGGAGGATGGCTCAATCTGCGTCATCAGCAGCCTTTCGTTGACCCACAGCTAACTCAATCACAGCCGGAAAGACGGCCCGATGCCCTGCTACCCATCGCAGGCTGCATCGGTGGCCACTCTGAACGCAAGTTGATCGCCGCGAATTGTGAGCGTGGGTAGCGTCTCGCCCATTGGTGAGGTATCCCGACACTCTGTTTGCCCCGGAGAGTGGCCACCGATGCGTCCCGCATCCCCTTCCCTTCAAAACGACCGCATTGGCAGGCGCCAGGCCACCTTTCACGGTGGGTTTGGTCACCCGCGCCTGACGCCTGGCCAATGCGGCCGCACAACCACCAGGAGGACGCCATGGGCGCACTTCGAGAAGCACAATGGCAGTACGACAACCAGTTGCCTCCAGCGGTAAACGAGAGCCCGGCGGAAGAGGCGGAGCGCATCTGGATCGACGACGGCATCGCTGAGCTGATGGCGCGCCGCGACTTCGTGTTTCAGCGCCGCCTGCGGCCACAGCAGGGCGTCACCTTCGAGCGCTTCGCCCAGGCGGTTGATGAGTTCGTGATGAGCCAGTTGTGCCAGTCAGGCATAAGCGGTTCGGTTCTAGGCCGCCTGGTCCTGGCCGCGCGCTGTAAATCATCCGGCGACGCGGCAGCCGCAGCGGACGAAGCTATGAACGTGCCAAACCCTGAATCAATGTTGCAGGAGATCGCCCGGACGCTGCTCAAGCCATTCGCCAAAGAGGGAGTGCTGGCCCAGGCCGAGGACTCGCAATGAGCCCCCACGTTCTGCTCGACAACGAACTGGACGCGCTGGCCGACCCATCAACCCCGGTGAGCTGGTCCGCGATGATCCAAAAGCAACTGACCGAAATGATGGCCGACCAGCGCATCACCATCGAAGAGTTCAACCACTACTGCGGGCGCCTCAACAAGATCGTTGATGGGCGCAAGGAGGTTGCATGACCACGCCTATTTTCCCGTCGATCATCGACGACCAGGTGGCCGAGGCTGCGCAGGCCCTGCCAGATGACCGCATCCTGCTGGTGTTCAAGGGGCTGACCATGGCGGACGCCATGAATCAAGCGCGCTTAGCACACATCGAGAACCCGGCGGCCTGGTCAGGCCGGGCCTACCTCTGCGGCATGTGTACCTTGGCCTACGAGGTCCAGGCGTGACTGGGTACCAGCGGGCCCGCCGATTCGCTACCTGGCGCGGCTCCTTCATAGCCCTCACCTTCTGCACCGGCTGGCTCCTCCTGAGCGCCCTGGCCGGCACCATCACTTCTTGAATTCACACCCGGCGCACGGCGGGCCTTCGGGATAGCCGTACCCCTTCGGGAGCGTAAGCGGCGAGAGCGCGCAACCATCCGCCGCAGCCAGGGCCTGGAGCGTACCTCCGTGCCTGGGTGACCTGGCATTTCCCCTTCCAACTGACGGCGCCGGCCTGGCGCGAGGTTTTCTAATGTCCACTACCAACATGCGCATCTGGGAGCAGGTGCAGACGACCGATACCCGCTTCACCAAAAACGCCGAGGTCGGCGGCCAGAAGATCACCAGCCTGAACGGCACCGCAATGGTCATGAAGGCGACCGAAATGTTCGGCCCAGTCGGGATCGGCTGGGGCTGGAAGGTTCTGGAAGAGCGCTTTGACGACGGACACGAGGTGTTTGCCGGCGAAGGTGACAAGCGAATCTGCCTTGGCCGGGAGATCGGCCACACCGTCAAGATTCAGCTCTGGTTCATGCAGGACGGCCAGCGCGGCGAGGTCGAGCAGTACGGCTGCACCCGGTACCAGTACAAGACCAAGTACGGCATGACCACTGATGGCGAGGCGCCGAAGAAGTCGCTTACCGACGCCATCAAGAAAGCCCTGTCCATGCTGGGCTTCAGCGCCGACGTGTTCCTGGGCATGTTCGATGACGTGAATTACGTGCAGCAGCTGCAGGCCGAGCAGGCGATCGAGCAGGCCGAAGACCGCCAGGCCGAGATCGAGCGCCAACAGCAGGAGCGCCTGGACTTCATCAAGGACACGATCGAGACCATGCAGAAGGCGGTGACGCCGCATGAGCGCAAGAAAATCTACGACCACGCTGTGCGCAAGCTCATCGGCCGCAAGGATGAGAAAGGCGCCGCCCGAATCTCCCTTGAATTGAAGAATCTCGAAGCCGGCAAGCCGCAGGAGGCCGCAGCATGACCCAGCTTTACGCACTCACCGCCCAGATGGCCGAACTCGCCGCCATGTGTGACACCGACGACGAAGGCCTCAAGCAGGCTATTCAGGACACCATGGCCGGCATCCAGGGCGAGTTTGAAGTGAAGGCAGATAACATCGTCATGCTGCGCCGGAACATCGAGGGTGACATCAGCGCGATCGACGCGGAGATTGACCGCCTCAATGAGCTCAAGCGCATCAAGGCCAACAGCGTCACGGCTATCACCGACTACCTTCGCCGAAACATGGATGCAGCCAACATCAAGTCGATCAAGCGTCCGCTGTTCACCATCAGCCTGGTCACCGGTAAGGAGCGGGTCATCGTCGATAACGAACAGGCGGTGCCAGACGACCTGACTTCGGTCGTGACCAAGATCGCGCCGGACAAGAACGCCATCGCCGCAAAGCTCAAAGCCGATCGCGAGCACAACGAAGCCGTCCGCAAGCGCATGGCCGCGGGTGAAGACTGCGAACACGAACTGAGACCTGAGCCAGCCTGGGCGCATTTGGAGTGCGGCGAGAGCTCAATCCGCATCAAGTGAGGTCAGCATGAACCCATCAATCGACCTGGAGGCCGCCAAAGCGGCCTTCCTCTCGTCTGGCGGCCGGATCATTGTGCTGGAGGGGTTCCAGTACGTGCCCTTCCGGCAGCGCCATCACCCTGAGCCGAAGCCGACGCGGGTCAAGCCAGTCAAGCAGGAGCGCGGCGGCGAACGTAAAAGCCGCGCCAAGGCACGCACAGCTCAGATCGAAGAGCTCGCCAAGACCATGACCTGTGGTGAGGTCGCAAAGCTGCTGGGCGAAACCAAGACCGCTCTCTGGGGCGTAGCAGCGCGGGGAGGATTTAGGTTCTTCAGCCCGCCGAAACCGGCCAGACCGGAGAAGGTAAAGACCGAACCGAGCCAGGAGGATCGTGACCTCGCCGACAAGATCATTGCCCTGCGTGGTGCCGGCAAGTCCCGGTGGGGCGTGACTTTGGAGCTGGGCATCGGTAACTGCAGGTTCGCGCGCATTCTTGCCGAGTTCGACATTGACTTCCCGCTCCAGCGGAATCGGGGGTAGGCCATGATCGCCACAATCTCCCAGCCCGTGCCCGCCGTGAAGTACGCGGCGGCCATGGCCAGATCCACTGGTCAGCCTTGGGGCGTATACCGAGGAAACAAGCGTCTACTGGTGGTTATGCCCTCTGGCTCGACGAAGAAAACACCTATTGAGGTGTGCCACCCATGAGACGCATCCAGAAACTCACGCAGCAGCGTCGCCGCCAGTTGCACATACACATCCCGCCCAGCGGATTGAAAGAGGTGCCGTATGGCGATGGACCAGGCAGAGCGCGACCGGCGCCGGCGCGAGAAGTCAGCAAAACACCAGGAAGAAGACCTGCGTTTGAAGGTTCGATCAGGGACTAAACAGGCCCTGCTAGAGCTGATGGAGTGGGCCAGCATAGAGGAACAGGGCGAGGCGATGACGCTGATGATTCACCACATCGAAGCGCTCGGGCATCACGCTCTGTTCAGGATCGCGCGCCACGAAATTGAAGCTCACCGATCTGTGGCGCGGTCTGAGTCGCTGCGGCTGTCAGCCAGGAAGCGAACCGCCCAGCACCTGCGAGCGATATGCGGGTGGGTGGACGCCACCTACAGCCAGATGATCGAGGCGCTGATTCACGGAATTCACGCCCTAGGCCGGATGCACGCGGCGAAGTTTCTCACCCCGCCGCGGCATGAGATCAACATCTCGCCGCGCCTGGCCCTAGCCTTCGACCGGAAGAGCATGCTGATGATTCAGAAAGATCCGGGGGATGAGGTCTTTGCGCCTTCAATCAATTGAGCGTGCTCAGCGGTGATAACGGTAAAGCGCCCGATGGCTTTCATGTCCAGCTGGCCAATATCGTACTTCCCCCAGTACTGAAAGGCTGCTCGGAATATTTCGTAGGCGTACTTATGGTATTTCTCATAAAAATCTGAAAGGTCAACCTCACCTGAGGTCCGATCAGTAATGGCATGGGCAGCGCTGTTTCGAACTTTCCTAAATTTAGCGCCGAAATCAGGTGGAATTTCGATGTCATAATACGCGACATCATTTTCCCATCCGTAACCCCGCCCCGAATTTAGCCGCTCGACAATGGAGCGAAACACTCGTCTGGCCTCTGACTGGAAAAGCGCGTCCTTCTTAACCGACCCTGCATGACCTGAGAAACCTTTGTCAGTGCCTTGATCGCGCATGAAACATGCGACGCAAAATTCATATAGGTGATGCAGGAAGGAGCTGTAGCTACTGAATAGCTGCACCTGCTCGGTTGGGGTCAGCACCGCTAGGATTTGCTTTTCGCCCAATCGGATAAATTCATCATGGCTCGCCTTCATAAGGAAGCTTTCGTGATGAATTGCCGCAATAAGCGCCCCGTCTAACTCGCGATCTGAGTAGTCCTGCATCATCGCTCCTTGACCCGGCCCCATGCCGGTCCCCCGTAATACCCCATCACAAACCAAATTGCCACCATGCCGCATCCGGCCACGGAGGGCGGCGCATGCATGGAGAGAGCCATGAACGACGAACAACGCCACCAAGAATGGATCGCTCAGCGAAAAGCCGAAAAGGCCGGGCGCCGCGAGCGAGCCGCCGAGTGCTTGAAAGACCACGAATACACCGTCCTGGCTGACACCGACCAGCTGAAGGCATGGCGCTGCAAGGCCCCGCGCACCACCAGCTACGCATTCGACATCCTGATCACCCGATTCGGTATCGCCACGATCGGTGATATCGACGGCCTGACCTTCAACGTCGGCCTGTCCTACGGCATTGAGTTCCTGGCGGGCGACGACATCGGCTACTACATCCACTCAAAGCTTGAAGAGCACTGCCGCGAGCGTGAGTTTGACGAGCAAGCCTTCCGCGCGGCACTGGTTATTGGCGTATGCAGCCAGGTCTGCGATAACACCGACGAAGACCAGTTCGACGCCCTGCCCGAGTGGATGCGCAACGACGGCGGACGCCACGAGGCCGGCCGATGGGACGAGCTCCGGAAGCTGGTTAAAGAGCATCTTGCAGCCATTCCCTATGGCGAGGATGGCCGCGACTTCTGGGACTCGCTGAACGATCTCCTGAGCGAGGCCGATGACATCAGCTACGTCGAGCAAGCCAGCATGTTCATGGGCGAGCACCACGAAGAGCTTGGCCTGGGCTGCGACTACTGGGAGATCACCATCGACAAGCCGCGCGAAAGCCTGATCAACCGCCTGTACCTGATCAACCACGCAGCTAAGGCAATCGTCGCCCAGCAGGGCGAGGTCAAAGCCGCCTGACCCTCCGGCGCTACCCTCCAACCCTCAATTTCAGTGTATTTCTTCACTTTCCAATAGAAAGCTCCGCCACTGGCGCATTTCATTGCTTCTCCCATAAACACTTTCTTCCATGAGTGCTAGATGAGACACCTCCATAAGCATCATTGGATCCAAATTATTAAAAATAGCGAACTCCTCTGCGTATTTCTGAAACCCATACCCTCTCAAACTCAAGCAGTTATAGAACAGAATAACTAGCTCGAAGTCAGACAAAAACGACCTGGCAATAACTCCAAATTTTAACTTATCAGAATGATCGCACTCAGACACATACCGAAACACTGAATAGAGACTTCGAAAATACAGACTCAAATCTCCGCGATATCTAACCCAAACATCTTCATAGGCCTCCTCGACCCCCCCATCATGATTACGCAACCTTTCTAAATAGCATTTCCGGAGGTAGTTGTACCACGTCTTGAAACAATCCCTCCCAGCCATAGTTACAGCGCCATCCTTTTTTAGATCAAACTCAGCAACAACACTATGCTGCAACGATAGCATGCTATAGAACTGCGACTCTATCTGCTGACGGGTGATTTGCCTACGAGTTTCGGTTAAATCTTTACGTTGAAAAAGTAAGCTAATAAGCACGCCAGAAAATGCGAACCCCGAAAACAACGTGTTGAGTGTACCAAAACTGTCACCAAACGTTCCTTCTCGAAGCTGACCAGGAATCTCTGTAAAAGGAACTTCCCAAAGGAGAATAATGAAAAAAGCCGAATAGACCGCCAGCACCGACAACAAAACAGACGAGATCTTCCAATAACTTCCAATATTTAGAGCCAAGCCCTTGGCAATTCGAAAAACTACCCAGCCCAGAATTAGCAAAACCAAAATAGCAACAACATAATAATACCAACCAAGCTCAGAAAACGAATTCATCTCTGATGCCGATAATAGCCGCTCCCCTGCTCGGGATGCGCCCATCAGATTATGGTAACTAAGAGCATCCGCATCCAGCTCAAACCAGTTCATAACAAATTCCTAAGTAATAAAGGTCGCGCGATCACATCAGTAAATTTCTTAGCGATTTATAACATCTAAGATGAAGGACAACCAAATGGCCATCACCTACGGAAGTGTCTGCAGCGGCATCGAGGCCGCGACCGTAGCCTGGCACCCGCTGGGCTGGAGTGCCGAATGGTACGCCGAGATTGAGCCATTCCCCTGCGCGGTGCTGGCTCACCACTACCCTGCTACGCCAAACCACGGCGACATGACCCGCCTGGCAGCCATGGTGCTGTCCGGCAAGATCCCGGCGCCCGAGGTGCTGGTCGGCGGCACGCCTTGCCAGGCCTTCAGCGTGGCCGGCATGCGCGAAGGTCTGGCCGACCCCCGCGGCGCCCTCACCATCAAATACGTGGAGCTGCTCGATGCAATTGACCATGTTCGAATCAAGCGCGGCGAGCCCGAGGCTACCTGCCTCTGGGAAAACGTCCCCGGCGTCCTCTCCGACAAAGGCAACGCGTTTGGCTGCTTCCTCGGCGCCCTGGTGGGCGAATCCGAAGAACTCCAACCGCCAGGGGGCAAATGGAAGGACGCTGGTTGTGTGTATGGACCCACGCGAACAGCCGCATGGCGGATTCTGGATGCCCAATATTTCGGCCTGGCCCAACGACGCCGCCGTGTGTTCGTTGTCGCAAGTGCTCGAGCAGGGTTCGATCCCCTCGAAGTACTTTTTGAGCGCGAAAGCGTGCGCCGGGATACTCCGCCGCGCCGAGGCGAGGGGCAAGACGTTGCCTGCACCCTTGATGCTCGCACTGAAGGAGGCGGCTTCCCTGGAACAGACGGAGCTACAGGAGGCCATGTAGTCTCACCACCAGATTGGCCGAGGGTATTCGGAGGAAACAACACAAGCGGGCCGATTGATGTAGCGCCAGCTCGCAACGCTTGCTCCAGCGCCAGTGGACGGATGGATTTCGAATCCGAGGCCTTTGTTGTGAGCGGTACACTCCAAGCCAACGGCAAGGCGGCCGGAAGCGCCACTCAGCAGGACGCCGAAAGCGGCATGCTGGTGGTCCACGGCACACAAGATCCCGATGTCCGATACGAGCAGGCTCACACGCTCGGGCGGAACAACGGCATGGAAAACGCCGTGCTCGCCTTCGCCGAGAACAGCAGGGCCGAGGTGCGGTTGGAAGGGGGGGATGGCCAAGTAGTGGGAACACTCTCAGCTGGGGGCGGAAAGCCCGGCCAAGGGCAGCCATGCATCGCCTTCAGTTGCAAGGACCACGGCGCGGATGCTGGCGAGTTGGCTCCCACGTTGCGAGCCATGGGACACAGCGGCAGCCACCCCAACTCTGGCGGCCAGGTGGCAGTGCAAGGCCCCAGCGGTGTGCGCCGCCTCACCCCGCGGGAGTGCGAGCGTCTACAGGGTTTTCCTGACGACTACACACTGCCCCCCTATCGCGGTCGCGTCCCAGGCCTATGCCCGGACGGCCCGCGCTACAAGGCGATCGGCAACAGCAAGGCCGTCTTCGTCGTCCGCTGGATCGGCCAGCGCATCCAACAACAACTTGAACGTCTCGCTTGAGGTATCCCCATGCCCACAGAAAACCGATACAGCAACACAGAGATGGTCAGCGTACCGTGTGAGCGCGCCCTGCAGCTCATCAGCCTTCTGGCCGGAGTGGCCAGCGCCGCGCACTGGCTTGCCGATAACAGCGAGGATTGCGGGGACGAAGGAATTGACTGTAAGCGGGTCGACTTCGTGGCCTTGAGCGACGCCTTGGACAAATGCGAGGAGTTACCGAAGCTGCCTGACAGCGTGTACGTGCGCGACGGCTGGCTGCGTGCTGCTGACGAGCTGCGCGCCCTATTGGCTCAGCCATCCGAGCAGCATCAGGTTGAGCCAGTCGGCTACCAGGTACGCACCATGACCGACAGACCAGGATCACAGTGGACGCCGTGGCGTGAGTGCTGCGACACCACACGCGCCATGCATTCGCATGAAGTCGGGCGTTTCAATCAGTTCGGCATTATGCGCGAGATCCGACCTGTGTTCGCCAGCGCTGCCGATCCTGGCGAAGTTGAGCGACTGCCCACTCGCCCTATCGCTAACTTTCAGGGCAGCTGATTGGGGTCGAGGCCCAGAGGATTAAGAGGGTCCGCCAGAACCTCCCCGGCAAACGTCCCATCAGAGGCCGTCAACCCGCTCTCAGGCGGATTGAGTGTCGCAGCATGAAGCATCCACTTCTCGAAAGCTTCCCGGTGCGCCACTTGAGCCGCTAACCAGGCGGCGTCCCTGAATCGTCCGTACGCTACCTGGGCCATTATTGAAGACGTGATAGCTTCAAGCTCACGCAGCAATTGGTAAGCGATGTATCGCTCATCTGACTGAGGCATTTCGGTTCTCGCAATGTAGCAGCAGCATCCCCTCTCACGGAGGGACACTGTAGTGACATCAGCGATTCCGATTCGATCAATATTTCTTTCAGCCTGCGCGTAAGGAGTACATTTGTACTCCGCCTTGGTGCCATGATGGCGGTGGACAGGGGCTGGCTCAGCTTCCGATCCCGAGCCAGCTAGAGTGAACGGCAGCTCTACCCAGCGGAAGCTTTGGGTGTGACGGCATGCAAACCTTCAGTCGCTATCCGGCGCGCCCGCCCTACACCCCATGCCATCGCCCGAGTCATCGACTCGCCAGGACGGGAATCGAAAGCCTCCTCGTGCACGGCCAAGCCTTCGGGTGCATAAACGCCGATGAACATCTGTGTTTGCCCTGTGGATGAAAGCCTCACCTCAACGTCAATATGCGTTCCGTCGTCGAGTGTTTCGTCGTGTGTACGGTGGTGAAGCGATGGATCTGCCCATTCCCAGAACACATTTCCACGAACTCGCATGTGACCCTCCTCCAATCTTTATTGTTCGTCCATTAGAGGGTCAAAATAAATCGCGCACAAAAAACTTCAAGTGACATAGATCAGAAAACCTAGCGAAGCGACAGTCGGCAAAAAAGTTATACAGATCTGATATTTTGTATAAGTTTCATACGTATTAAGAAGGGCTGGCTCTGTCTCTCGCTTCGGCTGTAACCGAATCAGCAAATTCAATCCAGGCGTTGAACGCAGCGCGGTGCGCGTCGCATGCTGCTTGCCATTCTGGACCTCCCAAGCGGCCGTAAGCTACCTGATTCATGATGGTTGAAGTGAGCGAGTCCAGCTCCCGCAGCAATTTGTAAGCGCGATATCTTTTTTCTATATCCGGCATGGTCTTTCCATCCAACTTGCGCAGCAAGGATTTGAGCCTTCCAAGACTTCTGCCTGATGGACCTCCCCTGGTCCCACTTATTTCCACCGATCTTAACTAATCCGCCGAGTGGCGGCGAGGTGAAGCTATGTCTCAAGCAAAGGAACGCCCGATCCTGTTCAGCGGGCATATGGTCCGCGCCATCCTGGAGGGCCGGAAGACCGTCACCCGCCGGGCTGTGAAGGTGCAGCCCAACAGCAAGGGCGATATCGGCAGCTACGGTCTTGGCCAGCCGTTCATCCGCCACCCAGACCCGACCAAACGCAACCCTGAATGTCCATACGGCCGGCCAGGCGACCGCCTGTGGGTGCGTGAGACCTGGGCCCAGATCAACGTGGCCCAGGCGCCCGAAGAAAGCTGGGTGGTTTACCGCGAATGCGATAACCGAACCGACTACGGTGGCCCTTGGAAGCCCAGCATCCACATGCGCCGGCGCGATAGTCGCATCTTGTTGGAGGTCACCGACGTGCGCGTCGAGCGACTGCAGGATGGCGAGGGCGAGACGGATTTCGAAAGCCGCTACGTCGCCGAGGGCATACACCGCATTCACCACGGCGACGGCGAACACTACTACCACCCACTCAAGAGCGAGCCAGGGCCGGGAAACTGGGCAGACCCGTTCGACGCCTGGCGCGAGCTCTGGGTATCCATCAACGGGGCCGACTGCTGGAACGCCAACCCCTGGGTCTGGGTCGTCGAGTTCAAGAGGGTTCAGCCATGACCCGCCTCGCCCTCTGCCTCCTGCTGCTGGCCACCGGCGCCAGCGCAGCACCTCAGCCACAAGAGAACGTCATCGACGTGCAGCACGACAGCCAGCGCGGCGTCACCTGCTACCTGCTCAATGGGGTCGGCATCAGCTGCATCCCCGACAGCCAGCTGCAGGCCGGCAACCAGCGCCAGCAATCTCCGAGCGAACGCGAAAAAGGACTAACACCCGCGGCTGGCGCGCCTCAATGGGATGATAAGAAGTACTCGCTCTAGCCCACTGCAAATAGTCGGGAAACCGACACCCCTCACTCTTGACAATCAAGGCTCACTCACGAGCAGGAGAGCCACATGAGCCACTTCATTGATTCCGTAATAACCCTCGCACCAGTCCACAAACGTAGGGGAAGAGATCGGTTTATTAAGGACTGGGACCAGTGGACAGAACGCCTATTGCGCAAAGGACTGATCGACTTTGACGACAGGTATCGGCTGCGACGGGATCTAGTCGATGCGTACTGGGCTTCGCGTAAATAGCCCCTTATCTCATCGGCCCGCTCAATGCGGGCCTTCGGAGAATAAATAGTGATTGCACTCGCCTACATGGCCTACCTGATCTACAGGGGGCCGCGATGATTCCGCACAGAGGTTGGCTCCGGCGCCAGCTGGAGTCAGCGCTGATCCTTTTGGCAGCCTGGATCCTCGGTGGTCGCAACGTCACCAGGTCGCCCGTTGTCTCCCGTCGGGACAACAACGAGATGTTCGAGATGGACTCGGAGCTTCGAGCCATCGCCCGCCGCATCCGCAAGCAGTACGGCGAGTAATCCATTCCCAACCACAACTCAAGCCCACCGACATGCGCGGGCGAGGATGAACCGTGTCCGATATCACAGTGAAGTGCTCCCGGTGCCGCAACCAGCACAAGGAGAGCGAGCGCGTGCTCGCGCCCTGCAAATGGCTTAAGGGCGCCAGCACCATGGTGTGCCCGCGCTGCAGGTGCACCAGCTACTACATCGTCAGCCCTGCGCCAGCAGCCTGACAACCAACCTGCCGCCACCGGCGGCGTGGAGACCATCCCATGGAAACCGAGATCCTTTCGGACGAAGAGCTGGTCGAGCTGACCGGCTACAAGGCCAGGGGCTACCAGCGCCGCTGGCTCAAAGAGCGCGGCTGGGTATTCGTTGAGACCCGAAGCGGGCGGCCTTTGGTTGGTCGCCACTACGTCCGCATGAAGCTGGGCGTAACCCTTGAGGTGGTACCAATGGCGCCACCGCCGCCGGCCGCCCCCACGTGGACACCAGACATTTCGAAGGTGAGGTGAAATGCGCCCCAGGAAGACAGAGAACAGGGACTTGCCGCCGGGCATGTACCGACGCAAGCGCACCAGCAAGAGCAAGAAGAACCCCAATAAGGAGTGGATCAGCTACTTCTACTTGGAGAAGTCAGGGAAGCCGGTGCCGTTGGGCACCGACCTGAGCCTGGCACGATTGAAATGGGCCGAACTTGAGGCGAAGGAAAAGCCGAAGGACCTGGTCACCATGGGCGCGATATTCGATCGGTACGAGCGTGACATTATCCCGAAGAAGGCGCCGCGCACCCAGAAGGACAACTTGGCCGAGATACGCCAGCTGCGGAATTACTTCGAGAAGGCGCCAATCGACGGAATCACGCCTGCGCACGTGGCGAAGTATCGCGATGCCAGGACAGCACCGGTCAGGGCGAACCGCGAGATCGCCACCCTCTCGCACATCTTCAACATCGCCCGGGAATGGGGGCTCACCACCAACGAGAACCCGTGTCAGGGCGTGCGCAAGAACAGGGAAGTGCCGCGGGACTTCTACGCCAACGACGCGATCTGGAACGCGGTGTATGCGAAAGCAGTGGGTGAACTGAAGGACGCCATGGACTTGGCGTATCTGACGGGCCAGCGTCCAGCGGACGTTCTGGTGATGAGGCGGGATGACATCGAGGGCAAGGCGCTCGGCGTGAAGCAGAAGAAGACCCACAAGAAGTTGCGGATCATGCTCGAGGTCGATGGCGTGGAGAGCAGCCTAGGCGTCCTGATCAGGAAGATACTGGAACGCAATGCTTCACATAGTTCGCCTTACCTGCTGCTGACCGATAACGGCAGACGGGTGACCGCACCTATGCTGCGCCATCGCTGGGATGACGCCAGAGAGGAAGCAGTGAAGGAAGCAGTCGCCGCCGGTGACCAGGTTCTGGCCGGCCGGATCAGCCAGTTCCAGTTCCGCGACATTCGCCCGAAGGCGGCTTCCGAGATCACCGATGTCGACCACGCCAGCCTGCTACTGGGCCACACCAAGGGCGACATTACCGAGCGGGTTTATCGCCGAATTGGAGCCCTGGCGAAACCCACCAAGTAGGGAAGTATTGTCAGCGCTGTCAAATCAAACCATTCCCCAGGGCGTTCCCATGGGTACTTTCTCTATGCCCCAAAAACGCAAAAAGCCCTGAATAATCAGGGCTTTGAATATGGCGGAAGCGTAGAGATTCGAACTCTAGGATAGTTGCCCATCGACGGTTTTCAAGACCGTTGCCTTAAACCACTCGGCCACGCTTCCGGAACAGATTTGCGGCGCCATAATACCGTAATGTAACAAGCTGTCAAACTCTCTGTGTCGCGGCCTGCGGCGGCTCTGGTATGCTCACAGCATCCATAGGTTTCAACCCCACAGGAGTGTCGCCATGCGCGAACAGGATTATGCCGTACAACACGGCCAGCAGGTCGAGCAGCAGGAGGTCAGCAAGGTCCTGCGCAACACGTACAGCCTGCTGGCGCTTACCCTCGCCTTCAGCGGTGTGATGGCGTTCGTCGCGCAGCAGATGCGCGTCGGTTACCCGAACATCTTCGTGGTGCTGATCGGCTTCTACGGGCTGTTCTTCCTCACCGCCAAGCTGCGTGATTCGGTCTGGGGCCTGGTCTCCACCTTCGCCCTCACCGGTTTCATGGGCTTCATCCTTGGCCCGATCCTCAACCGCTACCTGGGCATGGCCGGTGGCGCTGAAGTGGTCAGCTCGGCATTTGCCATGACCGCGCTGGTGTTTGGTGGTCTGTCGGCCTACGTGCTGATCACCCGCAAGGACATGAGTTTCCTCAGTGGCTTCATCACTGCAGGCTTCTTCGTTCTGCTCGGCGCTGTGGTTGCCAGCTTCTTCTTCCAGATCAGCGGCCTGCAGTTGGCGATCAGCGCTGGCTTCGTTCTGTTCTCGTCGGTCTGCATTCTGTTCCAGACCAGCGCCATCATTCATGGCGGCGAGCGGAACTACATCATGGCGACCATCAGCCTGTATGTATCGATCTACAACCTGTTCATCAGCCTGCTGCAGCTGTTTGGCATCATGGGTCGTGATGACTGATCGATGTTGCTGATCGAGTAACGCAAAGCCCGCTTCGGCGGGCTTTTTTGTGCGCCCCAGATGGTGTGTTGTTTGCGCTGGCCTCATCGCGGGGCAAGCCCGCTCCCACGAGTTGAAACTGCGGGGGGCGAACACGAAATCGCCCAGTAAGCGGCAAATGAGCCTGGGGCCTACCCCAATTGCCTAGCGCCCCGTAGAATGCGCTCCTTTTTTCTTCCGGGGCAGCTTCCCATGAGTTCCATCGAACACGGGCCCGGCGCGCCAGCGCCTGCCAATGAACTGGTCCTTGGCCTTGAGGACAAGCCGCGGCCACTGATCGGCATGCTGGCTGCACTGCAGCATCTGCTGGCGATCATCGTGCCGATCGTGACCCCGGGCCTGCTGATCTGCCAGGCATTGGGCGTGTCGGCGCGCGATACCAACCTGATCGTGTCGATGTCGCTGGTGATCTCGGGTATCGCCACCTTCGTCCAGTGCCGGCGCTTCGGCCCGTTTGGTGCGGGGCTGCTGATCGTGCAGGGCACCAGTTTCAACTTCGTCGGGCCGCTGATTGCCGGTGGTGCGCTGATGGTCAAGCAAGGCACGCCGGTTGAAGGGGTAATGGCGGCGATCTTCGGTGTGGTAATCGCCGGTTCGTTCGTCGAGATGGGCGTGTCGCGTATCCTGCCGTTCGTCAAACGCCTGATCAGCCCGCTGGTGACCGGCATCGTCGTGCTGATGATCGGCCTGACCCTGATCAAGGTTGGCCTGATCAGCATGGGCGGTGGCTTCACGGCAATGGGCAATGGCACCTTCGCCAATGGCGAGAACCTGCTGCTGTCGGGTGTGGTGCTGGCGATTATCGTGGTGCTTAACCGCATTCCGGTAGTGTGGATGCGCAGTTGCGCCATCGTTATTGCCTTGGCAGTTGGCTATGCCTTGGCCGGCTATCTGGGCCGCCTGGACTTTACCGGTATGCACGAGGCTGCTGTGTTCCAGGTGCCGATGCCACTGCATTTCGGCCTGAGTTTCTCCTGGGCGCTGTTCATTCCGATGCTGGTGATCTACCTGGTGACTTCGCTGGAAGCCATTGGTGACGTCACTGCAACCAGCAAAGTGTCGCGCGAGCCGGTCGAAGGGCCACTGTGGATGCAGCGGATCAAGGGCGGTGTGCTGGTCAACGGCGCCAACTCGCTGCTGGCCGGGGTGTTCAATACCTTCCCCAGTTCGATCTTCGCCCAGAACAATGGGGTGATTCAGCTGACCGGTATCGCCAGCCGTCATATCGGCATCTGGATCGCAGCCATGTTGGTGTTGCTCGGCCTGTTCCCAAGCGTTGCCGGGGTAATCCAGGCAGTGCCTGAGCCAGTGCTGGGTGGCGCGGCGATGGTGATGTTCGGCGCCGTGGCGGCTTCGGGCATCAATATCTTGGCCAGCACCCGTCTGGATCGCCGTGCCCTGTTGATCATTGCCGTGTCCCTGGCGCTGGGCCTGGGCGTGGCGCAGGTGCCAGAATTCCTTGCGCATATGCCCGCAGCGCTGCGTAACGTGCTGGAGTCGGGTGTGGCCACCGGCGGCATCTGCGCCCTGGTGCTGAACTGGTTCCTGCCAGAGAGCAAGGATCAGCACTAAGCGTCGACTGAGCGTTAGCTATCGCGGGGCAAGCCCGCTCTCACGTTGCTCGTCCTGTTGGTAGGATTGACGTGAGAGCGGGCTTGCCCCGCACTCTATCCGGGTTTTTTTGCTTTATCATGGCCGCATTACGTTGCAAGAGCCTCCCATGAAATTCGCCATCGCGGTTTTTTCCCCAGCCCATGCGCCCTCCTCGCGCCGCGCCCTGCGCTTCGCTGAAGCGGTGCTGGCCGGCGGGCATGAGATTGCCCGCCTGTTCTTCTATCAGGACGGGGTGCACAGCGCCTCGGCCAACGTCGTCGCACCCCAGGATGAACTGGACGTCGCCGCGCAGTGGCGCACTTTCATCAGCGAGCATCAGCTCGACGCTGTGGTGTGCATCGCCGCGGCCCTGCGCCGTGGCGTGCTGGACGAGAGCGAAGCCAACCGCTACCAGCGCCCCGCCGTGAACCTGCCAGCGCCGTGGGAGCTGTCCGGCCTTGGCCAGTTGCACGAGGCGGCGCAAGTTGCCGACCGCTTGGTCTGTTTCGGAGGCGATTGAAAATGGCCAAATCCTTATTGATCATCAGCCGTCAGGCACCGTGGAACGGCCCTTCTGCCCGCGAAGCCCTGGACATTGCCCTGGCCGGCGGTGCCTTCGACCTACCGCTGGGCATGCTGTTTCTCGATGACGGAGTATTCCAGTTGGCCGAAGGTCAGCAACCGGCACAGTTGCAGCAGAAGAACCTCGCTGCCAACCTGCAGGCACTGCCGATGTTTGGCGTCGAGGCGCTGTTCGCCTGCGGCCATAGCCTGGCCGAGCGCGGCCTTGAAAGTGGCGAACTGGCGCTGCCGGTAGAAGTGCTGGACGACGCGGCCCTGGCCGCACTGATTGCCCGATTCGACCAGGTGGTAACGCTCTGATGACGACCTTGCATGTAATTGCCCACTCACCGTTTGGCGACAACCGCCTGCAAAGCTGCCTGCGGTTACTGGGTGCTGACGATGCGCTGCTGCTGTGCGGGGATGCGGTCTACGCCCTGCGTACCGGCACTGAGCCACAGCGGCTGTTGCAAGCGGCCAGCCTGGAGGCTCGCCTGTACGCGCTCGACGAAGACCTGCAGGCCCGCGGCATTGGCGGCATTGATGGTGCCTTGGCCGAAGCCGTGGACTACCCGGCCTTCGTTGCGCTGTCGCTCAAGTATGACAAGGTAAATAGCTGGTTATGAGCACCCTGACTGTCGGCGATCAGCAGATCGCTTTGGACAAGGACGGCTTTCTGGTCGACCTGCAAGACTGGTCCCCCGCCGTCGCCGAGGCCTTGGCTGCGCGCGAGGCCATCGCCCTGAGCCAGGATCACTGGGAGATCCTCGAACTGCTGCGCCAGTTTTACCAGGAGTTCGAGTTGTCGCCAGCCACCCGCCCGCTGATCAAGTACACCGCACTCAAGCTGGGCGCGGAAAAAGGCAACAGCCCACACCTCAATCGCCTGTTCAACGGCACTCCCGCCAAACTCGCCGCCAAGCTGGCGGGCCTGCCCAAGCCGACCAATTGCATATGACCGAACTCTGCGCCGAACTGCGCCCGCTCACCCTGGAAACGCCAGCCGAACACCCCTTCGCCGAATTCGTGCGCATCCTAGGCAAAGGCAAGCGCGGCGCCCGCGGCCTGACCCGAGAAGAGGCCCGCGCGGCGATGACCCTGCTGCTCGAAGGCAAGGTCGAGGATACCCAACTGGGCGCCTTCCTCATGCTCTTGCGGCACAAGGAAGAAAGCGCCGAGGAGCTGGCTGGGTTCACCGAGGCGCTGCGCACGCACCTGCAAGCGCCGAACATCGCTGTCGATCTGGACTGGCCCAGCTACGCCGGCAAAAAGCGCCATCTACCCTGGTATTTGCTGGCGGCCAAGTGCCTGGCCGGCAATGGCGTGCGGATCATGCTGCATGGCGGTGGCGCCCACACCGCAGGCCGGATGTACACCGAGCAGTTGCTGACCCTGCTGGAAATTCCGCTGTGTCGCAGCTGGCAAGCGGTCTCCAACGCCCTCGATGAACAGCGCCTGGCCTTCTTCCCGTTGCAGGACTGGGCGCCCCAGCTGCAACGAATGATCGATCTGCGCAACACCTTGGGCCTGCGTTCGCCGATTCACTCGCTGGCCCGGGTGCTCAATCCGCTGGCAGCGCGTTGCGGCCTGCAAAGCATTTTCCACCCCGGCTACCAGGCAGTGCACCGCGAGGCCAGCCGTTTGCTGGGCGACCACGCCGTGGTGATCAAAGGTGACGGCGGCGAGATCGAGATCAACCCGGACGTTGCCAGCCATCTGTACGGCACCAGCGGCGGCGAGAACTGGGACGAAGAGTGGCCGGCCATGAGCGCCCAGCGCCATGTCAAACCGGCCAGCCTGCAGCCTGAGCAACTGCTTGCGGTCTGGCGCGGCGAAGCGCAAGACAGCTACGGCGAAATGGCGGTGATCGCAACCATGGCCCTGGCCCTGCGCGGGCTTGGGCAAGATCGCGAGCAGGCTTTCGGCAATGCCCGTGTTTACTGGGCAGAGCGCAAAAACATCAATTAATTCGATAAGAACAGCGCAGTCTTTGCGCTATTTATTCGAACGATAAGCCCTAGACTGGGCTCCAACGACAAACAACTTTGTTCCGAGGAGCTCACCATGGGCCTTTTGATTGATGGCCGCTGGCATGACCAGTGGTACCAGACCAGCAAGGACGGCGCGTTCCAGCGCGAGAACGCACAACGGCGTAATCAGCTGCCCGCCCCCGAAGCCGGCCGCTATCACCTGTATGTGTCACTGGCCTGCCCGTGGGCACACCGCACCCTGATTTTCCGCGCGATCAAAGGCCTGGAGCCGCTGATCGACGTCTCGGTGGTCAGCTGGCTGATGGGCGAGCATGGCTGGACCTTCGATAAGCAAAATGGCTCCAGCGGCGATCAGCTCGACGGCCTCGACTTCCTGCACCAGCGCTATACCCAGGATGACCCCAACTACACCGGCCGAGTGACCGTGCCTGTGCTGTGGGACAAAAAGCAAAAGCGCATCGTCAACAACGAGTCGGCCGAGATCATCCGCATTTTCAACAGTGCCTTCGATGAGCTGACCGGCAATCGTCTTGACCTGTACCCCGAAGCGCTGCGCCCAGCCATTGAAGCGTTGAACGAGCGCATCTATCCGGCAGTGAACAACGGCGTGTACCGAGCAGGTTTCGCGACCACCCAAGAGGCCTATGAAGCGGCGTTCGACGAAGTGTTCAACGAACTGGACTACCTGGAAGCGCTGCTCAGCCGCCAGCGCTATCTGGCCGGTGAATACCTGACCGAGGCCGACGTGCGCCTGTTCACCACCCTGGTGCGTTTCGATGCGGTCTACCATGGCCACTTCAAGTGCAACCTGCGACGGTTGAGCGACTACCCGAATCTGTCCAACTGGCTGCGTGAGCTGTATCAGTGGCCTGGAGTGGCAGGCACCGTGGATATGGAGCATATCCAGAAGCACTACTACATGAGCCACAAGACCATCAACCCCAATGGCATCGTGCCTAAAGGGCCGCTACAGGACTTCAGCCTGGCCCATGATCGTGAGCGCCTTACTGGCTACGGCATCTGGCAGGGCCGCTAAGGCACACGCCGATCTGTAGGCGCGGGATTGTCCCGCGCCTACTAGCTTTGCGCCCGTAGCATCGCTCAGTCGCGCATGAACCCGCCATCCACATCCATGATCTCACCGGTGACAAAGCCTGCCTCCGCCGACGCCAAGAAACACACTGCCGCAGCAATATCCCGTGGCGTCCCAGCACGCCCCAGCGGCATCTGCGCCAGCACCTGCGCCCGAGCTTGCGGCGCCAGCACGCTGGTCATCTCGGTATCGGTCAGTGCCGGCGACACTGCGTTTACAGTAATGTCGAACGGCCCCGCCTCACGCGCCAGCCCCTTGGTCAGGGCGATCACCGCACCCTTGGCCGCCGCATAGCAACTGTTGCCCAACAACCCTCCCCCGCGCTTACCGGCTACCGAAGCGATGTTGATGATCCGCCCGGCACGCCGATCCATCATCCCCGGCAGCACCGCCTTGACACAGAAGAACACGCTGTTGAGATCGATCGCCATGACCCGATTCCACTCCGCCGTGGTCAGCTCCAGCAGCGGCGCTGTAGAAACGATCCCGGCGTTGTTGACCAGAATATCGACCCCACCGAACAGTCGCTCGACCTGCGTGACCATCGCCTGCACCTGCTGCTCCTCTGCCACATCCACCCCCACGCCAATAGCCTCGATCCCCTGTGCACGCAGCAGTTCGGCCGCACGCTCCGCGGCCTGTGGGTCAAGATCGGCTAGGGCGACCCGCGCCCCGCAGTGGCCAAGCGCGACGGCGATGGCGTGGCCAATCCCGCGGGCGGCGCCCGTCACTAATGCGGTGCGACCGGTCAGGGTGAAGTTCAAAGGGGCGTAAGCGGCAGCGGCATTCATTGTTGTTATTCCTTCATGAGGTCGAAGTCAGGCCCGCCCCCTGCACGGCAAGGGGCGTTGGATCTGTGCGATCAGTGGGTGATGCGGATCAGGCGTTGCGGCAGGCGCCCAGCGCCAACTGTTCCTTGAGCGGAGGGATATCCAGGCGCCGTAGCACCCGGTACAGCGATGGCCGGCAGATACCCAGCTCACGCGCCGCCGCCGACATGTTCCAGCGACAGGCTTGCAGCACTTCGAGCACATCGGCGCGCTCATCGCCTGCGCGAGTCGGGCGAATCGGGCGAATCGGCGTGACATTAGGCATCAGCGGACGTACTGCGCCTGAGGCAGGCGGCAACTGGGCGAGGAAGTCCACCGGCAGATCGCCGCGCTGGATCCGCGCACCTTCCATCACCGCACAGGCATAGCGGATCACCGCGCGCATCTGGCGCAGGTTGCCGGGCCAGGCGTGGGTCAGCAGCAGCGACCAGACTTCAGCGCTGATCACCTGGCGCGGATCGCAACCGGGCAGTTCATGAGCAACCATGTTGCACAGCAACTCGCCGCGATCGGTGCGCTCGCGCAGCGGCGGTAGCTCCACCACGCCAGTGGCGATGCGATAGAACAAATCCTCGCGAAAACTGCCGTCGGCCACCCGCGCGGTCAGGTCCTGGTGGGTGGCGCAGACCAAGGCGAAATTCACCGGCAGGCTGCGTTCGGCGCCCAGCGGGGTCACTTCACGCTCGGCGATCACCCGCAGCAGACGGGTCTGCTGCTCGTAGGGCATATCGCCGATCTCATCGAGAAACAAGGTGCCGCCATCCGCCTGCTGGACCTTGCCCTTCTTGCCACCCGGCAACGCGCCGGAAAAGGCACCACGGCTGTAGCCGAACAGCTCGCTTTCGATCAGCGTCTCGGGGATCGAGGCACAGTTGAGCGCCACCAGTTGGGCGTTGCGCCGTTGACTGTGGGCATGCAGGGCACGGGCAAGAATCTCTTTGCCGGTGCCGGTTTCGCCCCGGATCAGCACGGCAATGCCACGCTCCATCAGGCGCAACGCGCGGCGAAAGGCCTGGCGCACCTGAGGGTCACTGTCATGGGCGATATCGGTTTCGGCGGTGGTGGCGTACGGCACAGCAGGGTCAGTCAGGGAATGCATCAGCGTCACCTTTTATTGTTCTATAGCTTGTGACTATGTCGGCGGGCGACGCTTGTGGCGTGGCCGGGGCCGAAGGGGTGTTGCCTGATCACATTAGGTAGGCGCACTTATATTTTCCAATACATAATCAAGCATCCATTGATACCTTTGCGAGCATCAACGTGATCGAACTGCGCCACTTGCATTACTTCCGCACCCTGGCCGAGACCTTGCATTTTGGCCGCGCTGCCGAGCGCCTGCACATCTCGCAGCCGCCGTTGTCGCGGCAGATCGCCCTGCTGGAAGAGGAACTGGGGGTGAAGTTGTTCGATCGCTCGCGGCGTCGGGTCGAGCTGACCGAAGCCGGCCAGCGCTTCTACCTGGACACCGGCACGGTGTTCGCCGCCTTCGAGCAGGCCAAGCGCAATGCCCTGGCCGCTGCGCGCGGGGCGGCTGGCGAATTGTCGGTGGGGTTCATGATGTCGACCGCCTACAGCATCACCCCGGCCATCACCCGCCGCTACGCAGCGCTGTATCCGCAGGTCAACCTCAAGTTGACCGAGACCTTGCCGCTGGACCTGGCCCAGGACATCAGCAGTGGCAACAAGGACGTGGCGATCATGTACCGGCCGCAGGATTGCAGTGGCCTGGAGACGGTGACCCTGTACCGCGAAGAAATGACCTTGGTGCTACCGCCTGGGCATCGTTTGATGGAACACGAGCTGATCGACCCGCAAGCGCTGGCCGGCGAGCCGTTCATCATCGTGCCCAGGCGGATTGCCCCGGCGCTGCACGACATGATCTTCAACTACTGCCTGCAGCACGGCGTGACGCCGAACATCGGCATGGAGATCAACATGCAGCAGACCATCGTCAACCTGGTGGGTGAAGGCTTAGGGGTCGCCATCGTGCCGCGCTCGATGCGCAACATGCGCCTGGCCACCACCAGCTTCAAGCCGTTGAAGCACGCGCCGGTGATCGAAGTGGTGGCAGTGTGGAAGGCCGATAACCACAACCCGTGCATTGCCACCTTTGTCGAGACGGCGCTGCAGGCGGGCAAGCAGGCAACGCGCGAGGATCAGGCGCAGCGGGGGTTGGAGGGGTGATTGCGAGGGTGTCGGTACTGACCTCATCGCGGGGCAAGCCCGCTCCCACGCTAGCCCGGGTACGATGTCTGAGCGAAGAGAGGTTTTGCAGGCGGGCGAGCAGGCAACGCGCGAGGATCAGGCGCAGCGGGGGTTGGAGGGGTGATTGCTGGGGTGTCGGTACTGGCCTCATCGCGGGGCAAGCCCGCTCCCACGCGCCCGGTACACTGACTGAACATGAGTAGCGTGGGAGCGGGCTTGCCCCGCGATGAGGCCGGCACTGCCAGATCAGATCTCCAGGATCCCCGAAGCCATGAAGCCACCATCCACCGGGATCACATGCCCGCTGATGTACGAGGCATCCTCAGAAGCCAGAAACGCCACCGCCCCCGCCATCTCCGCCGGCGTGCCATAGCGGCGTAGAGGCACCGCCCGCGCATACGACTCACGCGTCGCCGCCGAATGCAGGGTCTGGGTCAGTGGCGTATCCACCGGCCCCGGTGCAATGCCGTTAACCGTGATGCCATGCTCAGCCAGTTCAATCGCCATCTGCCGGGTCAGGCCAATCACCGCTGCCTTCGACGTGCCATAAGCAGTACGTCCCATGCTCGCGCGCATGCCACTGATCGAAGCGACGTTGATGATCCGCCCCCAGCCCTGCTCACGCATCAACTGCGCCGCCTGTTGGCTGCACAGCAAGGTGCCGGTCAGGTTGATGTTCATCAGCCGTTGCCAACCCTCAAGCTCAGTATCGAGAAACGCCTGGGTGCGGGCGACGCCAGCATTGTTGACCAGCACATCGCAGCGCCCATAGTGCTCGCGCAGCTGGGCGAACAGCGCACTGATCGACTGCGCATCGCCAACATCGATGGCCATGGCCTGGGCCTCGATGCCCTGCACCCGCAGCCCGGCGACCATCTCTTCGGCCGCCGCCAGGTTGATATCGGCCACCACTACGCTGTGGCCGTCGTGGCCCAGGCGTTCGGCGATGGCCGCACCGATACCCATCGCAGCCCCCGTCACCAGCGCAACCCGGCCGTGGGCTGGCGCATACATCGTTGTTTTCGCAGCTTGGCTCATGACAGCCCTCTCTTAAAGGAAACCAATGGAAATCCATGGGAAGCAGGCCACCACTACCAGGGCCACCAGCAAGGCCCCCAGGTAACCCCAAACCCTGCGTATAACGTGATCGGACGAGGTCTTGCTGATCGCACAGGCGGCGTAGAAGCCGACCCCCAAAGGCGGTGCGAACAGGCCCACGCCCATCGCCAGGATCACCACCATGGCGTAGTGCACCGGATGGATACCGAGCATTTCCGCCAGCGGGAACATCAACGGGCCGAACAGCACGATCGCTGGGATGCCCTCGAGCACGCTGCCCAGAATCAGGAACACCAAAATGGTGACGAACATGAAGCCAAAGGTGCCGCCAGGGATTTCCTCGATCAGCTCGACCAGCGAGGCAGAGAACCCGGACTGGGTGAGTGCCCAAGCCATCGCCGAGGCCATGCCGATGATCAGCAAAATCGCCCCCGATAGCGCCGCCGCTTCCAGCAGCATCGGGTACAGCCGGGCGAACTCGATGTGGCGCATGAACAGGTGCATGGCAAGGCCGACCAACACCACGTAGGCCACGCCGATGGTCGACACCTCAGTGGCGGTCGCGGCGCCTTCGAGCACCGCCACGCGGATCAGCAGCGGCAGCGCCAATGCGGGCAAGGCAATGAGGAAGGTCTTGGCCACCCGCGACAGCGGTGCGCGCTCGATCTTCGGTCCGTCTTCCTTGCGTGACCGCCACCAGCAGACCACCGCGATAGCGATTGTCGCGACCACCGCCGGCATCAAGCCGCCAATGAACAGCGCGGTGATCGATACGCTGCACACCGCGCCAATGGTGATCAGCACCAGGCTTGGCGGAATGGTCTCGGTCATCGCCCCGGTGGCCGACAGCAGCGCTGCCAGCTCCTCTGGCTTGGAGCCGCGCCGCTTCATCTCGGGGAACAAGGCCGGGGCCACCGCAGCCATGTCGGCGACCTTGGAGCCGGAAATCCCCGACACCAGGAACATCGCCCCCAACAGCACGTACTGAAGGCCCCCGCGCACATGGCCGAGCAGCGAGGCCATGAAGTCGATCAGCGTGCGGGCCATGCCCGACAGTTGCAGCACCACCCCCAGCAGGACGAACAGCGGCACCGCCAACAGCACCATGTGCGACATGCCCTCGTCCATGCGCCCGACCACGATCGACAGCGGCGCATGGGTAGCCAGGGCCAGGTAGGCCATGGTCGCCGTACCAAAGGCGAAGGCGATCGGGATACCGCCAAACACGCACGCCCCCAGCAGCACCAGGAAGAACACCACCAGGTTGTAGTTACCCATCGCCGCCAGCAATGGCTGGGCCAGCCACAACGCCGCCCCCACCACCGCCACCACCGCAAGCCCGGCCATGAACTGGCGCACTGTCGAATAGCGCGCCATGCGCGCCACCGCCGCCAACAGCATCAGTACCGCGCCCACCGGCAGTGCTGCCGCGCGCACCCCGTCAGGGATGCCCAAGGCGGGCGTGGTAATCCACATCTGCTCATGCGAATGCTGCATCGCCGGAGAAATGATCATCGCCACGAACAGACAGACGATCAGCGCCGACAAGGTTTCACTGAAGCCGCGCCAGGCAGCCGGCAACTTGTTCACCACCGCCGACATGCGCATGTGTTCGCCACGGTCCAGCGCCAGTACCGCGCCGAACATCGACAGCCAGATGAACAGCGACGACGCCAACTCGTCGGACCAGATCAACGGGCTGTGCAGCACATAGCGGGCGATCACCCCCGCCAGCAGCACCAGGGTCTCGATCACCATCAAGGTGACGGCGATGACCCCGACCACACGCATGGTCCAGGTGTTCAGGCAGATCAGCACCCGGGCCGGCAGGCGCTGCGAAACGTTGGAGGCCGTGACCGCTGGCGCGCTCATCAGGCCAGTTTCCCGGAGAACTGCTCAAGAATGGCCCAGGCCTCGTCGCCGAACTTCTCGTGCCAGTCGGCGTAGTAATTGGCGCTGCGCAACTTGGCGCGGAACGGCTCGGCGGGCGAGTCGACCAGCTCCAGGCCCTTGCCTTTGAGGGTGTCGCGCGTAGTGCCTTCCAGTTTGGCCAGGTCATCGCGCTGGGCCAGCACCGCCGCCTCGATGTGCTTGCGCAGCACCGCTTGCAGCTCAGGCGGCAGGCGGCCGATGGAGGCGCTGTTGCCGAGCATCCAGAAGCCATCCCAGACATGGTTGGTCAGCGAGCAATACTTCTGCACTTCATAGAGCTTGGCCGAGGACACCAGGGTCAGCGGGTTCTCCTGGCCTTCGACGATGCGCGTCTGCAGCGCCGAGTAGACTTCGGCGAAGTTGATGCTGGTCGGCGCTGCATCCAGGGCGCGGAAAATCGACATGATGATCGGGCTCGGCGGCACCCGTAGCTTCATCCCGCGCAGGTCATCGGGGCTGGCCACCGGCCGGGTGCTGGTGGTGGTGACGCGAAAACCGTTGTCCCACATCCGCTCATAGGCAAACAGCGTACCGGTCTTGGCGATCTCACCGCGCACGTGCTCGCCAAGGGCGCCGTCCATTGCGCTCCAGACTTGCTGGTAGTCCTTGAAGGCAAAACCCACCGCGCTGATCTGCACCGACGGCACCAGGGTGCCGAGAATCACCGGCGACAGCGAGAACAGGTCGACCGCGCCAGAGCGTACCTGGGCCAGGGTGTCGGTATCGCTGCCCAGCTGGCTGCTGGGGAACACCTGCACGCTCAGCGCGCCGTTGGTTTCCTCCTTGATCGCCTTGGCCATTTCCCGGGCACGGATGTTCATCGGGTGGCTGATGGGCAGGTTGTTGGCAAACTTCAGCTTGAAGTCGGCGGCGCGGCTATTGCCGCTGTACAGGCCCATCCCGGCGGCAGCGACAGCGGCCGATGCCAGTGAGGCCGTCTTGATGAAGGAACGGCGGGTGAAATCGCTCATGAAGCTCTCCTGACCTATTTGTTCTTATTGATCGAATTGCAGCGACGATGCAGGTGTTGTTAGCAATACGGGTGCCATTGCTCGCCAGCACCTACGCGCAGCGCTGTGCAAACACCCCAGAAGCTATTCAAGCCTATGTTTTAGCTAGCAAATAAAATTTCACTCGGCGGGCAGTGATAGTGTGATCGAGCAGGCATCCACGGCGCTTGGGTGTAACAGGTGTCTCCTTGAACTGTCGCCTGCGCGGCCAAGGCGACACCTGTAGGCGGCTAAACGCTACCAATGGACACCCCGGGCACGCGCCAAAGCCTCAACGCAGACGCCTCGAAACGACCTTGGCACCACCCTTGCTATCGACCTCGCACTCTCCATCAAGCGAGGACGCACCTCATGGATTCGCCTGTTATCAGCGGCTGGTACCACTCCGCCTTCGGCAAATTTCCCGATATCGACCCCGAGCAGATGATGGCCGACGCCGCCATCGGCGCCCTCAGCCATGCCCGCCTGGATGCCGAGCAGATCGACTCGGTGCATGTCGGCCATTTCAATGCCGGCCTGATCTACCAAGACTTCCCTTCCGCACTGCTGGCCAACCACCTGCCGGCGCTGCGCTTCACCCCTTCGGTGCGGGTGGAAAACGCCTGTTCGACAGGCTCCGCGGCGATCCATTCGGCGTTGCAGGCGGTGCTCAGCGGGCAATCCCGGCATGCGCTGGTGGTGGGCTTTGAAAAGATGAACGGCCTGCCCACCGCCGAGGTCGGCAAGATCCTGCTCAAGTGCTGTTATGCCCGCGAGGAAGCGCAGATCGAAAATGGCTTTGCCGGCGTGTTCGGCAACATCGCCCAGGCCTACTTCCAGCGCTATGGCGATCAGTCCGATGCGCTGGCCATGATCGCAGCCAAGAACCACGCCAACGGCGCGCTCAACCCCTTCGCGCACATGCGCCGCGATGTTGGCTTCGACTTCTGCCGCACCCCCTCGGAGAAAAACCCATTTGTCGCCGGCCCGCTCAAGCGCAGTGACTGCTCGCTGATCACCGATGGCGCGGCCGCGCTGGTGATCAGCCGGGTCGACGCGCTGAACGGCCAGCAACACGCCGTGCGCTTTCGCGCAGCGGTCCAGGTCAATGACTATCTGCCGCTGTCGCGGCGCGACCCGACGGTTTTCGAAGGTGCGGCGCGGGCCTGGCAGCAGGCCCTGGCGCACGCCGAGCTGACGCTGGCGGACCTGTCGCTGGTGGAAACCCACGACTGCTTCACCATCGCCGAACTGCTCGAATACGAGGCCATGGGCCTGGCCGAACGCGGCCAGGGCGCACGGGTCATCGCCGAAGGCATCAGCCGCAAGGACGGCCGCCTGCCGATCAACCCTTCGGGCGGGCTCAAGTCCAAGGGCCATCCGATCGGCGCCAGTGGCGTGTCGATGCACGTGATGGCCGCCATGCAGCTGACGGGCCAAGCTGGCGACATGCAGCTGCCTCGGGCTGACCGCGCCGGGGTGTTCAACATGGGCGGCGCAGCGGTTACCAATTACGTGAGCATCCTGGAGGCCGTGCAATGATCAGCGGTATCGACAATGTGATGAACCTGGGCGAATTGCTTGCCCAAATCGCCCGCCGCTTGCCCGACGCGCCTGGCTTCATCCGTGCAGGGCAAAGCTACAGCTGGCGCCAGTTGCTGACCCGGGTCGACAGCGTTGCCGCGGCATTGCGCGCGCGCGGGCTGGGCAAGGGTGATCGCCTGCTGGTGCATTCGCGCAACAACCTGCAGTTGTTCGAGAGCGCCTGGGTGGCGTTTCGCCTAGGCATGGTCTGGGTGCCCACCAACGTGCGCATCACCCCGCCTGAGGCGGCCTACCTGGGCAGCTCAAGTGGCGCGGTGGCGATGCTCTACGACGAAGGCATGGCGCATTACGTCGACGCCGTAGGCGCTGCCTCCCCTGCCCTGCAACAGGTCATCGCCATCGGCGCGCCGCGTACAGGCGAGCTGAGCTATGACGCGCTGCTCGATGAGGGCGCCGCGCTGCAAGCGGATTTCCGCCCAGCCGAAGTGAGTTATCACGATCCGCTGTGGTTCTTCTATACCTCCGGCACCACCGGCCACCCCAAGGCCGGAGTGCTGACCCACGGGCAAATGGCCTTCGTGATCAACAACCACCTGGCCGACCTGATGCCTGGGCTGAACGCACAATCGCGCTCGCTGGTGCTCGCACCGCTGTCCCACGGCGCTGGCATCCACGCGCTGATCAACGTCGCCCGCGGCGCCGCCTGCGTGCTGCCCGCCAGTGACCGACTCGACTGCGACGAGGCCTGGCGCCTGGTCCAGGAGCACCGGATAGATAACCTGTTCACCGTGCCGACCATCGTCAAGATGCTCACCGAAGACCCGGCCGTCGAGCGCTACGACCACAGCAGCCTGCGCTATGTGATCTATGCAGGCGCGCCGATGTACCGCGCCGATCAGTGCCACGCCCTACGTACCCTGGGCAAGGTGCTGGTGCAGTACTACGGCCTGGGCGAGGTCACCGGCAACATCACCGTGCTACCTGCCGACTGCCACGACGCCGAGGACGGGCCGCAGGCCAAAGTCGGCTCTTGCGGCTACCCGCGCACCGGCATGCAGGTGGCGATCCTCGATGAGCACGGCAATCAACTGCCCACCGGCAGCGATGGAGAAATCTGCGTGCGCGGCCCGGCGGTGTTTGCCGGCTACTACAACAACCCCGAGGCCAACGCGGCGTGCTTTCGTTTTGGCTGGTTCCACACCGGCGACCTCGGCCACCTCGACGAGCAGGGCTACCTGTTCATCACCGGCCGCGCTTCGGACATGTACATCTCCGGCGGCTCCAACGTCTATCCACGGGAGATCGAAGAGGCCCTGCTCACCCATCCGGCGGTCAACGAAGTTGCTGTGCTCGGGCTACCTGACGAGAAATGGGGTGAATGTGGCTGTGCGGTGATCGTGGTCACAGCCGAGGTCAGCGACGAGCAGCTGCTGGCCCATTTGCAGCCGCGCCTGGCCCGCTACAAATGGCCCAAGCGCTTCGTGCGCTGGTCGCAAATGCCCAAGTCGGGCTACGGCAAGATCGTCAAGAAACAGATCCGCGCCCTGCTCGAAGCCAGCGAGGAGCCTGCCCTATGACCCCGCATTTCGAACAGCGCGCCGGGGTGCGCGTGTTCATTCATGGCGGCGAGCCACAACAGCCGCGCCTGCTGGACTGCGAAGTGCCAGCCAGCGAGGAGTTGCGTGTGGTCCTGCCGCTGGCCTGCAATGTCGCCGAGGGCCTGCTCAAGGTGCTCGAGGGCCTTCGCTATGGCAGCGCGGTCGGGCGCATCCTGTGTGGCGGTGCGGCGCACCTGAGTTATCACCGCATGGTCACCACCCAAGACCAACAGCGGCCCTACGACTATGGCCAAGCGGTGGTCCTCGATGGCTACATCACCTTCGTCAGCGGCGCGCTGACGGTCGGCCGCGACGCCGCTGGAGCACCGCTGCTGCACTGCCACGCAGGCTTTCTCGACCGCGATGGCCAGCAGCATGGCGGCCACCTGGTGCTCGACCGGCTGATCGTCGGCAGCGAACCGCTGGTGCTGCGCTTGTGCCTGTTCGATCAGGTCGCCTATCAGGTCCAGCCCGACGCTGAAACCCACTTCAACCTGCTCCATCCGGTGTTCCAGGAGGCGTCATGAACCTTGCAGCAACCCAGGCTGAATCCCAGGTACAAAGCGGCCGCCTGGGCCGCTTGGTGGTGGCCCGGCTCAAGCCCAACGAAGACATCATCGACAGCGCCGAGGCGCTCTGTGCCAGCCACGGCATCAGCCTGGCGGTAGTACGCGGCGGGCTGGGCAGCCTGATCGACGCCGAGCTGCACTACCTGGGCCGCAGTGGCATGCAGGACATCCACGTGCCGGGGCCAGGAGTGGAGATCCTCAGCCTCAGCGGCGAGATCGCCCTGGGCGAAAGCCGCCTGCAAGCGGTGGTGGCCGACGCCGACGGCAATATCTTCGCCGGCAGGCTGCAACGAGGCCGCAACCTGTCGTTCATCACCATCGAGCTGACCTTGCAGGAATGGCTGCCTGATTGAGCCAGACCAAGCCCCCAGTTTCACCCGGGCGTGACCGCGCCCGGCCAACTTGCGCCTGTGTTCTGGGCGCCTCCCTGCATCAGGAAAACAACAATGACAACAAAGCCCTTCATGCACCTTTCCCTGCTGACCGCCACCAGCGCCCTGCTGGTTCCCGCCGCCCAAGCGGACTTCATCGGCGACAGCAAGGCCACACTGACGTTGCGCAACTACTATTTCAACAACGATTTCCGCGACCGCCCAGGCGCCGCCGGGCAGAGCAAGACCGCCGAATGGGCGCAAGGTTTTCTGCTCGACTACAAGTCAGGCTTTACCGACGGTACCGTCGGCTTTGGTGTCGATGCACTGGGCTTGCTGGGGGTACGCCTGGATGGCGGCGCGGGTAATCATCGCGGCAGCTCGATGATTCCGGACGACAGCGATGGCAGCGCCGTGGACGAATGGAGCCGGCTGGGGGTGACCGGCAAGCTGCGTTTTTCCAAGACCGAGGCGCGCTATGGCACCTTGCAGCCGAAGCTGCCGATCCTGGTGGCCAACGATGGCCGGGTATTACCACAGACCTTCGAAGGCGGGATGATCACCTCGCAAGAGCTCGATGGCCTGACGTTGACGGGCGGACGCCTTGAGCACACCACTGGGCGCGGCTCGACCAATCGCTCCGGGCTGGCGGCGGCCGGTGGCACCCAGCAGAGCAACCAGTTCCTGTTTGCCGGCGCCGATTACCAGCTGACCAAGGCGCTCAAGCTGCAGTACTACGCCGCCCAGCTGGAAGACTACTACGTGCAGCACTTTGGCGGCCTGGTGCATGTCTGGGCGCTGGCGGACAACCAGTCACTGACCACCGACCTGCGTTACTTCAAGACCGATGCCGATGGCCGCAACGACTCAGCGGCCGGCCGCGCCGATGGCTATCAGGTGAGCGGGCTGGCCGACACCCCGGGCAAAATCGACAACGACACCTGGAGCGCCATGTTCACCTATGCCCTGGGTGGGCACTCAGTGTTGCTTGGCCATCAACGGGTTTCCGACAGTGGCAACTTCGTCCAGCTCAACCAGGGCAATACCGGTGAGGGCGCGGCAGGGTCGAGCATCTACCTGTTCACCGACCGCCTGGTAACCAGCTTCACCCGTGCCGGTGAGCGCACCACGTTTGGCCAGTATGGCTATAACTTCGCCGCGCTCGGCGTACCGGGGCTGGTGGCTTCGGTGACGTATTTGAAGGGGACCAACATCCGCATGGCCGCAGGCGGCGATGAGAAAGAGTGGGAACGGGACATTGCCCTGGATTACGTGGTGCAAGGCGGGACATTCAAGGGGCTGGCGTTCAGCTGGCGCAATGGGATGCTGCGCAGTGGCGTGCCCAGCGAGTGGAATCAGGACCAGAACCGGCTGATGGTCAGCTACTCGCTGCCGCTGTTCTGACCCCATAACATCACGTGGGAGCGGGCTTGCCCCGCGATAG
This sequence comes from Pseudomonas sp. Je.1.5.c, assembly GCF_051129895.1. NCBI lineage: Bacteria > Pseudomonadati > Pseudomonadota > Gammaproteobacteria > Pseudomonadales > Pseudomonadaceae > Pseudomonas > Pseudomonas sp. Je.1.5.c. The sequence continues at coordinate 304,836 of NZ_JBCPSP010000001.1, forward strand.
CGCCAGATCAGGCAACGATGTCGCTGGTTCTGAAGCTATCGCGGGGCAAGCCCGCTCCCACGATGTTTCAGACCTGCTGCGAGCCTTCAAACCACGCTAGCTTCTCGCGCAACTGCACCACTTCGCCAACAATCACCAAGGTCGGCGCATGCACTTCGTGACGCGCCACCAGCTCTGGCAAATCCGCCAGGGTGCCGGTGAACACCCGCTGATTGCGCGTGGTGCCCTGCTGGATCAGCGCCGCTGGGGTGCTGGCAGCGCGGCCATGGCGGATCAGTTCGGCGCAAATGGTCGGCAGGCCAACCAAGCCCATGTAGAACACCAAGGTCTGCGCCGGCGCCACCAGGTCATCCCACGGCAGGTTGCTGGTGCCATCCTTCAGGTGCCCGGTGACGAAGCGCACCGACTGGGCATAGTCGCGGTGAGTCAGTGGAATTCCGCCATAGGCAGAGCATCCACTGGCCGCGGTAATCCCTGGCACCACCTGGAACGGGATGCCCTGCTCGGCCAGCTCTTCGATCTCTTCGCCACCGCGGCCGAAGATGAACGGATCACCGCCCTTCAAACGCAGGACCCGCTTGCCCTGCTTGGCCAGGTCGACCAGCAGCTGGTTGATCTTTTCCTGCGGCACAGCATGATCGGCGCGGCGCTTGCCGACATAGATGCGCTCGGCGTCACGCCGGCACATCTCGATGATCGCCGGTGCCACCAAACGGTCGTACAACACCACGTCCGCCTGCTGCATCAGACGCAAGGCGCGGAAGGTCAGCAGGTCCGGATCACCGGGGCCGGCGCCGACCAGATACACCTCACCGCCCTGCTGCATCGGCGCGCCATCGACCATCGCCTGCAACAAGCGCTCAGCTTCGGCGCCCTGCCCGGCCAATTGGCGCTCGGCAATCGGCCCTTGGAATACTGTCTCCCAGAAGCCGCGACGCTGATTGACGTCCGGGTACAGTGACTTGACCTTGTGCCGAAAGCGCGCGGCCAAACCGGCCAACTCGCCATACGCCGAAGGAATCCAGGCTTCCAGCTTGGCCCGGATCAAGCGGGCCAGCACCGGCGCATCGCCACCGCTGGACACCGCCACCACCAGGGGCGAACGGTCGACGATTGCGGGGAAGATCACCGTGCACAAGGCCGGTGCATCCACCACATTGACTGGCAGGCTGCGGGCCTGGGCCTCGGCCGAAACCTGCGCATTGAGCGCAGGGTCGTCGGTGGCGGCGATCACCAGCCGGCAACCGTCCAGGTCGGCGACCTGATAGCCACGCACACGGACGTCACCGCCACCCTCGCGGGCCAAGGCGGCAAGCTCACCGTCGACTTCAGGCGCGACCACCCGCAACGCGGCGCCGGCATCGGCCAGCAGGCGCGCTTTGCGCAAGGCAATCTCGCCACCGCCGACGACCAGCACGCGGCCGCCCTGCAGCTTGTGGAACAGCGGCAGGTAATCCATTTAGCCGATGACCTCGACGCCACCCATGTACGGCTTGAGCACCTCCGGCACGCGGATCGACCCGTCGGCCTGCTGGTAGTTCTCCAGCACCGCGACCAGCGTCCGGCCGACCGCCAGGCCCGAGCCATTCAAGGTGTGCACCAGCTCCGGCTTACCGGTTTCCGGGTTACGCCAGCGCGCTTGCATCCGGCGCGCCTGGAAGTCGCCGCAGTTGGAGCAGGAGCTGATCTCGCGGTACTTGTCCTGGCTCGGCACCCACACTTCCAGATCGTAGGTTTTCACAGCGCCGAAGCCCATGTCGCCGGTGCACAGGGCCAACACGCGGTATGGCAGTTCCAGCAACTGCAGGACCCGCTCGGCGTTGGCGGTCAGGCCTTCCAGGGCTTCCATGGACTTGGACGGCTCGACGATTTGCACCATCTCGACCTTGTCGAACTGATGCTGGCGGATCATGCCGCGGGTATCACGGCCCGAAGCGCCGGCTTCGCTACGGAAGCAAGGGGTGTGGGCAACCAGCTTGAGCGGCAGCTGCTTGGCGTCGATGATCTCGCCAGCCACCAGGTTGGTCAGCGACACTTCGGCGGTGGGGATCAGATAGAAATCGGCTTCGCCTTCGCGGCTGATCTTGAACAGGTCTTCCTCGAACTTGGGCAGCTGGCCAGTACCTTGCAGGGCCGGGGCCTGGACCAGGTACGGGGTGTAGTGCTCCTGGTAACCGTGTTCGCCGGTGTGCAGGTTGATCATGAACTGCGCCAGGGCGCGGTGCAGGCGCGCGATCGGACCGCGCAGCACGGCAAAGCGCGCACCCGAGAGCTTGGCCGCCGCTTCGAAGTCCAGGCCGCCGCTGATCTCGCCCAGGGCGACGTGGTCCTTGATCTCGAAATCGAACGCCTTCGGCGTGCCCCAACGGCGCACTTCGACGTTGTCATCTTCGCTGGCACCGACCGGCACGCTGGCGTCCGGCAGGTTGGGGATGGTCAGCAGGATGCCGTCCAGCTCGGCCTGGATGGCGTCCAGCTCGCTCTTGCCCTCGGTCAGTTCGTTGGCCATGCGCTCAACGTCTGCCATCAGCGGGGCGATGTCTTCACCCTTGGCCTTGGCCTGGCCGATGGACTTGGAACGGGCGTTACGCTCGGCTTGCAGCTGCTCGGTGCGGGTCTGCACGGCCTTGCGGCGTTCTTCCAGTGATTCGATGCGCGCGACATCCAGGCTGAAGCCACGGGAGGCAAGGCGGTCCGCCACTTCCTGAAGTTGGCCGCGTAACAGTTTGGCATCGAGCATATCGTTCTCTCGTTATGTGTGTGGTTCAGAATTTGGTTAAAGACAGGCCGGCCCAGGTCGCGAGCAGCCCGCCAAACACGCTAATACCGGTATAGCCCAGGGCGAGCGGTATCTGCCCGTTTTCCAACAGGCGCACGGTATCCAGCGAAAAAGAAGAAAAGGTCGTCAGGCCGCCGAGAAAGCCGACGATCAGCCCGGCGCGCAGCTCGACCGGCACCAAGGGCTTGTGCAGAAACAGGCCGTAGAGCAGGCCGATCAGCAGGCAGCCAATCAGGTTGACCGCCAGCGTACCGAGATAGAAGTGCCGTGGCCAGTTGGCGCTGACCCAGTTGCTGGTGGCAAAGCGCAGCAGCGTACCGGCCACGCCGCCCGCGCTGACTGCGGCTATCAGGGCAATCATGGTTTTCTCCGCTGACGGGGGCTGAGGCGGTCGAGCTCGGCCAGGTGGCGCAGCTTCTCGCCGATTTTCAACTCCAGGCCACGCGGCACCGGCTGATAATAGGCGCGCGGTTCAAGGGCTTCGGGGAAGTAGTCTTCGCCTGCGGCGTAGGCGTCCGGCTCATCGTGGGCGTAACGGTATTCTTCGCCATAGCCCAGCTGCTTCATCAGCTTGGTCGGGGCGTTGCGCAGGTGCAGCGGCACTTCCAGCGAACCGTGCTCGGCCGCCTCGCGCAGGGCGGTCTTGAAGCCGACGTAGACTGCGTTGCTCTTCGGCGCACAGGCGATGTAGGTGATGGCCTGGGCCACTGCCAATTCGCCCTCGGGGCTGCCCAGGCGCTCTTGCACATCCCACGCAGCCAGGCACAGGCTCAGCGCGCGCGGGTCGGCGTTGCCGATGTCTTCGCTGGCCATGCGCACCACGCGGCGGGCGATGTACAGCGGATCGCAGCCGCCGTCGAGCATGCGCGCGAACCAATACAGCGCGCCGTCGGGGTTGGAGCCGCGTACCGACTTGTGCAACGCCGAGATCTGGTCGTAGAACGCCTCGCCACCTTTGTCGAAACGTCGCCGGCTGTCACCGAGCAGGCTTTGCAACAACTCGACGCCGATCTCGCTCCCGTCTTCGGCCAGGTCAGAGGCGTTCTCGAGGAAGTTGAGCATGCGCCGGCCATCGCCATCGGCGGCGGCCATGAGCATCTTGAAGGCCTCATCGCCCACCGTCAGCTGACGCTTGCCCAGCCCACGCTCCTCGTTCAGGGCGCGGTCGACCAGCTTGCGCAGCGCTTGTTCATCCAGGCTCTTGAGCACATACACCCGCGCCCGCGAAAGCAAGGCGTTGTTCAGCTCGAACGACGGGTTCTCGGTGGTGGCGCCAATGAAGATCAGCGTGCCATCTTCGACAAACGGCAGGAACGCATCCTGCTGAGACTTGTTGAAGCGGTGCACTTCATCGACGAACAAAATGGTCCGCCGGCCATACTGGGCGGCCTGCTGCTTGGCCACCTCGACCGCCTGGCGAATCTCCTTGACCCCAGCCAGCACCGCCGAGACGGTCTCGAAGTGGGCGTCACAGAACTGCGCCAGCAGCCGCGCCAGGGTGGTCTTGCCCACCCCAGGCGGGCCCCAGAAGATCATCGAGTGCAGCGCACCCTGCTCCAGCGCCTCACGCAGCGGCTTGCCGCGGGCCAGCAGGTGCTCCTGGCCGACGTACTCGTCCAGGTTGGACGGACGCAGACGAGCGGCCAGGGGCTGGGCAACGGGTTCGCTTCGAAACAGGTCCATGACGCTCTCTGGTTATTCCTGGATGACGTCCGCGCCAGCCGGGATCTTGAACTGGAACTTGTCCGCCGGGACCGCCTGGTTGGCCTTGACCCCATTGAACAGGATATTGGTGCGCTGGCCGACGCTGTCGATCAGTTGCATATCGTTGATCAAGCCTCTACGGAACGACACGCGCAGCGAGTCGAACAGGGTGTCCTTGGTCTTGGGCTTCAAGGTGAAGTCCATGACTTCTCCCTGCTCCTTGGAGGTGATATCGAAGCTCTGGCTGATCTTCGACACATCGCCCGAGAGCAGCAGCGCTGGGGTCTGGTTCAAGCGCACGTCGAGCTTCTTGACGGTCGCCTGTTCCAGGTCCGGGTCCCACAGGGTGACGTTCTTGCCATCGGACACCACCACCTGCTCGGCCGGAGCATCGGTGTGCCAGTAGAACAGGCCAGGACGCTTGACGGTCATCTTGCCAGTGGTTTCCTGCAGGCTGGTGCCGCCGGCATCCAGGGTCAGCTGGGAGAAATTGGCCTCGATGGTCTGCGACTTTTCCAGCAATTGGGTCAGGCGTTGCACGTCCTGCTCAGCGGCGTAAGCCGATGCGCAACCCAGGGTCATGGCAGAAACCAACAGCATGCGAATCGCGCGCATGTTAATCCTCATTGAGCATTGAAGAAGCCGGGCGCCACCGTTGGCGCCCGGCAAGGTGATCATCAGTCGCGCGGGCCGCCTGGGGCAATCACTTCCCGCGAGCCGTTGCTGTTCATCGGCGTGACCACGCCGGCCATCTCCATCGACTCGATCATCCGCGCAGCGCGGTTGTAGCCGATCTTGAGCTTGCGCTGGACCGCCGAGATCGAGGCGCGGCGGCTTTCCAGCACGAACTGCACGGCTTCGTCATACAGCGCATCGGTTTCGGCATCGTCGCCGTCGCCCCCGCCGCTGCCCCCGTCGAAGCCGCTGCCGGCCTCTTCGACGCCGTTGAGAATGTCGTCGTTGTAGTCGGGAGCGCCGCGCAGTTTCCACGCTTCGACCACCCGGTGCACCTCGTCGTCGGAGACGAATGCGCCATGCACGCGGATTGGCAGGCTAGTGCCTGGCGGCATGTAGAGCATGTCACCGTGCCCCAGCAACTGCTCGGCGCCGCCCTGGTCGATGATGGTCCGCGAGTCGATCTTGCTCGATACCTGGAACGCCATCCGCGTCGGGATGTTGGCCTTGATCAGGCCGGTGATCACATCCACCGACGGGCGCTGGGTAGCGAGGATCAAGTGGATACCAGCAGCCCGCGCCTTCTGGGCGATACGCGCGATCAGCTCTTCGACCTTCTTGCCGACGATCATCATCATGTCGGCGAATTCGTCGACCACCACGACGATGGTCGGCAGGGTTTTCAGCGCAGGTGGCTCGTCGTCCATGCTTTCACGGCGGTACAGCGGGTCGTGGATGACCTCGCCGGCCTCCTGGGCGTCCTTGATCTTGCGGTTGAAGCCGGCCAGGTTACGCACGCCCATGGCCGCCATCAGCTTGTAGCGCCGCTCCATCTCAGCCACGCTCCAGCGCAGGGCGTTGGCAGCGTCTTTCATGTCGGTGACCACAGGGCAAAGCAGGTGCGGAATGCCTTCGTAGATCGACAGTTCGAGCATTTTCGGGTCGATCATGATCAGCCGCGCGTCTTCCGGGCCGGACTTGAACAGGATCGACAGGATCATCGCGTTGACCCCGACCGACTTACCGGAACCGGTGGTACCGGCCACCAACAGGTGCGGCATCTTCGCGAGATCGGTGATTACCGGCTTGCCGCCGATATCGTGGCCCAGGGCCAGGGCTACTGGCGACTTGGCCTCGTCATACTGCGACGACGACAGCACTTCCGAGAAGCGCACCATCTGGCGATTCTCGTTGGGGATCTCGATGCCCACGGTGGTCTTGCCCGGAATCACCTCGACCACCCGCACGCTGGTCACTGCCAGCGAACGCGCAAGGTCCTTGGCCAGGTTGGCGATGCGGCTGACCTTAACGCCCGCGGCCGGCTGGATCTCGTAACGGGTAATCACCGGGCCTGGGTGGATCGAATCGACCGACACCTCGACGCCAAACTCCTTGAGCTTGATTTCCAGCAGGTGGCCGACACCCGCCAACGATTCTGGCGAGTATTCGATCTTCTTCTCTTCGGCCGGATCGAGGATGGAAATCGATGGCAGGGTACCTTCCACGGCGCTGTCGACGAACAACGGCGTCTGTTTTTCCTTCATCACCCGCTTGCTTGGCTCCGGCGCCTTGACCGGGGCCGGCATGATCACCGGCGCCGGCTGCTGCTCGCGCTGGGCGACATGCTTGGTCAACGCCTCGTCGCGCTCGATGATGCGCTCGCGGGCCTTGAGCTGCTCGCGTTTGTCCGCAACTACCGGGGCGACCACTTCGTCAACCTGCTCGTCGACTTCACGCAGCTGGGCGACCAGGCGTTTGCGCTCGTTGCGCGCCTCCCACCAGCGGTTGGCCGCGCCCTGCACCAGTTCGAACAGATCGAGAGTGATCTTGCCGGTCAGGTCCATCACCTTGAACCAGGACAAGTCGGTGAACACGGTCAAGCCGAACAGGAACAGGGCAATGAACATCAGCGTGCTGCCCTGCACGTTGAGCAGGTTGCGCGCCAGATCGCCGAGGCTCTCGCCCAAGGCGCCACCGGCCGAGAACGGCAGGCTCGCCGAAGGGTGGAAATGAATATGCGCCAAGGCCGCGCCCGACAGCACTAGGAACACCAGGCCAATCAGCCGCCAGGAGAACAGCCAGCCGCTCCACTGCCAGGGCTGGTGGCGCTCACGGAAGATCTGCCAGGTCTTGATCGCCAGCAACAACGGGAAGATGTAGGCAAAGTAGCCGAGCACCATGAACAGGATGTCGGCGAAATACGCACCGGCGCGGCCGGCGGCGTTTTGCACCTGCTCGACATTGCTGGTGTGGCTGAAGCCAGGATCGGCCGTGTCGTAGGTCAGCAGCGCCATCCAGAGGTACAGGCACAGGGCACCGACGGCGATCAGCGCACCTTCCTTGAGGCGGTAGTGCAGCTGCTGCCGCCAGAGGGGCACGGGCAGAGGGGGCGGAGTTGCGGTGGATTTCTTCAAAACGCGTCTATTCCTGCGCTTGCTGCGCGTCCAGTAGTGATCGACCCGGTGATCGGTCTGCAAACCACTACTTTTAACATTACTGCCCACTAGCCGCCATGGCGGCACGCCGTAAGGACGTGAACAGGGCAATTTTCCATGCGTGCAATTTGAGCATGCATTTTCTTTTGTGACAAAGGCTTATGCTGTGTTTTTGCACAGGTGTGACAACAAAGCGTCAGGTTGGTGCCAGACGGCGGATAAATGTGTAGGAAATCAGCCATTAGCCCCTCTGCAGTTGCTTCTTCGGGCCTAAGAGTCGACGACAAATCTTGTAGGAGCGGGTTTACCCGCAAACACGCCCATCCAGCCAGCACACACCCATGATTGACCTCGATTTGCAGGCGCGCCATGCTGGTCGCCCTCCCCTCCCCCACCGCACTTGAAGACCATGCTGACCTGGCTGACCCGCGACTCGCTGACCTTCCCGCCTTTGGCAAAGGCCCTGCATGAGCCCAACGGCCTGCTCGCTGCAGGCGGTGACCTGACCCCTGAACGGCTGGTCCGCGCCTACCGCCATGGCTGCTTCCCCTGGTACCAGGATGGCCAGCCGATCCTCTGGTGGTCGCCCGACCCACGTACCGTGCTGTTCCCCGACGAGCTGCACGTGTCGCGCTCGCTGGCCAAGCTGATTCGCCAAGAGCGTTATCAGGTCAGCTTCGATAGCGACTTCGAGGCCGTGATCGCCGCCTGCGCCGCGCCCCGCGACTACGCCGACGGCACCTGGATCACCGACAGCATGCGCGCCGCTTATTGCGAGCTGCACCGGCGCGGCATCGCCCATTCGGTGGAAGTGCGTCAGGACGGCGAGCTGGTCGGCGGCCTGTATGGCCTGGCGATGGGCCGGCTGTTCTTCGGCGAATCGATGTTCAGCCGCGCCGACAACGCCTCTAAAGTCGGCTTCGTGACCCTGGTCGAACACCTGCGCAGCGCAGGTTTCGTGCTGATCGACTGCCAGATGCCGACCAACCACCTGCACAGCCTGGGCGCTCGCTCCATCAGCCGCGACAGCTTCGCCGAGCATCTGGCGCGCCACCTCGATCAACCCACCCAGGCCACCTGGGTTCGCTAGGCGAGTTTCCACAGCTGGCTTACACTTAAGGCAAAGTATTGCCCGAGGGGTTGATCATGACAGAGTTGGCGCGGTTGAAGTTTTATGCCACTCAGCCCCACTCCTGCAGCTACCTGCCGGACGAACAGGCCACTACCTTGTTCCTCGACCCTAGCCAGCCGATGGACGTCAACGTGTATGCCGACCTTTCGGAAATGGGCTTTCGTCGCAGTGGCGATCATCTCTATCGCCCGCATTGCCAGAACTGCAATGCCTGCGTGCCGGCGCGCATTCCGGCTGCGCGCTTCATTCCCAACCGCCAGCAACGGCGCATTCTCAAGCGCAATGCCGACTTGACCGTGACGGCCGCGCGCCCGGCGTTCAAGGAAGAGTATTTCGACCTCTACCGGCGCTACATCGAGCAACGCCACAGCGATGGCGATATGTATCCACCCAGCCGCGATCAGTTTTCCACCTTTCTGGTGCGCGATCTGCCATTCTGCTGGTTCTACGAGTTTCGCCTCGAAGGCCGCCTGCTCGCGATAGCGGTCTGCGACCTGCTACCCAACGGGCTATCGGCGGTATACACCTTCTACGAACCCGACGAAGAGCGCCGCAGCCTGGGCCGTTTTGCCATTCTCTGGCAAATCACCGAAGCGCTGCGGCAAAACCTTGAGGCGGTGTACTTGGGCTACTGGATCAAGAACTGCAAGAAAATGAACTACAAGACCCAGTACCGCCCCATCGAACTGCTGATCAACCAGCGTTGGGTCAGCCTCAATTGAAAGCATTGGCTTGAAACACTATTTTCGGGCATAATCCACGCCACTTTTTTTGCCCGGTGCAGTCACGCGTCGGGCCTACACTGGACACCGAGGGCTTTACTGCATGTCGAAAGAAGACAGCTTCGAAATGGAAGGCACTGTCGTCGACACCCTGCCCAACACCATGTTCCGCGTGGAGTTGGAAAATGGGCACGTCGTAACCGCGCATATCTCTGGCAAGATGCGCAAGAACTACATCCGTATTCTCACTGGCGACAAGGTCCGCGTCGAGCTGACGCCTTACGACCTGAGCAAGGGCCGCATCACCTACCGCGCCCGTTAAGCTCCAGCCACAAAAAAAGCCCGGCCAATGTGCCGGGCTTTTTTGTGACTCATGCGAAACATCAGGCACCGCCATGTAGAAGCAGGCTTGCCCGCGATAGCGCCAGCTCAGACAACCCATTTGCCCTTACTGCCGCCATCGCGGGGCAAGCCCGCTCCCACATCGACTTGCAGATCTAGGCCACTTCAGCCGTAGTCTCGAAGTCGAACACCAGCTCGCCATCACGCAGCTCGACGTGCACCACGCCACCGTGCTCAGACAGCTCACCGAACAGGATCTCCTCGGCCAACGGCCGTTTGATCTTGTCCTGGATAAGCCGCGCCATTGGTCGAGCGCCCATCTGCACGTCATAGCCACTGGCTGCCAGCCAGCCTCGCGCATCATCACTGACCTCAAGCAGCACACGCTTGTCTTCCAACTGGGCCTGCAGTTCGATGAGGAACTTGTCGACGATGCTCTTGATCGTCTCGTGACTCAGGCGACCGAACTGGATGATGGTATCCAGGCGGTTGCGGAATTCCGGCGTGAAGCTCTTGCGGATGACTTCCATCGCATCGGACGCATGGTCCTGATGGGTGAAGCCGATCGAGGCCCGCGCGGCGGTTTCAGCGCCGGCGTTGGTGGTCATGATCAGGATCACGTTACGGAAGTCCGCCTTGCGCCCGTTGTTGTCGGTCAGGGTACCGTGGTCCATCACCTGCAGCAGCAGATTGAAGACTTCCGGGTGGGCCTTCTCGATTTCATCGAGCAACAATACGCAGTGCGGTTGCTTGGTGATCGCTTCGGTCAGCAAGCCGCCCTGGTCGAAACCAACATAACCGGGAGGCGCACCGATCAGACGCGATACGGTATGGCGCTCCATGTACTCAGACATGTCAAAGCGCACCAACTCAACGCCCAGCGCCTTGGCCAGCTGCCGTGCAGCCTCGGTCTTGCCGACCCCAGTAGGCCCAGCGAACAGGAACGAACCGACTGGCTTGTCTGGCGCCTTGAGCCCGGCCCGCGACAACTTGATCGCGGTAGCCAGCGAATCGATCGCCTGGTCCTGACCAAACACGGTCAACTTCAGGTCGCGCTCCAGGTTACGCAGCAACTCCTTGTCGGAGCTGGTGACGTGCTTAGGCGGAATCCGCGCGATCTTGGCGACAATGTCCTCGACCTGGGCCACTTCGATACGCTTGACGCGGTTTTCTTCCGGCTGAAGGCGCTGGTAGGCGCCCGCCTCGTCGATCACGTCGATGGCTTTGTCCGGCATGTGCCGGTCATTGATATAGCGGGCAGCCAGCTCGGCAGCAGCGCGCAGGGCCTCGTCGCTGTACTCGATGTGGTGGTGGGTTTCGAAGCGCCCTTTCAGGCCGCGCAGGATACCTACGGTGTCTTCCACTGATGGTTCGGAGACATCGACCTTCTGGAAGCGCCGCGCCAAGGCCCGGTCCTTCTCGAAGATGCCGCGAAACTCCTGGAAAGTGGTCGAGCCGATGCAGCGGATATCACCCGACGACAACAAGGGCTTGAGCAGGTTGGACGCATCCATCACCCCACCGGAGGCCGCACCGGCACCGATGATGGTGTGAATCTCGTCGATGAACAGGATCGCCTGCGGACGTTTGCGCAGCTCCCCGAGCAGCGCCTTGAAGCGCTTCTCGAAGTCGCCGCGGTACTTGGTCCCGGCCAGCAGCGCGCCCAGATCGAGCGAGTAGACCACGCTCTGCGCCAGCAGGTCAGGCACCTGGCCGTCGACAATGCGCTTGGCCAGGCCTTCGGCGATGGCGGTCTTGCCGACCCCCGCCTCACCGACCAGCAGCGGGTTGTTCTTGCGCCGACGAGCAAGGATCTGCGCGACGCGCTCGACCTCCTGCTCACGCCCCACCAGCGGATCGATCCGCCCCTGACGAGCGAGCTCGTTGAGGTTGCTGGCGTAGGCATCCAAGGGATTGCTCGAAGACGACGTTTCGCCGCCCTCTTCGTCCTGCATGTCCTGGTCGCTGTCGGTATTAGGCCCATGGCCTGGCACCTTGGAGATGCCATGGGCTATGTAGTTGACCACGTCGATGCGGGCCACGCTCTGCTGCTTGAGCAGGAACACCGCCTGGCTTTCCTGTTCGCTGAAGATCGCGACCAGCACATTGGCGCCGGTGACTTCGCGCTTGCCCGAACTTTGCACGTGGAACACGGCGCGTTGCAGCACGCGCTGGAAGCCCAGGGTCGGCTGGGTTTCGCGGTCCTCGTCGTGCACCGGGATCAGCGGAGTAGTGGAATCGATGAACTCCTGCAGGTCGTGCTTGAGCTTGTCGAGATTAGCGCCACAGGCGCGTAGAACGGTTGCGGCCGCCTCATTGTCAAGGAGTGCCAACAGCAAGTGTTCGACGGTCATGAACTCATGACGCTTCGAACGGGCCTCCTTGAAGGCCAGATTGAGGGTGACTTCGAGCTCGCGGTTTAACATAGCTTCACCTCATACCCAAGTGGTCGGCGATTAACCGTCCTTCTCGATTTCACAGAGTAGCGGATGCTGGCTTTCCCTGGCGTATTGGTTGACCTGCATGGCCTTCGTTTCGGCGATGTCGCGGGTAAACAATCCGCACACTGCCCGTCCCTCGGTATGGACGGTCAGCATGATCTTGGTCGCCAGCTCGCGGTTCAAACTAAAGAACGTTTCGAGCACTTCGACGACGAAATCCATCGGCGTGTAGTCATCGTTGAATAAAACCACCTTGTACATCGGTGGCGCCTGCAGGATCGGCTTGGCTTCTTGCACTGCCAGACCGGAGCCATCGTCCTCGTTGGTTTGAGGACGATCCTGATTGAATGTTAGTCGAATCTGACTGTGTGCATGCATGGAAAGAATTTCATCACATCGACAGGTTAAGGTTGTGGGTTGACCGCACAGGCCGCCGCTGGCGCGGGCGCCGCATGACCTTGACTATCGGCAAAACGGTGTTACAACCAATAAGAACCCACCGTGGTCGATAAAGATCCGCGCAGTCAACCAGATTTTTTCGCAAGGTTCGTATGCGGATGACGTGGATGATACTCCAGTGATGGAGTCCTTTGCAGAGGGACATAGGGATGGCAAGCGGTAAAGTCAAGTGGTTCAACAATGCCAAGGGCTACGGATTCATCAATGAGGACGGCAAAGACGAGGATCTATTCGCCCATTACTCGGCGATTCAGATGGACGGTTACAAGACCCTCAAAGCTGGCCAACCGGTGAATTTCGAGATCATCCAAGGCCCCAAAGGCTTGCACGCCGTCAATATCAGCGGTGTCGGCGCCAAGGTCGAACAGCCTGCCGCGCCACCGGCAACGACCGTGACTGCCTGAGCCTGGAGTACCCTGCGTTCTGCCGGTAAAACGAAAAAACCGGTCGCCTGTTTAACCAGGCGACCGGTTTTTGTATGCCTTACATGTGCTTGATCAACGCCTCGCCGAAGCCCGAGCTGCCGACCAAGGTCGCGCCGTCCATCAGACGCTCGAAGTCATAGGTCACGGTCTTGGCTGCAATTGCACCGTTGGTGCCCTTGATGATCAGGTCGGCCGCCTCGGTCCAGCCCATGTGCCGCAGCATCATTTCTGCCGAAAGAATCACCGAGCCTGGGTTGACCTTGTCTTGCCCGGCGTACTTGGGCGCGGTGCCGTGGGTGGCCTCGAACATCGCCACGGTATCCGAGAGGTTGGCGCCTGGGGCAATGCCAATCCCGCCGACCTCTGCCGCCAGGGCGTCGGACAGATAATCGCCGTTGAGGTTGAGGGTGGCGATCACGTCATATTCTGCTGGGCGCAGCAGGATCTGCTGGAGCATGGCGTCGGCGATCGCGTCCTTGACCACCACTTCCCTGCCAGTCTTGGGGTTCTTGAACTTCATCCACGGCCCGCCATCGAGCAGCTCTGCGCCAAACTCTTCCTTGGCCACTTCGTAGCCCCAATCCTTGAAGGCGCCCTCGGTGAATTTCATGATGTTGCCCTTGTGCACCAGGGTCAGCGACTCGCGGTCATTGTCGACCACGTATTGCAGGGCCTTGCGCACCAGGCGCTTGGTGCCTTCCTTGGACACCGGTTTGACGCCGATACCGCAATCCTGGTCGAAACGGATCTTGGTGACGCCCATTTCCTCCTTGAGGAACTTGATCACCTTGTTCGCCTCAGGCGAGCCGGCCTTCCACTCGATCCCGGCATAGATGTCCTCGGAGTTCTCACGGAAGATCACCATATCGACATCGCCAGGCTTCTTCACCGGGCTTGGCACACCCTCGAACCACACCACCGGACGCAGGCAGACGTACAGGTCCAGCTGCTGGCGCAGGGCCACGTTAAGTGAACGAATACCCCCACCGACCGGGGTGGTCAGCGGGCCTTTGATCGAGACCACGTAGTCTTTCACCGCATCGAGGGTTTCCTGCGGCAGCCAGGTGTCCTGGTCGTAGACCTGAGTGGCCTTCTCGCCGGCATAGACTTCCATCCAGGCAATCTTGCGCTTGCCGCCGTAGGCTTTTTCTACAGCGGCATCCACCACCTTGATCATGACTGGCGAGACATCGACGCCAATCCCATCGCCCTCGATGTAAGGAATGATGGGGTTGTCGGGAACGTTGAGCGAATGGTCTGCATTGACGGTGATCTTGGCGCCGTCGCCCGGAACCTTGATTTTCTGGTAAGCCATGCTTGCACTACTCCGCTTTCGGGTGTGATTGGACATCGTGCGATCCACTGAGCCTAAACCACATCCGCTGACCTGCAAGCTGGTCGCCGAACCTGCGGCAACACGCCACATTGCTCCTACGTCTTTGGTCTTATAAATGCGTTGATACCACTTAGCCTTGCTGATTAGCCCAAAGGGTTTGATATACTCCGGCCCTGACCGCAGGGTCATCGGGGCGAACCCTTGGAAAATGCGGCTCGCCCTCGGCCAAGAATGGCCAAAAGCCTGGGTTGTTACCGCAGCCCAGCACTTGACGCTCGACTGATGCATCCACCATCACCGCTCGCAGCCTCTCGACTTTCCGCTCATGGCGTCGCCTGAGCGAAGCGCCTACCCTGCGCACCTCGAGACTCGAGTACGCTCAGCACATAGAGAGTTAACCCGCATGCCCACCCGTTCCAAGATCATCTATACCTTCACCGACGAAGCCCCCGCCCTCGCCACCTATTCGCTGCTGCCGATCGTCGAAGCCTTCACCGCTTCGGCTGACATTGCCGTCGAAACTCGCGACATCTCCCTGGCTGGCCGTATCCTTGCGGCATTCCCGGAGCAACTCGGCGCAGACAAGCAGGTAGGCGATCATCTGGCGGAACTGGGCCAGCTGGCTACCACCCCTGAAGCCAACATCATCAAGCTGCCGAACATCTCGGCCTCGGTCCCGCAACTGAAAGCGGCGATCAAAGAGCTGCAAGGCAAGGGCTACAACATCCCTGACTACGCCGACGAGCCAGCCAGTGCCGAAGAGAAAGAATCTCGCGCACGCTACGACCGCATCAAGGGCAGCGCCGTTAACCCGGTACTGCGCGAAGGCAACTCCGATCGCCGCGCACCACTGTCGGTCAAGAACTACGCACGCAAGCACCCGCACAAAATGGGCGCCTGGGCTGCCGACTCCAAGTCGCACGTAGCGCACATGAACAACGGCGACTTCTACGGCAGCGAAAAGGCCGCCCTGATCGAGGCTGACGACAGCCTGCGCATCGAGCTGGTCGACAAGAACGGTGCCATCACCGTCCTGAAGGAAAAAACCGCCGTCAAGGCCGCTGAAGTCATCGACTGCGCGACCATGAGCCGCAAAGCCCTGAAAGCCTTCATCGCCGAGCAGATCGCCGATGCCAAAGCTTCCGGCGTACTGCTGTCGGTACACCTGAAAGCCACCATGATGAAAGTCTCCGACCCAATCATGTTCGGCGTCATCGTCGAAGAGTTCTACGGCGAAGTACTGGCCAAGCACGCCTCGGCCCTGGCCGACGTCGGCTTCAACGCCAACAACGGCATTGGCGACCTGTACGCCCGCATCAAGGACCTGCCCGCTGAGCTGCAGGCCCAGATCGAAGCAGACATCCAGGCCCTGTACGCCGCTCGTCCGGCCCTGGCCATGGTCAACTCCGACAAAGGCATCACCAACCTGCACGTGCCAAGCGACGTCATCGTCGACGCCTCGATGCCAGCGATGATCCGTGACTCGGGCAAGATGTGGAACACCGCCGGCGAACTGCAAGACGCCAAGGCGATCATCCCTGACCGCTGCTACGCAGGCATCTACCAAGCCGCCATCGAAGACTGCAAAGTCAACGGCGCCTTCGACCCAACCACCATGGGCAGCGTACCGAACGTTGGCCTGATGGCGCAGAAAGCCGAAGAATACGGCTCCCACGACAAGACCTTCCAGGTCAAGGCCGACGGTGTCGTACGCGTCGTCGATGGCAAGGGCAAGGTCGTCCTGGAGCAGAACGTCGAAGCTGGCGACATCTTCCGTATGTGCCAGACCAAAGACGCGCCGATCCAAGACTGGGTCAAGCTGGCCGTTAACCGTGCCCGCCTGAGCAACACCCCAGCCGTGTTCTGGCTCGACCCAGCTCGCGCCCACGACGGCGTGATGATCGAGAAGGTCCAGCATTACCTGAAAGACCACGACACCACCGGCCTGGACATCCGTGTCCTGGCACCCGTCGAGGCGATCAAGTTCTCCCTGGCACGCATCCGCGAAGGCAAAGACACCATCTCGGTGACCGGCAACGTATTGCGTGACTACCTGACCGACCTGTTCCCGATCATGGAGCTGGGCACCAGCGCCAAGATGCTGTCGATCGTCCCGCTGATGAACGGCGGTGGCCTGTTCGAGACCGGCGCCGGTGGTTCGGCTCCGAAACACGTCCAGCAGCTGGTCGAAGAGAACTTCCTGCGTTGGGATTCGCTGGGTGAATTCCTGGCCCTGGCCGCCTCCCTGGAGCACCTGGGCAACACCTACGATAACCCGCGTGCCAAAGTCCTGGCCAACACCCTGGACCAGGCTACCGGCAAGTTCCTCGACACCAACAAGTCGCCATCGCGCAAAGTCGGCGGTATCGACAACCGCGGCAGCCACTTCTACCTGACCCTGTACTGGGCACAAGCGCTGGCTGCGCAGTCGGACGACGCCGCACTGCAAGCGCGCTTCGCCCCGCTGGCCAAGACCCTGGCCGAGAACGAAGCGACGATCGTCGCCGAGCTCAACGCCGTTCAGGGCAAACCAGCCGACATCGGTGGCTACTACGCCCCGGATGCCGAGCTGACTGCCAAGGTGATGCGTCCAAGCCAGACCCTGAACAGCGCCATCGCCGCCCTGTAAGGTTCGCTTGAAGTAACCACACAAACCCCGGCCACGCACCGGGGTTTGTGCTTTCTAAGAACCTACAGGGACTTCAGATGCACATGACCTGGCAACCGCACATCACCGTCGCCACCATCGTCGAAGACCAGGGCAAATTCCTCTTCGTCGAAGAATTCAAAGCCGGCCAGCACGTCTTCAACCAGCCCGCTGGCCATCTGGAAGCCAACGAAACCCTGGCCCAGGCTGCCCTGCGCGAGACGCTGGAAGAAACCGCCTGGGACGTCGAACTGACCGGCGTGGTCGGCATCTACCTGTATACCGCCCCCAGTAACGGCGTGACCTACCAGCGCATCTGCTTTGCCGCGCGCCCCGTGCGCCATCATCCAGCGCTTGCCCTGGACAGCGATATCGTCCGCGCCGTATGGATGACCCGCGAGCAACTGCTGGCCGAGCCCTCGCGCTGGCGCAGCGAACTGGTGCCACGCTGCCTCGACGACTACCTGGCAGGCCCGCTGCACAGCCTTAGCCTGCTGCGCGACTGACGCGCGCGAGCTGGCCTGATAGAATCGACCTTTTTCCCTGATACACATCGGTAGCCATGACCAGCCCAGCACTCAAAGACCCCGCCAAGACCCGCGTCATCGTCGGCATGTCCGGCGGCGTGGACTCTTCCGTCTCCGCCCTTTTGCTCATCGAGCAGGGCTACCAGGTGGAAGGTCTGTTCATGAAGAACTGGGAAGAGGACGACGGCACCGAATACTGCACCGCCCGCGAAGACCTGGCCGACGCCCAGGCCGTGTGCGACCGCATCGGCATCAAGCTGCACACCGCCAACTTTGCAGCCGAATACTGGGACCACGTGTTCGAGCACTTCCTTGAAGAGTACAAGGCAGGCCGCACACCCAACCCGGACATCCTCTGCAACCGCGAAATCAAGTTCAAGGCGTTCCTCGACTACGCCCTGTCGCTGGGCGCCGACCTGATCGCCACCGGCCATTACGTGCGCCGTCGCGACACTGGCGAGCTCACCGAGTTGCTCAAGGGCCTGGACCCGAACAAGGACCAGAGCTACTTCCTGCACGCCGTTGGCGGCAAGGAAATCGCCCGCACCCTGTTCCCGGTTGGCGAGCTGGAAAAACCCGAAGTACGCGCCATTGCCGAGAAGCATGGCCTGGCCACCGCCAAGAAGAAGGACTCCACCGGGATCTGCTTCATTGGCGAGCGACGTTTCAGCGACTTCCTCAAGCAGTACCTGCCGGCCCAGCCGGGCGACATCGAAACCACCGAAGGTGAAGTGATCGGCCGCCACCATGGCCTGATGTACCACACCATCGGCCAACGCCAGGGCCTGGGTATTGGCGGCCTGAAGGATGCCGGTGACGATCCGTGGTACGTGCTGGTCAAGGACCTTGAGCGCAACGTGCTGGTAGTTGGCCAGGGCAACGAACACCCGTGGCTGTTCTCCCGCGCCCTGCTCGCCTCGCAGATTTACTGGGTCAACCCGATCGACCTGGCTGCGCCACGCCGCCTGACGGCCAAGGTCCGCTATCGCCAGGGCGATCAGGCTTGCACCCTGGAGCGCACGGAAAACGGCTACCGCGCCGTGTTCGACGAACCACAGCGCGCCGTCACTCCGGGCCAATCGGTGGTGTTCTATGACGGCGAGGTGTGCCTGGGCGGCGGCGTGATCGAAACCGCCGAGCCGTGGAGCCCTCGCCCATGAGCAACCTCCAGGAGCAACTGATTGCCCTTGGCGGCGTGTTCCAGGCGGCGGTGCTGGTCGACCGGATCGCCCGCACCGGCCAGGCCACCGAGGCCAACATCGGCTGCATGCTGAACAGCCTGCTGGTACGTGACCCCAAGAACACCCTGGAAGTGTTCGGCGGCGATGACCTCAACCTGCGCGATGGTTATCGTGCGCTGGTCGGCGCCCTGGAGCGCGACCCCAGCAGCCTGCAGCGCGAGCCGCTGCGCTATGCCCTGTCGATGCTTGGCCTGGAGCGGCAGCTGGCCAAGCGCGACGACCTGCTGGAGACCATCGGCAACCGCTTGCCGCAGATCCAGTCGCAGGCCGACCATTTCGGCCTGGTTCATGAAAACGTCATCGCTTCCAGTGGAGCCTTGTACCAGGACACCCTGAGCACCTTGCGCCAGCGTATCCAGGTACATGGCGACATGCGCTTCTTGCAGCAGGCCAGCAACGCCTCGAAGATCCGCGCGTTGCTGCTCGCCGGTATCCGCGCCGCACGCCTGTGGCGCCAGCTGGGCGGGCACCGCTGGCAGCTGGTGTTCAGCCGGCGCAAGCTGCTCAACGAGCTGTACGCGATGATGCGTCCCAACGACTGAAGTGAACCGTGGGAGCGGGCTTGCCCCGCGATAGCGATGCCGAATGCACCACCGCCAGCGCGGGGCCAGGCCGCTCCCACGCCAGGTACCACACGCTTCGAAATGGCCCGACCTTTGGTCAGCCACCCGACCCGGACGCATTTTTCATGTATGATATGCGCCCTTCCAAAAGCCTGACTGTCCGAGAACACCCCATGCAGCTTTCCTCGCTCACTGCGGTTTCCCCTGTAGACGGCCGCTACGCCGGCAAAACCCAGGCCTTGCGCCCCATTTTCAGCGAATACGGCCTGATCCGTTTCCGCGCCCTGGTCGAGGTGCGCTGGCTGCAGCGTCTGGCCGCTCACCCGCAGATCGGTGAAGTGCCGGCGTTCTCCGCCGAGGCCAACGCCGTGCTCGATACCCTGGCCAGCGACTTCAAGCTGGAACACGCCGAGCGCGTCAAGGAAATCGAGCGCACCACCAACCACGACGTCAAGGCGATCGAGTACCTGCTCAAGGAGCAGGCTGCGCAACTGCCTGAACTGGCCAAGGTCAGCGAGTTCATCCACTTCGCCTGCACCAGCGAGGACATCAACAACCTGTCCCACGCCCTGATGCTGCGCGCAGGCCGTGACGACGTACTGCTGCCGCTGATGCGCCAGATCGCCGAGTCGATCCGCGCCCTCGCCCACCAGTACGCCGACGTGCCAATGCTGTCGCGCACCCACGGTCAGCCGGCTTCGCCGACCACCCTGGGCAAAGAGCTGGCCAACGTCGTCTACCGCCTGGAGCGTCAAATCGCCCAGGTTGCCGCCGTGCCGCTGCTGGGCAAGATCAACGGCGCCGTGGGCAACTACAACGCCCACCTGTCGGCCTACTCGCAGATCGACTGGGAAGAAAATGCCCGCGCCTTCATCGAAGACGAACTGGGCCTGCAGTTCAACCCGTACACCACCCAGATCGAGCCGCACGACTACATCGCCGAGCTGTTCGATGCGATCGCGCGTTTCAACACCATCCTGATCGACTTCGACCGTGACGTCTGGGGCTACATCTCCCTGGGTTACTTCAAGCAGAAGACCGTCGCTGGCGAAATCGGCTCCTCGACCATGCCGCACAAGGTCAACCCGATCGACTTCGAAAACTCCGAAGGCAACCTGGGTATCGCCAACGCACTGTTCCAGCACCTGGCCAGCAAGCTGCCGATCTCGCGCTGGCAGCGCGACCTGACCGACTCCACCGTGCTGCGTAACCTGGGCGTCGGCTTTGCCCACAGCGTGATCGCCTACGAAGCCAGTCTCAAAGGCATCGGCAAGCTGGAAATCAACACCCAGCGCATCGCCGCCGACCTGGACGCCTGCTGGGAAGTCCTGGCCGAGCCGATCCAGACCGTCATGCGCCGCTTCAACATCGAAAACCCCTACGAGAAGCTCAAGGAGCTGACCCGTGGCAAGGGCATCACCCCTGAAGCGCTGCTGACCTTCATCGACGGCCTGGATATGCCAGCCGAAGCCAAGGCTGAGCTCAAGCTGCTGACCCCGGCGACCTACATCGGTAACGCCGTGGCCCAGGCCAAACGCATCTAAGTCTGTGCCCGCGTGCAACGCCCGGCCTGGCCGGGCGTTTTTATTCCCGGACGAAAATTACGTTTTTTCAATAGGTTGAACATGAATCCTGATACTCCACTGCAGCTGCTTGGCGGTTTGACTGCTCGTGAATTCCTGCGCGACTACTGGCAGAAGAAGCCCCTGCTGGTGCGCCAGGCCTTCCCTGATTTCGAAAGCCCGATCGACCCCGACGAGCTGGCCGGCCTGGCCCTGGAAGAGGAAGTCGAGTCGCGCCTGGTACTTGAGCACGGCGAGCGTCCGTGGGAGCTGCGCCGCGGCCCGTTCGCCGAAGACGCCTTCTCCGAGCTGCCAGAGCGTGACTGGACCCTGCTGGTACAGGCTGTGGACCAGTTCGTCCCGGAAGTGGCCGAGCTGCTGGAAAACTTCCGCTTCCTGCCAAGCTGGCGTATCGACGATGTGATGATCAGCTACGCCGCCCCTGGTGGCAGCGTCGGCCCGCACTTCGATAACTACGATGTGTTCCTGCTGCAAGGCCACGGCAACCGCAACTGGAAGATCGGCCAGATGTGCGACAGCGACAGCCCGCTGATCGAGCACGCCGACCTGCGCATTCTGGCCGACTTCGAGCAGACCGACGAGTGGAGCCTGGAGCCGGGCGACATGCTTTACCTGCCACCACGCCTGGCCCACTACGGCGTCGCCGAAGACGACTGCCTGACCTACTCGGTCGGCTTCCGTGCGCCGAGCGCCGCTGAAGTGCTGACCCACTTCACCGACTTCCTCAGCCAGTTCCTGCCGGACGAAGAGCGCTACAGCGACGCCGACGCCCAGCCGGTCAGCGACCCGCACCAGATCCAGCACGACGCCCTCGACCGCCTCAAGGCCCTGCTCGCCGAGCACATGGGCGACGAGCGCCTGCTGCTGACCTGGTTCGGCCAGTTCATGACCGAGCCGCGTTACCCCGAGCAGGTTGCTGGCGAGGAGCTCAGCGAAGAAGAGCTGATCGACAGCCTGGAGCAAGGCGCGATCCTGGTGCGCAACCCAAGCGCGCGCTTGGCCTGGTCGGAAGTCGACGACAACCTGCTGCTGTTCGCCAGCGGCCAGAGCCGTCTGGTCTCGGGCCATCTGCGCGAACTGCTGAAGCTGATCTGCGCGGCCGACGCACTGCACATCGAAAACCTTGTAGAGTGGCTCAAAGACGAAGAAGGCCGCACGTTGGTCTGCCAGCTGGTCAAACAAGGGAGTGTGGGATTCGCCAATGAATAAAATCAGCGTTCGCCTCGCCGACTGGCATAAAGACAACGCCGATATCCGCCGCATCCGCGAAGCGGTGTTTGTCGCCGAACAGCACATTCCACCTGAGCTGGAGTTCGATGCCGAAGACCAGGAAGCCGTGCACTTCCTGGCCCTGGAAGGCGACTACCCGATCGGCACCGCCCGTTTGCTCGCCGATGGCACCATCGGCCGCATCTCGGTGCTCAAGGACTGGCGTGGCCTGAAGGTAGGCGACGCGCTGGTCCAGGCAGTGATCGCCGAAGCGCAGCACCGCGACCTCAAGCAGCAGACCTTGAGTGCCCAGGTGCATGCCACGCCATTCTACGAGCGGCTGGGCTTTCGCGTGGTCAGCGAGGAATTCCTCGAGGCCGGTATCCCGCACGTAGATATGGTCCGCGACTCCCACGAGATCGCCTGATCTGATCCTCGCAAGGCAATCCTGCTCCTGGATGGGAGCGGGCTTGCCCCGCGATCAGGGTCGACAGCCAATTAGCTGCGCGACACAAAAAGCTGTACATCCATACAGATATAGCTTGCTTCCCCCCTTCTCTTTGCGCATCCTAACGCCCATCGTTTGCCCACGAAGCGTTGCCGGCCATGCGCCTCTTTCTCTGCGAAAAGCCTTCTCAGGCCAAAGACATCGCCCAAGTCCTCGGCGCCACCCGCCGCGGCGATGGCTGCTGGCAAGGCCCTGACCTGTGCGTCACCTGGTGCATCGGCCACCTGCTTGAAACCGCCCCACCCGACAATTACGACGACCGCTACAAGCGCTGGAACCTCGCTGACCTGCCGATCATCCCGGATAAGTGGAAGATGCTGGTCAAGCCCAAGACTGCCAGCCAATACAAGGCCGTCAAACGCCTGCTCGGCCAAGCCCGTGAGCTGGTGATCGCCACCGACGCCGACCGTGAAGGCGAGATGATCGCCCGCGAGCTGGTCGAGCACTGCCGCTACCGCGGACCGATCCAGCGACTGTGGCTGTCGGCGCTGGATGACGCTTCTATTCGCAAGGCCCTGGCACGCCTGCTACCCGGCAATGAAACCTTCAGCCTGTACCATTCAGCGCTGGGCCGTTCGCGTGCCGACTGGTTGATCGGCATGAACATGAGCCGGCTGTTCACCCTGCTCGGCCAGCAGTCTGGCTACCAAGGGGTGTTGCCAGTGGGCCGGGTACAAACGCCGACGCTGCGCCTGGTGGTCGACCGTGATCGCAGCATCGCTGACTTCGTACCCGTGCCGTTCTGGGCCATCGACGTGCAGCTGGAACACGCCGGCAGCGTATTCAACGCCCAATGGCGCGCACCTGAAGATGCCTGTGACGATCAGGGTCGCTGCCTCAACCAGGGCTTGGCCCAGCAAGCCGCCGCCCAGATCAACGCTGCCGCCAATGCCAGGGTGAGCAAGGTGACCACCGAGCGCGTGCGCGAGGTAGCACCGCTGCCGTTCGACCTGGGCACCCTGCAGGAGGTGTGCTCGAAAAAGCTCGGCCTGGGCGCCCAGGAAACCCTCGACATTGCCCAGGCCCTGTACGAAACCCACAAACTGATCACCTACCCACGCAGCGACTGCGGCTACCTGCCGCTAAGCCAACACGCCGAGGCCCCGGCGATTCTCGCCGCCCTGCAACGCGCCGACGCCAGCCTTGCGCCACTGCACGCGCATCTGCAACCGCAGCGCCGCTCGCGGGCCTGGAACGACGCAAAGGTCAGCGCGCACCACGGCATCATTCCCACCGCCGCAGCCAGCGATCCCACGCGACTGCCGCCCAAGCACAAGGCGGTCTACACCCTGGTGCGGGCACGCTATCTGGCGCAGTTCCTGGCCAATCACGAGTATGACCGCACCCAGGCCGAATTCGATTGCGCCGGCCACGCCTTGCGCGCGGTGGGCAAGCAGATCGTCGAGGCGGGTTGGCGCCGCGCCCTGCCCGAAGCGCTGACCCCAGGCAAAGGCCGTGAAGCGCCACCTGCGCAGGTACTGCCCGCGCTACGCGAAGGCCAGGACTGCGCCGTGCATGGCCTGCAACTCAAGGACCTGTGGACCCAGCCGCCCAAGCCCTTCACCGAAGGCGATCTGATCAAGGCCATGAAGAACGTCGCCAAGCTGGTCGACGATCCCAAGCTCAAGCAAAAGCTCAAGGACACCACCGGCATCGGCACCGAAGCGACTCGCGCCAGCATCATTCAAGGCCTGCTCGATCGTGGTTACCTGGTGAAAAATGGCAAGGCGCTGGCGGCTACCCCGGCGGCGTTCAGCCTGATCGATGCCGTACCCCGGGCGATTGCCGACCCTGGCACCACGGCGATCTGGGAGCAGGCGCTGGACATGGTGCAAAGTGGCGAGATGAGCCTGGAAGAGTTCGTTACCCGCCAGTCGGCATGGATGGGCAAACTGGTCGAGCGCTGCCGAGGCATGCGCATGACCATCAGTGGGCCGCTGGTACCGGCAGGTGGCAAGGGTGCGCCCTGGAAGAAAAAGCGCCGCAGTGGCGGCAAGGCCAAGGCCGCTGGAGCGACCAAGGCTGCGAGTGGCAAGCCAAGGCAAAGTCGGGGTAAGACAACAACTGCCTAGGCTTTATCGACCCTATCGCGGGCAAGCCCGCTCCCACGCCAATTGCATGTGTATAGGGGGGCTTGCCCAGCGCTAGGGCCTGTATTGACTGCAAGGTTTCAGGTTCCACTTTTCAGCCGGCTGAAGGCTCTTGTCAGCTCGCGATTGAACTGCTTGCCATTGTCATTCTTGCTATACAACCGCGCCCGCACCTCTGCTGGCGGGTACGTTCCGGGCGCATTGCGAATCTGCGCATCCACCAGGCCATCAGCGGCGGTTATCGCATTGGCATAGTGGATGGTGTCGGTAATCGGCGCGATCACCTCAGGGCGCATCAAGTAGTCCATCAGCGCCCAGGCGGCCTGTGGATGCGGTGCATCCTTGGGCACCACCAGGGCATCGAGCCAGATCAACGTGCCCTCCTGCGGAATCCGGTAATCCAGGCTGAACGGCTTGCCCGCCTGCTGCGCCTGGCCTTGGGCAATGGCCACATTGCCGTTCCACGACATCGCCACACAGGTTTCGCCATTGGCCAGGTCATTGATGTTGCGATCATTGTCGAAGTAGCGGATGTAGGGCCGTATCTTGCGCAGCTGCGCCTCAGCCAGCTTGAGGTCTTCCAGGCGCTGCTGATTGATGTCCAACCCCAGGTAGCGCATTACCGCGGCAAACACCTCATTGGGATCATTCAGCAGGCTGACCCCGCAATCGGCGAATTTCGCCACCACCTGCGGATCGAACAACATCGCCCAGCTATCGCGCGGCGCATCGGCCAGCCGCGCCTGGACCGCCTGCTGCTGAAAGCCCACCCCGGTAGTGCCCCAGGCGTAAGTCCCGGCGTAGTGGTTGCCGGGGTCGAACACTGCCATGTGCTGACGGAACTCTTCACCGATACCCTGCAGGTGCGGCAGCTTGGCCTTGTCCAGCGGCTGCAAGGCGCCGCTGGCAATGGCTCGGCTCAAGTGCTGCCCGGCGCTGAGCACCAGATCGTAGCCACTGCCGCCGGTGAGTAGCTTGGTCTCGGCGGTTTCCAGAGAATCGAAATGATCGGCAACCACCCGGATGCCCGTGAGCTTCTCAAAGTTGGCCAGGGTGTCCGGGGCGAGGTATTCGCCCCAGATGTACAGGTTGACGGTCGGCTGTTGTGCGTCGGCGGCCTGCGCCGCCGCCCCTGCGCAGCCCAACGCCACCGCAAGGGCGAGGTTGCGCAGTTTCATCAGCGGCGTCCCCCAGCGTATTGCGGCATGGTGATGCAAGCCACGTTGCCGCCACCCAGCAGGATCTCGCGGGAGTTTTCAATGCCGATGATGCGGTGCCCAGGGAACAATTCAGCCAACGTCGCCTGCGCCACGCTGTCATTACGGTCGCCAAACAGCGGCACGACAATCGCCGAGTTACCCGCGTAATAGTTGATATACGAGGCGCAGATGCGCGTGCCCGCCTCGCGCAGGTGGGTGCCTTCGACCTGATCCAGGCCGGCAGCTTCTTCGGCAGTCCATTGCAGCACATCCGGCTGGGGCAACTTGTGAACTTTAAGCTCGCGGCCACGGCTGTCGCGGGTGCTACGCAGGATATCGTAGGCCTCCTGGTAGATTTCCCATTGCGGGTCGTCGCGGTTGTCGGTCCATTGCAGCACCACTTCACCAGGGCGCACGAAACAGGCCAGATCATCCACATGGCCGTCGGTTTCGTCGAACTTGCAGCCCCGTGGCAACCAGATCACCTGCTCGGCGCCCAGATAGTCCTGCAGCCTGCGGGTCACTTCGTCCTTGCCCAGATGGGCATTGCGGTTGCGGTTGAGCAGGCATTGTTCGGTGGTCAGCAGGCTGCCTTGGCCGTCGCTCTGGATCCCGCCAAGCTCGGCGATCAATGGGGCGCGATAGCGCTCCAGGTTCTCGATCTCAAGGACTTTGCGGGCGATCTGATCGTCCTTGTCCCACGGGTAGTACAGACCGCCATCGAGCCCACCATAAGCGTTGAACTCAAAGTCGACGCCGCGCACCTCGCCGCTGCTGTCGTTGACCACAAAACACGGCCCGCTGTCACGGAAC
The DNA here is from genome assembly GCF_051129895.1 of Pseudomonas sp. Je.1.5.c. Taxonomy (NCBI): domain Bacteria; kingdom Pseudomonadati; phylum Pseudomonadota; class Gammaproteobacteria; order Pseudomonadales; family Pseudomonadaceae; genus Pseudomonas; species Pseudomonas sp. Je.1.5.c. The sequence continues at coordinate 331,666 of NZ_JBCPSP010000001.1, forward strand.
CAAGTGTCATTGCAGGTCATTTCCACCACCCGCACCTGCTCGGGCAGTACCCGCCGGGCATTGGCGTACTGGGCAGCGGAGGCGCAGACCGTCACCGGCTCACTGCTGGCGATAGCAGTGACAATCTCGACCCAAACTTTTTGCGCAGGCTTTGCCCCGTTGCGCCAGACATCCGTGCGCTCCGGCCAGCCGAGCCAGCAGCCAGCCTTTGGCTCGAACTCTCCGGGCAGGCGGAAACCATCAACTTTGGGAGTGGTGGTAAGCGAACGTGCCATGGGTCAACCTCGTCGTCACTGGATGGGATGAGCAGACGCTACGCCGCCCAACGCCACGCTTCCAACGATGAAAACTCAGCGATAGGTGAATTAAATTCATGGTTCGGCGATCTGTTCGATGAACCAATCGACGAAATCCGCCACTGCTGCGCGCTCCAGGCGCAGGCGTTCGCACACCAGGGCGTATTGCCCTTGGGCAGTGACGCTGGCACTGAACGGGCGCACCAGACGGCCACTTTGCAGATCAGCCTGGCAGGTCAGGTTGTCGCCCATCGCCACGCCCTGGCCCAGCACCGCCGCCTCAAGGGCCAACGCCGCGTGGGGAAAATACAGTTGGCGGGTGGGGAGCGCGTCATCGGCGTGAGTGGCCAGCCAGGTGGTCCAGGTCTTGCCGTCCTGGTCGTCGTGCAGCAGGCAGTGGCGTACCAGGTCGCGTGGGCGCTTGAGTCCGCCCTGGTTGAACAGCCCAGGGCTGCACACTGGAAAGAACTGCAACAACGGCAGCGGCCGGACGAAGTGAGTACTGGCATCCAACGCACTGGTGCCGTAGGTGATGGCGATATCGACATCCAGCGCCGGGGCGCCAGCATCGATTGGCTGGTCGTGCAGGTGCAGGGTGATGTGCGGGTAGCGGCTGCTGAAGTCGGCCAAGCGGGCGACCAACCACTTCTGCGCCAGCTCCGCGGTGACCGCCACCCGCAGCACCGCCTGGGAGGCTGGGTCACGCAGCTCATCGCAGGCCTTGCCGATCAACTCGAAGGCCTGTTGCAGGTGATGCAGCAGGCGCTCGGCTTCCGCACTGGGGCGCACCTGGCGACCGACGCGCTCGAACAGTGCCACGCCCAACTGCTCTTCCAGTTGACGGATCTGGTGGCTGACGGCGCTGTCGGTGACGCACAGTTCGGTGGCGGCACGGCCGAAATGGCCGTGGCGGGCAGCGCATTCGAAGGTGCGCAGGGCAGTCAGCGAAGGTAGGCGGCGCATGGCGGTAGTCGCTCTTGTTCGAGGGATGAAACTGGGCGTTCGAGGCGAAGCTTACCTGTTGGGTGGGTGTCTGTGCTGACCTCCTCGCGGCGGTTCGGCGCGAATAGGCCGGCGCATGCCTACAAACCTCACTGGCACAATGAAAATCCTCTGCTAAATTTTCATGAAATTAACAACAATAAATTTCATGAGGCTCGGCATGTTCAAGCAATCCGCACAGCACGTCGCCAGCTACTACGCCCAAACCTACCCCACACCTATCCCGTTACGCCCTACCCTGCAAGGCCCGATTGATACCGAGGTACTGATCATCGGCGCCGGCTTCAGCGGCCTGCACACGGCCCTGCGCCTGGCCCTGGCCGGTAAGCGGGTAACCCTGCTGGAAGCCAGCCGGGTCGCCTGGGCAGCGTCCGGGCGCAATGGCGGCCAGGCGCTGCTGGGCTGGTCGTGCGATATGCCGCCGCTGGAAAAAGCCCTGGGCCTTGAGCGTACCCGCCATTTATGGGACAGCATGTGCTGGGCTGCCCAGGAGCTGCGTGAACTGCCGCAGCGCCATGGCTTCGATGTCGACTACCGGACCGGTAGCCTGTGGACTGCCGTGCTACCCCGCCGGGTCAACCAGCTTGCCCAGGCAAAACGCGAAGCCGAGGAAAAATGGGGCTACGACGCCCTGCGCCTGATCGGCCACGATGAACTACCCCAATGGATCGACAGCCCCCGCTACCAGGCCGCGCTGTATGACCCCAATGGCGCCCACCTCAACCCGCTGAAGCTGGCGCAAGGCCTGGCCAGTGCCATCGAAGCCGCTGGCGGGCAGATTTTCGAACAGAGCCAGGTCCACGACTACCAGCAAACCACCAGCGGTTTCGTCGCCCGCAGCGATCACGGCGAGGTCCGCAGCCAGGTGCTGGTGCTGGCCTGTAACGCCTACATCGACCGCCTCGATCGGCCATTGGCGCGCCGGCTGCTGCCGGTGGGCTCCTACCAGGTGACCACCGCACCACTGGAACCGGCCTTCGCCCAATCGCTGCTGCCGCGCAACAGCTGCGTGATCGACAACCAGTTCGTCCCCGACTATTTCCGCCTGACCCCAGACCATCGCCTGCTGTTCGGCGGCGGCTGCACCTATCTGGGTGGTATTCCCAAGGACATCGCCAGCGCCACTCGGCCCTACCTGGAGCGGGTCTTCCCTCAACTGACCGGGGTCGCGCTGGAGCATGCCTGGGGCGGGCATATCGACTGCAGCATCCAACGCACCCCAGACATCGGCCGCCAGGGCCAGCGCTACTGGCTACAGGGGTTTTCCGGCCATGGCGTGCTGCCGACCCTGGCCGGGGCGCGGGCAGTCAGCGATGCGATCCTCGGCGATGAGCAGTTGCTAATCCTGTACCAGGGCATCGACAACGGCCGCTTCCCCGGCGGCGATTTGCTGGCCGCGCCACTGGAGGCGGCGGCCAAGGCCTGGTACCGGCTACGCGACAACTTCTGATCGGAGCCACGGCAATGAACATGCAAGATGAAATCGAAGGCTTGGCGATCCTGGTCCGCGACCTGCGCAAGCACCGTGGGCTGACCCTGGATGAACTGGCCAATCAGATCAATCGCTCGGTAGGTTTCTTGTCCCAGGTCGAGCGCGGCCTGTCGCGCCCGACCGTGGCTGACCTGACCGCCATCAGCGAAGCATTGAAGGTGCCCACTACCTATTTCTACAACGTCAGCAAACCGCGCGCGCTGGACTGGGTCACCCGCCCGGATGAGCGGCGCACACTCTACTACGCCGGTGGCGTTACCGATGTGCTGGTGTCGCCCAAGCTCAACGGCGGCTTCTCGATGCTCGATAGCCACTTGGCACCGGGCGCCAGCAGTGGCGAGGGGCACCTGAACGACAGCTCCGAGCAAGGCGGCTTTGTTCTGCAAGGTGAGCTGACCCTCTGGCTCGATGGCCAGGATGAGCCCGTCACCCTCTGCCCCAACGACAGCTTCCAGCTGCCGCCCAACCGTCATTTTCGCTATGCCAACCTGTCCACCCAGGCGACCCGCGTCCTCTGGGTCTTCCGTTGAGAGCACACCATGACCAGCACCCAAGGTTTTGCCGATTTGCTCAGTGAAGTACGCGCGTTTCGCAGCCAACACCCCGCCGTACGCTATGTCGACTTGATCAGCCTGGACATCCCCGGGCATTTCTACGGCAAGCGCTACCCCATCGACATGCTGGAAAAAGTCGCGGCGGGCAGCCCGTTGAAGTTGCCGCAAAACTGCGTACTGCTCGGCGTGCAAGGCGGATTGTTCGACATTGGCGACTACTGCTTCAACGACGGCGACCCGGACGCGCCACGCCGGCTGATCGCCGGCACCCTCAAGCCGGTTAGCTGGGAGCGTGAAAAGCTGGGGCAGATGCTGATCAGCTCCGACGGCACCGCTGCCCCCATCGAGTTCGAGCCACGGGAAGTGCTCGCCCGTGTGCTGCAACGTCTGCAGCGTCGCGGCATTCGCCCGGTGGTGGCGTTCGAGCTGGAGTTCTACCTGTTCGAACGCACGCTCCAGGACGGTGTGCCGCAGTTCCCCCGCGACCCGCTCAGCGGCGACCTGGATGACCAGCCCAACATGCACATCGAACGGCTGTCGCGCTTCAGCGACGTGCTGCGCGAGATGGTCGAGACCGCCAACGCGCAAGGCGTGGACGCAAACGTGATCACCGCTGAGCTGGGCCCCGGCCAGTTCGAGATCAACTTCGGCCACTGCGACGACGGCCTGCGCGCCGCCGACTGGGCGGCGCTGTTCTGCCGCAGCACCCGCGGCGTGGCCCTCAAGCACGGCCTGCGCGCCAGTTTCATGAGCAAGCCCTACTTGCAGGCGCCGGGCAGCGGCATGCATGTGCATGTCAGCCTGTATGACCAGGCCGGCAACAACCTGTTGGCCGCTGACGAGCAACGGCCGTTACGCCATGCGGTGGCCGGTTGCCTGGCGCTGCTGCCGCATTGCATGCCGATCTTTGCCGCCAACCACAATGCGTTCAGGCGCTATGGCGCCATGGTCAATGCCGCCAGCCGCGCCAGCTGGGGGTTCGAAGACCGCGACGCGTGCATCCGCATTCCCGAGTCGGATCCGCGCAACCTGCGCATCGAGCACCGCTTGGCCGGGGCCGACGCCAATCCGTACCTGGTACTGGCGGCCATTCTGGCGGGCATGGAGCATGGCCTGGACGCGGCGCAGGAACCGATCGCGCCGCTCAATGAAGATCGTGGCAGCGGTATTGATTTTCCCAAGGATCTGCTGAGCGCCGTAGCCGCGATGCGCGATTACCCACCCGTGCTGGAAGGCCTGGGCGAGGAGTTCGTGATGGTCTACTGCGAGAACAAGCGTCAGGATCACCTGGCATTCATGCAGGAGGTCAGTGCCAGGGAGTACCGCTGGTTCCTGTGAAGATAGCTGGCAGTCTCACCGGCCCCTGTGACGATAGCTGGGTTTATCGCAGGGCCAACGTGGGAGCGGGCTTGCCCCGCGATGAGGTCAACACTGGCAACCCTTCACCCCGAGGGCTACCATGGCAGGCTTTAGCGCGGCCTTTTGCCGCGCCCTGCCGCAGCCCGAACCCTCATGCCTTTCGAACTCTCCGTAGAACCGCTCACCCTGTTGATCCTCGCCGCAGTCGCCTTCGTCGCCGGCTTCATCGATGCCATTGCCGGCGGTGGTGGCCTGCTGACCACACCAGCATTGCTCACCGCAGGCATGCCGCCGCACCTGGTGCTGGGCACCAACAAGCTCAGCTCAACCTTCGGCTCGGCCACCGCCGGCTTCACCTACTACCGGCGCAAACTGTTCCACCCGGCGCAGTGGCGCCCTGCCCTGTTCGCCACCCTGGTCGGGGCACTGCTGGGGGCGATCATCGCCCACTACCTGCCTGCCGAATGGCTGAACAAAATGCTCCCGGTGATCGTCTTCGCCTGCGGTATCTACCTATTGTTTGGCGGCACGCCGAAAGCACCGCTGGATGCCGATGCACCGATCAAGAAAACCTGGCAGGTGCCGCAGGGCTTCACCCTGGGCTTCTACGATGGCGTGGCAGGCCCTGGCACCGGGGCGTTCTGGACGGTCAGCACGCTGCTGCTGTACCCGATCGACCTGGTCCGCGCCAGCGGCGTGGCGCGCAGCATGAACTTCGTCAGCAACATCGCGGCGCTGACGGTGTTCATCGTGTCTGGGCAAGTGGACTACATCGTCGGCTTGGCCATGGGCCTGTCAGTGATGGTCGGCGCCTTCTTCGGTGCACGCACGGCGATCAGCGGCGGCAGCAAGTTCATCCGCCCGGTGTTCATCACCGTGGTGCTGGCGTTGACCGTGCGCCTAGCCTGGCAGCACTGGTTCGGGCAAGCCTAAGCGGCGCGCGACATACAGGTCGATCAGGTGCCGGGCGATGGAACGCCCGGCCGGCAATGGCGGTAACGCATGGACGTTGAACCACTGCGCATCCTCGATCTCATCCGGCTGCATGACGATCTCGCCACCGGCGTACTCGGCATGAAAGCCCAGCATCATCGAATGCGGGAATGGCCAACACTGGCTGCCTACGTACTGGATGTTCTTCACCTGCACCGCCACTTCCTCACGCACTTCGCGCACCAGGCAGTCCTCTGCCGACTCACCGGGTTCGGCGAAACCAGCCAGGGTGCTGTAGACCCCAGTGACAAAGCGCGGCGAGCGCGCCAGCAGAATCTCGTCACCACGCGTCACCAGGACGATCATGCTCGGCGAGATCCGTGGGTAGCTGCGCAGATCGCAATGCTGGCAGTACATCGCCCGCTCCCAGTGGATCTGCGTCATCGCCTGGCCGCAGCTGCCGCAGAACCGGTGCTCACGCGCCCAGGTGCCGATCTGCGCGGCATAGCCCAGTAGCTTGTAGGTATCGAAATCGCCTTCGAGCATGAACTGGCGCAGGCCACGCCAGCCACAACCGGCCACTTCGCCAGCGCTGCGCAGTTCGAGCAAGAACACCGGCTCGCCGTCGAAGTGGCCGATGCCGTGCTCGCTGAGCACGTCCAGCGCTTGGCGCTTGAGCCACTGGCGAGGGAACAGCGCGCCGTTGTCATCCACCAGGAACCCGTCCGGGCCGCGGGCAACGGCCCAGCCCCCAGAGATCTGCGGGTCGAGTACTGCGGTAGTCCAGCGTGCTGACATGTTCGGCTTCCTTCAAGCGCGTCCCCCGCCCAATCAGTCGGCGAACGTCGGTTTCTGTTTGCTCATGTGCGCCGCCACGGCTACCCGCAAGTCTTCGGACTGCAGCATGGCGGCGTTCCAGGTGGCGATGTACTCCAGGCCATCGTCGATGCGATGGTCGCGCATGTAGCCGATCATCTCTTTGGTGCCGGCCACGGCAATGGGGGATTTTCCCGCAATTTCCCGGGCAATGGCAAAGACTCCGTCAAGCAGCGCCGCCTGATCAGGGTAGACCCGGTTGACCAGGCCGATCTGCCGCGCCTCTTCGGCCTCGACGTGACGACCGGTATAGGCCATTTCGCGCATCACGCCATCACCGATGATCCGCGGCAAGCGTTGCAAGGTGCCGACATCGGCGGCCATGCCCATGTCGATCTCCTTGATCGAGAACTGCGCATCGCTGCTGCAGTAGCGCATGTCACAGGCCGAGACCAGGTCGATTGCGCCGCCCAGGCAATAGCCCTGGATCGCCGCCAAGACCGGCTTGCGGCAATTGTCGACGGCGGTGAACGAAGCCTGCATGCGCAGGATGGTCTGGCGCAGCAGGCGGGCATTGCGACCGACGTCCTTGCCCAGCTGGTTGGCCAGCGACGCCAGCATCATCAGGTCGATGCCCGAGGAGAAATGCTTGCCTGCGCCGCTAATGACCACGGCCCGCACCGCATCGGTGTCGTCGATCCACTTGAAGATAGCGATGATCTCTTCCCAGAACGCCGCATTCATTGCGTTGATCTTTTCCGGGCGATTGATCTGAACGTGGGCGATGTTGTCGGTCAGTTCGACCTTGAACGCGGTGTAGTCGGTCACGGGCGGCACTCCTGTGGGAAAAGGGTTCAGCGCCGGACTATAGCGCACCCCACAGGCCGCACTTGTGCCAAAAGCGGGACTGCACAGCTTGCGCGATGCGCCCGCTTGGGGCACTTTGCGCCACTGCAGAATCATAAGGATACAAATTCATGTCGCGCTCTCTGGCCGGCACTGTCGCCCACTCGTTCCTGGGCCAGTCGCCGCTTTGGTACAAGGCGGTCATCTGCCTGTTCCTGATCCTCAACCCACTGGTACTGCTGAGCGCTGGCCCAGTGGCCGCAGGCTGGCTGCTGGTGATCGAGTTCATCTTCACGTTGGGCATGGCCCTCAAGTGCTATCCACTGATGCCTGGCGGTCTGCTGTTGATCGAAGCCTTGCTGGTCAAGCTGACCACGCCCCAGGCGCTGTACGAAGAGCTGCTGCACAACTTCCCGGTGATCCTGCTGCTGATGTTCATGGTCGCGGGCATTCACTTCATGAAGGAGCTGTTGCTGTTCCTGTTCTCGCGAATCCTGCTGGGGGTGCGCTCCAAGGCGCTGCTGGCGCTGTTGTTCTGCGTGTTGTCGGCGTTTCTTTCGGCGTTTCTCGATGCCCTGACCGTGACAGCGGTGATCATCAGCGCGGCGGTGGGTTTCTATGCGGTTTATCACCGGGTGGCGTCTGGGGCCAACCCCCGGGAAGAGTCCGAGCTGGCCAGCGACCAGCAGGTCGCCCAGTTGCACCGTGAAGACCTCGACCAGTTCCGCGCCTTTCTGCGCAGCCTGTTGATGCATGGCGCGGTCGGCACGGCGCTGGGCGGGGTGTGCACCTTGGTCGGCGAGCCGCAGAACCTGCTGATCGGCCATGAGCTGGGTTGGCACTTCGCCGATTTCTTCCTCAAGGTGGCGCCGGTTTCCTTGCCAGTACTCGCCGCCGGCCTGGTGACCTGCGTAGCCCTGGAGAAGCTGCGCCTGTTTGGTTACGGCACCCTGATGCCCGAGCGCGTACGCCAGGTGCTGGCCGCCCACGCCGCCGAGGACGATGCCGCGCGCACCCCAGCGCAACGCCTGGCACTGCTGGTGCAGGGGGTTGCCGCGCTGATCCTGATTGTCTGCCTGGGCCTGCACATCGCCGAAGTCGGCTTGATTGGCCTGATGGTGATCGTGCTGATCACCGCGTTCACCGGCATTACCGACGAGCACCGCCTGGGCCGCGCGTTCCAGGACGCCATGCCGTTCACGGCGTTGCTGGTGGTGTTTTTCGCGGTGGTCGCAGTGATCCATCAGCAGCAGTTGTTCAGCCCGCTGATCGCCTCGGTGCTGGCCCTACCGGCCGAGCAGCAGCCAGGCATGTTGTACTTGGCCAACGGCCTGCTGTCGGCGATCAGCGACAACGTGTTCGTGGCGACCATCTACATCACCGAGGTCAAGCAAGCATTTGTCAACGGTGCGATGAGGCCGGCACTGACACGCCATCAATCCTCGCCACGCCCTACCCCTTCACGGTCCTGCGGGTAATGCTTGGCCAGGGCAAACGCCGGCAACCAGCCCTCGCGGCGCACCGTCCAGCTTTCATAGGTAGGCTGCAGTTGATCAGGCGCATCCATCGCCCCCAGATTGACCTCGACTTCATCAGCACTGCGATTGAACACCGACGAACCACAACGCGGACAAAAATGCCGCCCCGCGTAATCGCGCGTCTCACCCGTGATCGTCACCGCCGCCTGAGCAAAGATCGCCGAGGCATGAAACAACGCCCCGTGAAACTTTCGACAATCCAGACAGTGGCACAGGCCAACCCGGTAGGGCCTCCCCGTTGCTTCAATCCGCACATCGCCGCACAGGCACCCTGCGCTGAATCGCTGCATGACGCACCTCCGTCATCTCTTCGATCAGCTTCAATAGTGGAACTCACAGCCCTCGATTGCCAGCCGCGATGCGGTTTCCTACCGTCGCCAACAGCTGATCGATTATCATCCGTAGCCGCTCTCCCCCTCTCGTAACGGAACCCCGGATCATGGAACGATCGGTCGACGACCCGCTGCCTGAACCTCGCCGCCATTACATCGTGCGCCATTGGCGTGGCGAGCTGTCGCTGGCGACGTCGTTGTGGGTCAACGAAATGTTGCTGGGCGTGTTGTCGCTGCCCATTTTCTTGCTGCTGTATTGGCTGCTGGTGCGCTACCCACTCAGTCCAAAGGCGTTGGTTGCCGTGCTGATCCCGCTGCTGTGTATCACCCTGGCGGTGGCCATCTGGCAGGCGGTGGGGGTCAGGCGCTCGGCCAAGCGCCACAAGGCGCAAGGCGGCAAGGTCTATTGGGTTACTCTGGTGCGCATGTTGGTGCTGGCAGTGCTGTTGGTGAGCGGGCGCGAATTGCTGCTGGGGTTCTACCCGGCACTCAAGTCGCTGGCGCAAATGGTCAGCAGCCCCGATTCGTTACCTGCCCACCGCATCAGCCTGCTCAGCGAGCACGAAGTGGAAATTGCCGGCGCTCTGTCACCCGGCAGCCTGAGCACATTCGAGCAGCTTCTCAGGGCCAATCCACAGCTGACCACAGTCCAGCTGGACAGCCCCGGCGGGCTGTTGGGCGAAGCCCGGGCGATTGCCCTGCGTATCAAGGAAAACGGCTTCACCACCTATACCAACGCTGAGTGTTCCAGTGCCTGTACCCTGCTGTTCCTGGCCGGCAAGCAGCGGCTGCTGGGTCATCAGGGGCGCCTGGGCTTCCACAGCCCAAACCTCTACGGCAGTGACACTGCGCCTCAGTTCATGCGCGCTATGTATCGCCAGGCCTTCGATGAGCATGGCGTATCGGCAGCGTTCAGCGACAAGATGCTCAGTACCCCTCCCAGCGCCATGTGGTATCCGCAAAGCGAGCAACTGCTGCACGAGCGGATCGTCACCGCGGTGGTCGATCCTGGGCGGTTCAGCGATGGCCGACTGCTGCGACTGAAGCATCCGGGCCAGCTCGATAGCTTCCTGCAAGGCAACTTCGTGTTCAGAACCCTTGCCCAAGCCGATCCCGAGCGCTACCAGGCGATCAAGACCGAGGCCGCCAAGGCACTGGATGAGGCCAGCAGCTTCGCTCAGTTCAGTGGGTTGACCGGGCGCGAGAGCTCGATCCTGGTCACTCAGGCGCTGGACATGGCACCTGCCGCGCCAACCCTGGCGTTCTGGCACGCCCAGGTGGCGCTGATGCAGGCCCTGCAAGAGCATGCGCCCGAGCAGTGCAAAAACTACATTCTTGGCACGCTACCGGCAGGCTTCAGCTACGCCGAAGCGGTACCAGCGACTGTCTTGCAACAAATCCAGGAGGCTCAGCGCGGCGTCATCGAGGCCGCAGCGCAAAACCCCAGCGACGCCACAGCGTCGCTGCTCAAAGCCAACCTCGATGCCCTGTTCATCCAGGCCCAGGCCATCATGCCCGCAGCGCGCGAGCTGTTCGTCAAGCCGCGCCAGCACGCAGACCAGCCAGACGCCCTGTGCCGCGCGCATCTGTTGTTGTACCGCTTGGCCTTGGCCCTGCCCGACCAGCAGCAGGCTGCCTCGGCGGTAGCGCAGCTGCGCGCGTATCCGCGCTGAAGGCCAGCGCCGCGCTCAGGCCGTCTGCCGGCGCATCATCAAAATCGCCGCGCCGAAGCCAATGAAGGTGGTCCCTACCACCCGACTGACCCAGCGCGAAAACGCCGGCCGGGTCAGCAAGCCTTTGGCCCGCGAGGCGAGCATTGCGTACAGCCCCAGCGACATCAGCGACAGCGCCATGAAAATCGAGGTAAGGATCAGAAACTGCGGCAGCAATGCAGCCCCCTGGTCAATGAACTGCGGGAACAGCGCGGTGAAGAACATGGTCGCCTTGGGGTTGGTCGCTGCCGTGAGAAACGCCGACTTATACAGCTTCATCCGCGTCGGTCTGTTGGCCTTGCTGCTGCCCGTGCCATCGTTCGCAAGCATCGAATTCTTCTTTAACAGCTGCTTTGCGCCCAGGTAGAACAGGTAAGCCGCCCCCAGAATCTTCACTGCGTTGAACAGTATTTCCGAGCTGGCAAGCAAGGCCCCCAAGCCGAGCATCGCCGCTGCCGACAAGCAGAACAGGCCACTGACATTACCCAGCGACGACCAGATCGCCGAGCGTGCGCCGTATTGGATGCTGTTGTTGATCGCCATCAATGAGGCAGGCCCAGGGCTGGCGATGGCAATCGCGGCAACCAGGGAATAAGCGAGGAGCACGTGGATATCCATGTCTTGGAACTCAATAAAAGTGAAATGCTGTAGGGCGTGTTAGTCGCTCAATCGAGCGGGATGGCCTTGGCCATCTCAGCGGTCGGTACCCAGCCGAGGTTTTCATACACCGGCCGGCCAAGTTCGGTGGCATGGAGAATGGCAAAGCCGATGCCGCGCCGGGCGAACTCGGCCTCGGCCAGGTTCATCAAGGCCGAGGCCAGCCCTCGCCGTCGGTAGTCCGGCTCGACGAACACATTGAGCACATAGCCACGCTGGGCGCAGGTTGGATGAGCCGGATGCGGCGGCCAGTCCAGGCTCATCAAACCAATCGCCGCAGCGGTTTTGCCTTGATCGCTGAGGACGAAGCCAAAGTATCGCCCGTCCAATAAACGCGGGCGTAACCAGGTCGCGAAGTGCTCGGTCATGACGCGCAGCTGGGCAGGCTCACCACCGGCCTCAACGAACATTTTTTCGCGCTGGGCACAGATCATGGCGTGGTCAGCCGTCTGCAACCGACGTACCATCAGGCCGGAAAAATCGATTGTGCGGGGAGTCTCGTTCATAACTTGCACCTGGGCTGGGCCATCGATGCTAAAGCAGGCAGACAGCTGGCATAAGCTACAGATCGGTGCCAATCGGACCATACAGAGGCAACCCCGGCACACCACCCTGTCACAAGGGATTGCTGCGAGTGATCAGTCAGACCCTGGTGCTCACGTTGACGGAGCGCTAATCGACGCTGCTACGGGTTGCCTGCTAAGGTGTGCGCCCCACCTCGCAGCAAAGGAATGAGCGAATGATTACCTGCCACCTCAGATACGTCATCGACCCCTACCAGATCCCTGCCTTCGAGCACTACTCACGGCTGTGGATTCACCTGGTCAACCGCATGGGCGGCACCCACCATGGTTATTTCCTGCCTTGCGAGGGCGCCAACAATATCGCCTACGCACTGTTCAGTTTCCCAAGCCTTGCGACGTACGAACAGTACCGCAAAGATTCTGAAACCGATCCAGAATGCATCGCCGCGTTCGCCCTGGCGACCGAGCAGCGGTTCATTCTGAGTTATGAGCGAAGCTTCCTGCGGCCGGTGCTCGACTAAGCCATTAGCCTTACTGAAAAGAACTACAGCTCCGCTAGCGCGGCAGGTAGCCCAGTTGCCAAGCCCTGGGGATGAAGGCGCAGACCAAAGCCAGCACGCTGGCCAACGCGCCACTGCCAATCAGCGCCATCAGCCCCAGCCATTGTTGCAACCAAGCCCCCAGCGCGGCGCCCAGCAACATGCCAGTCCAAGGCACCAACTGCACCCGCCAGCCATTGCGCCGCTCGCCCAGCAGCCAGCGCCCAAGCCCGCGACCGAAGCGTGACAGCGCACCGGTCACATAGGTCAGGCCGATCGGCAGGCCATTCACTTGCTCGACCACGGCATTGATCATGCCCATGGCCAGGATCGCCGTGAGCAGCGCTGGCAATGCCGTCGGTACCGGCCACAGGCCAGCGCCGGTCAGCAGACTGGCGACGATCAACAGCACCGGCCAGGCCTTGCGCTTGAAGCTGCGCACCAGCATCACGCCAAGGGCATTGCCGACCACGAAGCCAACAATCGCCAGCGCCAGACGCACCACCAGGGCCAGATCGGCCTGGCTGATGGCTGCGGCCAAGCGGGTGGTGTTGCCACTCATGAACGAGACGAAATCGCCCATCGCCAATAGGCCGATGGCATCGGTCATTCCCGCCAGCACCGACAGCCCGGCGACCAGGCCCAAGCCGACGCGCCCGCGCAAGCGTTGCAACCTGGCGCGTTTGGCACTGTGCAGGTAAGCAGTATGGGTGAGCATGGGCGGGTCGACCTCCCTTCAGACGGTGGGCAACACTGGCGATGCAAGGTTCGCCTGATGCCTGAGCCAATCGATGAACGCGGATACCGGCGCACGCTGCAAGGCATGCGGGCGAGCAACCGCGTAATAGGCGAAGCGCGCGGGCCAGGGCAGGTCCAGCACCACCACCAACCTGCCACTTTGTAACTCTTCCTGGGCATGATTGTCTTGCACCAGAGCAATGCCCTGGCCCATCGCCGCTGCACGCAATAACAACAGATCCTCATCAAAGCTCGGCCCGCGCCTGACCCTGCTGTCAGGCTCCACGCCATGCGCCTGTAGCCATAGGGCCCAGTCGGCGCGGTCGGAGTCTTGCAACAGCGGATAGTGCAGGCAATCCGCCGGACTCTGGATGGCCGGGCCTTTGCCCAGTAATGCGGGGCTGGCGACTGGCAGCAGCACCGGGGCCAGCAATGCAATCGACTCAAGCCCCGGATAGTGCCCCAGGCCATGACGCAAGGCGATGTCGACGCGTTCCTGGTGCAAATCCACCAGCTGCGCAGTGGCCTCTACCCGCACTTCGATGCCCGGGTGCCGGGCACTGAAATCGGCCAGCCGCGGCACCAGCCAGGACGACGCAAAAGACGGCACGGTACTCACGGTCAGGGTTTGCTCGGCCGTCATTGCCTCAAGCTCAGCCAGGGCGTTTTCAATCTGGCCGAAACCGCGCAGCAAACCTGGATGCAAACGCGCTCCTGCTTCGGTCAGTTGTACGCCCTGGCGACTGCGCAGCAGCAGCGTAGCGCCCAGCCGGTCTTCAAGTTGGCGAATCTGTTGGCTGATCGCCCCAGGCGTCACCCCCAACCGGTGCGCAGCGGCCTTGAGGCTACCCAGGCGCGCGGTTTCAGTGAATGCCCGCAGGGCCAGTAAAGGAAGCACAGCGCCCATCAAGCCACTCCTTGGTTTAGAAAAACTAACGCTTAAGCGCAGGACATATCGTTTTTCAGCTGCCTACCCGGCCCACTAGCATGGCTGGCAACACTCGTCGCTGACATTAGCCTGCCTGAGGTAAGTGGTCCATGCCTGATCCCGATCTGATTCTCTACACCGACAGCTCCCCCAATGGTTTCAAGATCACCATCGCCCTGGAAGAAATGGGCCTGGCCTACAGCCTGCGGCATGTACGCATCGAGCAAGGGCAGCAGCGCCATGCCGATTTTCTTGCACTTAACCCGTATGGACGGATCCCAGTGCTGGTCGACCGCAGCAGCGGCATCACCCTGTTCGAGTCCGCCGCGATTCTGTTGTACCTCGCTGACAAGAGCGGCCAGCTGCTCGACCGCCAGCCTCAAGCGCACTGGCAGACCATCACCTGGTTGATGTTCCACAGCGCCAGCATGGGGCCGTTGCTAGGCCAGCGGGTGCATTTCGAACTGTTCGAACAGACCCGCAATGAGCCAGCCATCAACCGCTACCGGCAGCTCAGCGAAACCGCCTTGGCCACGCTCGACCAGCATTTGGCCAACCGCTTGTGGCTAGCCGGTGATGCCTTTTCGATTGCCGATATCGCCAGCTTCGGCTGGATGCACATCGCCCGTGTGATCGACTTCGACTTCAGCCACCACCGCCACCTAAGCGAGTGGTTCGCCCGCGTCGAGCAACGACCCGCGGTACAGCGCGGCATTCGCCTACCGGAGCCTGCAACAGGCGCCTGACTCCACCTGCAAGGAATCGCCATGAACGACATGACCCAGTTCAACCCAGCCGCTATCACTCGCGGCGCCAATGCTTCGGCATTCGCCGATCACCCTGGCTACCGGCGCATGTTCGCCCCGGACCAACTGACCCTGGGGATCTTCTTGCCGCTGCGCTTCTATGCAGGCGACATGACCGTGCTCGAAGGACAGGCGCAGCTGGTCAGCACGATCGATCGCCTGGGCTTCGCCGCCACCTGGGTGCGCGATGTACCGCTGTTCGATCCGGGGTTCGGCGATGCCGGGCAAGTGTTCGATCCATTCGTCTATCTCGCCTATCTGGCCGCGCACACGCGGCAGATTGCACTGGCGACGGGCAGTGCGATCTTTTCCTTGCGCCACCCCATCGAACTGGCCAAGTCGGCGGTGAGCATCGATAGGTTATCTGGCGGCCGATTGGTGCTGGGCATCGCCTCCGGGGATCGTGCGGTGGAATTCCCCGCCTATGGCCTGGCACATGAGACGCGCGGCGAGCGCTTTGCGCAGTCGGTGGACTACTTCCGTCAACTGCTGGCGAACACCCCGCCCAGCATTGAGTCACCCCTGGGGCAGTTGAGCGACGCGTTCCTGCTGCCCAAGCCAGTCACCGGCCGCATTCCGCTGATCGTCACCGGCTCATCGCGCCAATCGATGCACTGGCTGGGCGAGCAGGCCGATGGCTGGCTGACTTACCCCGAAGCCACCCACAACGTGATGGGACCGCGGCGCCTGGCAGAGAAGATCCGCGCCTGGCGCGAAGCGATTCCGGGCGGCGGTTTCCGCCCGCACATGACCAACGAATGGATTGATCTGGCGGAGGATCCGAACTTTCCACGTACGCCGTTGCAAGGTGGCTATGTACTGAAGACAGGCCGCAACGGGCTGATCGAATTGCTCGGTGAATGGCAGGCTGCCGGGGTCAACCATGCAGCCTTGGGTATGCAGATGGCACGCCGACCCGCGGCCGAGATCATCGAGGAACTGGGGCAGGACGTGCTGCCCCTGTTCCCGTCATTGTCCGGCCCGCCGCCGCTGGCCCAGCAATGGTAGCTTGAGTCAGGCAGCCAGGCGCCCGCTGGCAATCGCCTCGGACGCCGCCAGCATCGCCCGCAACAACACCGCGCAGCCTGCCGCCAAATCCTCGGGCGTGGCGTTCTCGATCTCGTTGTGGCTGATGCCATTTTCACAGGGCACGAAGATCATTCCCGCCGGGCCTAGCTCGGCGAGGAAGATAGCGTCATGCCCTGCCCCACTGACGATGTCCATGTGCGGCAGGCCAAGCGTGCGCGCCGAGTCGCGCACCGCGTCGACGCAACTGCGGTCGAAATACAGCGCGGGGAAATCTGCGGTTGGGGTCAGCTCGTAGCTCAAGCCGTGCTTGGCGCAGGTAGCCTCGATCACCTCACGCACCTCGACGATCATCGCGTCCAGTTGATCGCCCTGCAGATGACGCAAATCCAGGGTCATGCGCACTTCCCCCGGAATGACGTTACGCGAGCCCGGATACGCTTGCAGGCATCCAACCGTACCGCACGCGTGGGGCTGATGGCCGAGCGCAGTGCGGTTGACCGCCTCGACCACCGCGGCAGCGCCGACCAGGGCGTCCTTGCGCAAATGCATGGGCGTGGGGCCGGCATGCGCTTCGACGCCACGCAGGCTCAGGTCGAACCACTTCTGTCCGAGGGCGCCGAGCACCACGCCGATGGTCTTGGCCTGGTCCTCAAGAATCGGCCCCTGTTCGATGTGCGCTTCGAAGTAGGCGCCCACCGGATGGCCAAGCACGGCACGTGGGCCGGCATAGCCGATGGCGTTGAGCGCATCGCCCACTGTCACGCCTTGCGCGTCGGTCTTGGCCAAAGTCTGCTCGAGGGTGAACTTACCGGCGAACACGCCCGAGCCCATCATGCAGGGGGGGAAGCGCGAGCCTTCTTCGTTGGTCCACACCACCACTTCCAGCGGCGCCTCGGTTTCCACGCCGAGGTCGTTGAGGGTGCGGATCACCTCAAGCCCCGCCATCACGCCAAAGCAACCGTCGAACTTGCCGCCGGTGGGCTGGGTGTCGATGTGACTGCCGGTCATCACCGGTGGCAGCTTGGGATTGCGCCCCGGGCGGCGGGCGAAGATGTTGCCGATGCCGTCGATGCTGACGCTGCAGCCGGCCGCTTGGCACCACTGCACGAACAGGTCGCGGGCCTGGCGATCGAGGTCGGTCAACGCCAGGCGACAGACGCCGCCCTTGGCGGTAGCGCCGAGGCGCGCGAGCTCCATCAAAGATTGCCACAGGCGGGCGCTGTCGACGTGGCGGTCGGTGGATTGCAGGACATCCTTGGCAGGATTCATGGTCATCTCCTCTGGCTTTTTTCTGCTGACACGCATGGGTTGTCGAGTGGGGCTTGTTCGCGGGCAAGCCCGCACAGGCTGAACGCTGATCCGAACATCACGCCAAGCCCTGTGGGAGCGGGATTGCCCGCGAACAGACCAGCGCGGTTGCTCAGGGCACAGGTTTAGCCAGCCGCGCCGGACTGCGGGCAGCGATGCCACCGAGGACGTAGTACAGTGCCCCACCCAGCAGCGACCCGGTAAACCAGCCGTAGTCATAGAACCAACTGAAACTGGTATTGCCGATAGCCATCACGGTAAGCGCCACCGGTAGCGCGAAGGCGGCAAAACCCGCCCAGTTCCAGGCCGGGTAAACGTCGTCGCGGTACAACCCGGCAAGGTCCAGTTGCTGACGGCGGATCAGGAAGTAGTCCACCACCATGATCCCGGCAATCGGCCCGAGCAGGCTGGAGTAGCCCAGCAGCCAGTTGGAATAGACGCTCTCAAGGCTCAGCTCGGAAACGATCCAGCCGAGCTTTTTCAGCAGTTCATGGCCCATCAGCAGCAACCCGATCACCCCGGTCAGCAGCACCGCCCGGGTGCGCCCGATCAAGCGGGGGGCGATGTTCTGGAAGTCGTTGGTAGGCGAGACGATGTTCGCTGCGGTGTTGGTCGAAAGCGTGGCGATCACGATCAAGGCCATGGCCAATGCGACCCAGCCTGGGCTCTGGATACGGCCGATCAGGCTGACCGGATCGGACACGGTTTCCCCCACCAGCGAGGCCGAGGCGGCGGTCATCACCACCCCCAGGGCGGCGAACAGGAACATGGTCAGCGGCAGGCCGAAAATCTGCCCGAGGATCTGGTCTTTCTGGCTCTTGGCATAGCGGCTGAAGTCGGGAATGTTCAGCGACAGTGTGGCCCAGAAGCCGACCATCGCCGTTAACCCCGCGCAGAAGTAACTGACCACGCTGGCGCCCTCTGGACGCTTGGGTGGTTGCGCCAGCAGCTCGGTCATCGACATGTGCGGCAGGGCCCAGAACAGCAGGCCGAAACCGACTGCCACCAACAGCGGCGCAGACAGCGTTTCCAGCCACTTGATCGACTCGGCGCCACGCAGCACCACCCACAGGTTGAGCGCCCAGAAAATCATGAAACCCAGCACCTCGCCGGTGCCGGCCAAGGCCTTCCAGCCGTCGAACACCGAGCCCAGGAACAGGTGAATGGCCAAGCCGCCGAACATGGTCTGGATGCCGAACCAGCCGCAGGCGACCACCGCACGAATCAGGCACGGCACGTTGGAGCCGAGAATCCCGAACGAGGAGCGCAACAGCACTGGGAAGGGAATGCCGTATTTGGTCCCTGGAAAGGCGTTGAGGGTCAGCGGGATCAATACGATGAGGTTGGCCAGCAGGATCGCCAGCAACGCCTCGCCCACGCTCAAGCCGAAGTAGGCGGTCAGCACGCCGCCCAGGGTGTAGGTCGGCACACAGATGGACATCCCCACCCACAAGGCGGTGATGTGCCACTTGTTCCAAGTGCGCTGGTGCACCTTGGTGGGGGCCATGTCGTGGTTGTAGCGGGGGCTGTCGAGGACGTCGCTGCCAGCATTGAGCTCGCACAGACCATCCTTTTCGATCACTTCCGATCTGCTCGGTTGCATGGGGCCTTCTCCAGATTTTCTTTTAGTTTTTCGCTCATCGGGCTAATGCGATGGCCGGAGTACACACACCACCAGTACTGCACCTGTGGCCCGGCCTGGCTGCGGGCCCTCTCAATAAGCGTGCCGGGTTGGCCGAAGCTGCCCCGGTCGGCCGCCGCCGCCCACAGGTAATCAACTGATCTGCAAAGCATTGTTCAACGCCAGCGGCGGGCACGGTCACACCCTCAGCTGACGCTGTAACTGCAACGGGCCGGCCTTGGCCCCTGCATCAGGTTTCAATCTGGTGCAGCGTGTTTTTTCTGCGCCGCTGACCAGGCCCTCACACCCGGTTTCAAGCAGCTGATTTTGCATGGAAAATCTTGACCAATTTGCCATCTTGTCAAGTGCGTCAAAATGGTGAGGAGGCTCACCATTTTGGTGATTTTTGTTTTAATTCGTTATTTTTCAAGAACTTATAAACTGAATATGCTTATAAAAATATTTCTTGAACAATAGTAGATCCCCATCTAGATTTCATTCTTGTCAGGCCTGACAGGATTAAATTTATCCTCCAGTCACTGCCAGAAAAATAATTTCAAGAACCGGCCCAAGACCGGTCAGCCTGCGAGGAAGACGGCAATGTCCCTGTTGATCCGTGGCGCCACCGTGGTTACTCACGAAGAAAGCTACCCCGCTGATGTCCTGTGTGTTGATGGCCTGATCCGCGCCATTGGCGAAAACCTCGATCCCCCCGCCGGCTGCGAAATCCTCGATGGCAGCGGCCAATACCTGATGCCCGGTGGCATCGATCCGCACACCCACATGCAACTGCCGTTCATGGGCACGGTGGCCAGTGAAGACTTCTTCAGTGGCACTGCCGCAGGGCTTGCCGGTGGCACCACCTCGATCATCGACTTCGTTATCCCCAACCCGCAGCAATCCTTGCTGGAAGCCTTCCACACCTGGCGCGGCTGGGCGGAAAAATCCGCCAGCGACTATGGCTTTCACGTCGCCATCACCTGGTGGAGTGAACAGGTCGCCGAAGAGATGGGCGAGCTGGTCGCCCACCATGGGGTCAACAGCTTCAAGCACTTCATGGCCTACAAGAACGCGATCATGGCCGCCGACGACACCCTGGTGGCCAGTTTCGAGCGCTGCCTGCAACTGGGCGCAGTGCCTACCGTGCATGCCGAGAACGGCGAGCTGGTCTACCACCTGCAGCAGAAGTTGCTCGCCCAGGGCATGACCGGCCCCGAGGCGCATCCGCTGTCACGCCCTGCCCAGGTCGAGGGCGAAGCCGCCAGCCGCGCCATCCGCATCGCCGAAACCCTGGGCACGCCGCTGTACCTGGTGCATGTCTCGACCCGCGAGGCGCTGGATGAAATCGCCTATGCCCGGGCCAAGGGCCAGCCGGTGTATGGCGAAGTCCTGCCCGGCCACCTGTTGATCGACGACAGCGTCTACCGCGACCCGGACTGGGCCACCGCCGCCGGCTTTGTGATGAGCCCGCCGTTCCGCCCACGCGAGCATCAAGAGGCGCTGTGGCGCGGGCTGCAATCGGGCAACCTGCACACCACCGCCACCGACCACTGCTGCTTCTGCGCCGAGCAGAAAGCCGCCGGGCGCAACGACTTCAGCCGCATCCCCAACGGCACTGCCGGCATCGAGGACCGCATGGCCGTGCTGTGGGACGCCGGGGTCAACAGCGGGCGCTTGTCGATGCACGAGTTCGTCGCGCTGACCTCCACCAACACGGCGAAGATCTTCAACCTGTTCCCGCGCAAGGGCGCGATCCGCGTCGGCGCCGATGCCGACCTGGTGCTGTGGGACCCACAGGGCAGCCGCACGATCTCGGCCAAGACCCACCACCAGCAGGTCGATTTCAACATCTTCGAAGGCCGCACGGTACGCGGCATCCCCAGCCACACCATCAGCCAGGGCCGGGTGCTCTGGGCCGGTGGCGACCTGCGCGCAGAACCTGGCGCCGGTCGTTACGTGGAGCGCCCGGCCTACCCCTCGGTATATGAGGTGCTCAGCCGACGCGCCGAGCATCAGCGGCCGACGCCCGTTCAGCGCTGAAGCACGGGCCTGCCAGGCAGCCCATCGCAGGCTGGCGACAGCCTGCGATGGGCGAGCAAGAACAAGAGTGCTGTACCTGTTGACTGCCATCCCCGAAACGGACAGGCGAGTGACCGCCGCCTGAATCCATAAAAAAGAGAGAGGCTACAACCGTGATCGATGCCCTGAAGCACTTGCCGCGCCCCCGCGCCGGCGCCGACCAACTGGCCGATAACTTCGGCGATCTCGCTCCCCCCCTCAGCGCTCGCCAGGCTGCGTTGGAAAGTGCTCGATGCCTGTACTGCTTCGATGCGCCGTGCGTCAACGCCTGCCCCAGCGAGATCGACATCCCCTCGTTCATCCACCGCATCAGCGACGACAACCTGCAAGGCGCCGCCGAACGGATTCTGTCGGCGAACATCCTCGGCGGCAGCTGCGCCCGGGTCTGCCCGACCGAAATCCTCTGCCAGCAAGCCTGCGTGCGCAACAACGCCCAGGAGTGCGCGCCCGTGCTGATCGGCCAGCTGCAGCGCTACGCGCTGGACAACGCCGGTTTCAGCGAGCACCCATTCAAGCGCGCGCCGGCCACGGGCAAGCGTATCGCAGTGGTCGGTGCCGGCCCGGCGGGGTTGTCCTGCGCTCATCGCCTGGCGATGCATGGCCACGACGTGGTGATCTTCGAGGCCCGCGAGAAGTCCGGCGGCCTCAACGAGTACGGCATCGCCCGCTACAAACTGGTGGACGACTACGCCCAGCAAGAAGTGCAATTTTTACTTGGCATCGGTGGCATCGAGATCCGCCACGGCCAGCGCCTGGGCAGCAACCTGAGCTTGAGCGAACTGCACCAGCAGTACGACTCGGTATTCCTCGGCCTGGGCCTGAACGCTGTACGCCAACTGGGCCTGGCGGACGAAGAAGCGCCCGGCCTGCTCGCCGCCACCGAATACATTCGCGAACTGCGCCAGGCCGATGACCTGAGCCAACTGCCGCTGGCTGACCGCTGCCTGGTGATCGGCGCGGGCAATACCGCCATCGACATGGCCGTGCAGATGAGTCGCCTGGGCGCCCGCGACGTCAACCTGGTGTACCGCCGTGGCCACGCCGACATGGGCGCCACCGACCATGAGCAGGACATCGCCAAGGCCAACCAGGTGCGCCTGCACACCTGGGCACGCCCGGATGCGGTATTGCTCGATCAGCACAATCGCGTGCGCGGCATGCGCTTTGCCCGCACCGAGCTGGTCGAAGGCCGCCTGCACGATACCGGCGAAACCTTCGAACTGGCTGCCGACGCGATCTTCAAAGCCATCGGCCAACGCTTCGACGATGCCAGCCTCAGCGACCCGCTGGCCGCGCAACTGGCCCGCGACGGCGAACGCATTCAGGTCGACCAGAACCTGCGCACCAACCTGCCCGGCATCTATGCCGGCGGCGACTGTACCGCGCTAGGCCAGGACCTCACCGTCCAGGCCGTGCAACACGGCAAGCTGGCCGCCGAAGCCATCCATGCCCAACTCATGCTCAATGTGGAGGCTGCGTAAATGGCCGACTTGTCTATCGAATTCGCCCGTATCAAGGCACCCAACCCGTTCTGGCTGGCCTCCGCACCGCCAACCGACAAGGCTTACAACGTGGTCCGCGCGTTCGAGGCCGGCTGGGGTGGCGTGGTCTGGAAAACCCTCGGCGAAGACCCAGCAGCGGTCAACGTGTCGTCGCGCTACTCGGCGCACTTTGGCGCCAACCGTTCGGTGCAGGGCATCAACAACATCGAGCTGATTACCGACCGCTCGCTGGAGATCAACCTGCGCGAGATCACCCAGGTCAAGAAGGACTGGCCCGACCGCGCGCTGATCGTGTCGCTGATGGTGCCGTGCGAAGAGCAGTCATGGAAGTTCATCCTGCCGCTGGTAGAGGCCACCGGCGCAGATGGTATCGAGCTCAACTTCGGCTGCCCGCACGGCATGCCCGAGCGTGGCATGGGCGCTGCTGTCGGCCAGGTGCCCGAGTATGTCGAGATGGTCACCCGCTGGTGCAAGACCTACTGCTCGCTGCCGGTGATCGTCAAGCTCACGCCGAACATCACCGACATTCGCCAGTCAGCCCGCGCTGCGCATCGCGGTGGCGCCGATGCGGTGTCGCTGATCAACACCATCAACTCGATCACCAGTGTCGATCTCGAGCGCATGGTTGCGCACCCGATCGTTGGCGATCAGAGCACCCATGGCGGTTATTGCGGTTCGGCGGTCAAGCCAATTGCCTTGAACATGGTCGCCGAAATTGCCCGCGACCCTGAGACCCGTGGGCTGCCGATCTGCGGCATCGGCGGTATCGGTAACTGGCGCGATGCCGCGGAGTTCATCGCGCTGGGCAGCGGTGCGGTGCAGGTGTGCACGGCGGCAATGCTGCATGGCTTTCGGATTGTCGAGGACATGAAGGACGGGCTGGCGCGCTGGATGGACCAGCATGGTCATCGTAACCTGGAAGCGTTCCGTGGCCAGGCGGTTGGGCATACCACAGACTGGAAGTACCTGGACATCAACTACAAGGTGATTGCCCAGATTGACCAGCAAGCGTGCATTGGCTGCGGGCGTTGCCATATTGCCTGCGAAGACACCTCGCACCAGGCGATCGGCAGCGCGCTGAAGGCCGACGGCACCCATGAATACAGCGTCATCGAGGAGGAATGCGTGGGCTGCAACCTGTGCCAGATCACCTGCCCGGTCGAGGACTGCATCGAGATGGTGGCGCAGGATACCGGCAAGCCTTATCTGAATTGGACCCAGGATCCGCGCAATCCGTATCGTGAGGCCGGTTAGGTTGCGGTTTGCTCGGCGATAGTCGGGGCCGCTTTGCGGCCCCAGTACTTTCACCCCAACGCCGTCTCATGCAAACACTGCCAAACAACCGCCTGTGCGCTGCACTGCACGATCACCAACGAATACCGCACCTGCTCAACCCTGGCCAAACGATGCGTCTCCTTGTACCTCAAGGCAACGCCGCTCCCCGCCTGCCACACCACCTGCACATCGCTGACCAGCATGTGCAACCCTACCCGCGTACCCGCAACGCGATCGAACATCTGCCGCACCTGGCTACGGTCCACCAGCGCTCCAGCCGTGGTGACCATGCTGAAGTCATCGGCAAACACCGCCATCAATTGCTCAAGCACGTCGCGGGTCTCAGCCGCAGGCCGGGTGAACACTGTATGAATTAGGTGATGCACCTCGTGGATACTGCGTTCAGCTCGTTCAATCAGCGTGTCATGCATATCAAGGCTCCAAGCCAATGCCGCGCAGGATAACGCCGGTCACTGTCTGCACCGCCCTTTCAAAAGCCATGTCCGACAGCGGCTCGCCGCCATTGAGCAGCTCGACCTGATAACCAAAGTCGGCGTAATGCTGGGTCGAGGCCCAGATCATGTACAACAGCGCCGAAGGCTCGACCGGCAAGATCCGCCCCTCCTCGACCCAGCGACGGATCTTCGCTTGCTTGAGCTGCGCCCAGGGCACCAGGCTGTCATCCAGGCTCGCGCCCAGCAGCGGCGCGCCGTGCAGCATCTCCTCGGCCCAGATCTTCGAGCCCAGCGAGCGCGAGCGCGAGTGGCTCATCTTGGCCCGGATATAGCTGGTCAGCACCACCCGCGGGTCGTCGAAGCGCTCGAAGCACAGGGCGTCCTGCTTCCACACATCCAGCAGATCCTGCAGCACCGCTCGATACAGGTCGTCCTTGGTGCTGAAGTAGTAATGCAGATTGGAGCGCGGCAGTTCGGCCTGCTCGGCGATATCGCCCATCGAAGTGGCGCCGAAGCCCTTCTCGGCAAACACCTTCTCGGCAGCTTGCAGAATCTTCTCGACGTTGCGTCGACGGATCTCGATCTTGTGGTTGGCCATGGCCTGTCCAATGCGACTGAAACCCGTCAAGGCTAACAGTTTTGCGCAAGGCGCAGGCAACTAACCCCAGTTAAGCCAAAGCCAAAGCCAACGTTTGATTTTCAATTTTTGTGTTGTGGGTTCTGGCCTCTTCGCGGCGGTTCGCCGCGAAGAGGCCAGAGTGTCCCCCACACCTGTCACTATCGCCAGATAACGCCAGCCCAGGCGCCATCTGGCGGTGGCTTCACCTTCAGCGGCGGCTGATCACCACTTCCAGATATTCACTGGGCACCACCAACGACGCTTCGCCTGCGCCATTGTGCTCATTGAGCAGCTGGGTCAAATCGCTTTCCAGTGCACCCGCTGCGGCGCTTTCCAGCGACGCAAAGGCCTTGTGCACCGGGCCGTACCAGGTGCGAAACACATCGATGAAATGCGCCGGCGAACGGTAGCGAAAATTAAAATGCTGGCGGCTCACCTTGATTGAGCCGATGGCATCGCCGAACAGCTGGTGCAACTGCTCTTCATCGCCCCACCTCGATGGCGGTTGCGCACCGGCAGGCGGTGGCACGTGCCGGCCCAGGGTCTTGAACATCTGGCCGATAAAACCTTGTGGGGTCCAATTGGCCAGGCCAATCCTGCCGCCCGAGCGGCAAACCCGGGCAAGCTCTTTGGCCGCCTGCGCCTGATCGGGGGCGAACATCACACCGAAAGTCGAGATGACGGCATCGAACGCGCCACTGTCGAACGGCAGCGCCTCAACATCGGCGGTTTGAAACACGACATCCAAGTGTTCTGCGCGGGCGCGCTCTTCACCTCGTTTGAGCAGCTCGGGTACATAGTCGGTGGAAGTGACCCGGCAACCGCGCCGTGCAGCCGCCAGGGTGGCATTACCGTTGCCGGCGGCGACATCCAGCACCTGCTCGTCCCAGCGCAGGTCGCAGGCTTCGGCCAACCGCTCGCCAACCAACTGCAACGTGGTACCGATGACCGCGTAATCTCCACTGGCCCACGCCGCCTGCTGGCGGGCCTTCAATGCTTGCAAATCCAGGGGTGTGCTCATGGCGTGCACCTGATTTTCCGCGCGGCCGCCTTGCTTGAGGCGGTCAGCGCGCCATTGTTGTCTTGGAGTGTTCAGGCCGAGCCGGTTGCGCCCGGCCAGCGATTAGCTAAACCCTATCCCCGGCCAACGGCAATGGCCTGTGCCCGCGACGCTAGATGAGTTGGGTACATGCATAGTGCCTGATCGAATATACCCACGCTCAAGGCTGCAGATCGCCCAGAGGGAAATCCCGCAGGCTCGCTCAAGGGTTCCCCATGTCGGCAGGCACAGGTATCCTCGGCCTCTCAAATCCGGGCTTTCCAGGACGGTAATGATGACCAAGCCGCTAGTGTTGCTCAGCGCAGCCCTGCTCCTCAGCCCGCCGCTGCAGGCGCAGATCATCCAGCGCCAGCTAGGTGAGTTCGATTTCAAACTGGGCACCAGTGCCTCGCGCAGCATGGCCCAAGGGCTGATCTCTCCCAGCGCGATCGGCTCGTTCCACGGCGGCCTGGATTTCACCCACCCCAGCGGCTGGTACTTCGGCCAGTACGCGCCGAGCATGGGCCTGACCCCCACTTCCACCCTGCAACTGGATAACTACCTGGGCTACAAGCACCACTTCGACAACAGCCTGGGCTACGAGGTAGGGCTGATCCATTACAGCTACCCCGAGATATCAGGCCGTGACCGCTACGCCATGTACGGCGGGCTGTCACTGTTGGGTAGCAAGTTGGGCGGCGCGCTCAATGACAACCCCGACAACCGCATTGGGACCCTGTTCGCCGACCTGGGCCAACTGCCGCTGTTGGATGTCGGGGTGACCGTGAAGCTGGCCCATCACCGCCTCGGGACGCCCTACACCATCGGCGATGGCCGCCAGGTCGACAGCTTCAACGATTGGTCGCTGAAGCTGTCGCGCTCGTGGCTGGGCCTGGACCTGAACCTGATCTACAGCAACTCCGACCTCAGTGGGGGCGGCTGCGCAGCCTATGCAGGTATCAACAGCTACTGCGATGGCATGCTCACCTTCAAGGCCCAGCGCAGCTTCTTCTAGCGCGGGACGTTCTAAGCTGCAAAAACAACAAAAGCACCCTCGGGTGCTTTTGTTGTTTACACCGTTATCAGGACAGCGCCGCCTTGGCCCGAGCGCTGTGCAGCTTCTTGTAGCTGTCGACCAGGCGCAAATGTCGGTCGAGCCCTTCCAGCTTCATGCTGGTCGGGGTCAAGCCATAGAAGCGCACGCTGCCGTCGACCGAGCCGATCACCGCATCCATCCGTGGGTTGCCGAACATGCGGCGGAAGTTGACCTCGTAATCGGCCAGCTCCAGCTCATCGTCCAGCTGCACTTCGAGCACCACGTTCAGCGCCTGATAGAACAGACCGCGCTCCAGGGTGTTGTCGTTGAACTGCAAGAAGGTCTCCACCAGTTCCTTGGCCACTTCAAAGCGCTTCAAGGCCAGGCTGATCAGCAGTTTCAACTCCAGGATCGTCAACTGACCCCAGACGGTGTTGTCGTCGAACTCGATGCCGATCAAGGTGCTGATGGCGGTGTACTCGTCCACCTCGCAGTTGTCCAGACGCTCGACCAGCGCCCTCAGGCTGCGGTCATCGAGGCGGTGCAGGTTGAGGATGTCGGCGCGAAACAGCAAGGCCTTGTTGGTGTTGTCCCAGATCAGGTCTTCCACCGGGTAGATTTCCGAGTAGTCCGGCACCAGGATCCGGCAAGCATTGGCGCCAAGGCTGTCGTAGACCGCCATGTACACTTGCTTGCCCATGCCTTCGAGGATGCCGAACAAAGTCGCCGCTTCATCGGCATTGGACTGCTCGCCCTGGCCAGAGAAATCCCACTCGACGAATTCGAAGTCGGCCTTGGCACTGAAGAAGCGCCACGACACCACGCCGCTGGAGTCGATGAAGTGCTCGACGAAGTTGTTCGGCTCAGTCAGCGCGTGGCTTTCGAAGGTCGGTTGCGGCAGGTCGTTGAGGCCTTCGAAGCTACGGCCTTGGAGCAGTTCGGTGAGGCTGCGCTCAAGCGCCACTTCAAAGCTTGGGTGCGCGCCAAACGAGGCGAACACACCGCCGGTACGCGG
Source organism: Pseudomonas sp. Je.1.5.c (assembly GCF_051129895.1). Classification (NCBI taxonomy): domain Bacteria; kingdom Pseudomonadati; phylum Pseudomonadota; class Gammaproteobacteria; order Pseudomonadales; family Pseudomonadaceae; genus Pseudomonas; species Pseudomonas sp. Je.1.5.c. Next base: position 359,716 of record NZ_JBCPSP010000001.1, read on the forward strand.
GTTCATCAAGGTCACGCACATGACCGGGAATTCACCGCCCAGCGAAGCGTCCTTGACCAACACCGGGAAGCCTTGCTCTTCCAGGCCCTGGATCCCGGCGAGAATGCCAGGGTACTTGGCCAGCACCTGCTGCGGCACATCCGGCAGCGCCAGCTCGCCTTCGAGGATCTCGCGCTTGACCGCGCGCTCGAAGATTTCCGACAGGCACTGCACCTGCGCTTCGGCCAGGGTATTGCCGGCGCTCATGCCGTTGCTCAGGTACAGGTTTTCGATCAGGTTGGAGGGGAAGTACACCACCTCACCGTCCGACTGGCGCACGAACGGCAGCGAGCAGATGCCGCGCTCCTTGTTGCCCGAGTTGGTGTCGTACAGGTGTGAGCCACGCAGCTCGCCGTCGGGGTTGTAGATCTCAAGGCAGTACTCATCGAGAATTTCCGTCGGCAGCGCGTCCTTCGGGCCCGGCTTGAACCAACGCTCGTTGGGGTAGTGCACGAAGTCTGCATTGGCGATGTCTTCGCCCCAGAACTGATCGTTGTAGAAGAAGTTGCAGTTCAGCCGCTCGATGAATTCGCCCAGGGCCGAGGCCAACGCGCCTTCCTTGGTCGCCCCCTTGCCGTTGGTGAAGCACATCGGCGAGTGCGCATCACGAATGTGCAGCGACCAGACGTTAGGCACGATATTGCGCCACGAGGCAATTTCGATCTTCATGCCAAGATCAGCGAGAATCGCCGACATGTTGGCGATGGTCTGCTCCAGTGGCAGGTCCTTGCCGGCAATATAGGTGCGGGCCTGGGCGTCGCTGTCGAGCATCAGCAGCGCCTGGGCATCGGCGTCGAGGTTGTCCACCTCTTCGATGATGAACTCAGGCCCGGTCTGCACGACCTTTTTCACCGTGCAGCGATCGATCGAGCGCAGGATGCCCTGGCGGTCTTTTTCCGAGATATCGGCCGGCAGCTCGACCTGGATCTTGAAGATCTGGTTGTAGCGGTTTTCTGGGTCGACGATGTTGTTCTGCGAAAGGCGAATATTTTCCGTAGGGATATTGCGCGTCTGGCAGTACAGCTTTACAAAGTAAGCCGCGCACAGCGCCGACGAAGCCAGGAAGTAGTCGAACGGCCCCGGTGCCGAGCCATCGCCCTTGTAGCGGATAGGTTGATCGGCCACCACCGTGAAATCATCGAACTTGGCTTCAAGTCGAAGGTTATCGAGAAAATTTACCTTGATTTCCATGCGGGATTACCATAATTCGAGCAAAACGATGGCGGGCATTATCCGGGTTTCTTGACGGGAAGTCTTGAGCGTTCTGTCTCGTCGCGCCCCACCTCCCCTCATCAGCTACAGGGCACAAGGATGACCCTTCGACTACGACCCGCGCAGGTGACCGACCTGCCGTCGATCTATCAAGGCGAACAGGCCTACATCCAACGCTGGGAGCCCGCCCATGAGACGGCCTGGCGCCTGCAACTGGAAAGGCATCTACGGCGCTGGGTGGATAACTTCGAGCGACTGACGGTCGCGCTCATCGATGAGCAGTTCGCCGGTTACGCGCTATGGACTGCCGAGCAAGGCACGGCTGAGCTGTGCACTATCCATGTCTCGGAGCGCTACCGGCGTAATGGCGTGGGGCGCACGCTACTGGACAGGTACAGCGCTGATGCACTGAGCCTGGGGTTCACCCAGCTGGCCTTGAGCGTGCGCCCCGATAACCCCGCCAGGTACCTGTATGAGCAGGCGGGGTTCATCTGCACGGGCACCGGCACTCACGACTATCTCAGGTACCAGCGCTGCCTAGTGGGCGGCGGGTGTGCTTGACTGTGCACTCTTGGCAAACTCGACCGCCGCAGTAATCGCCGCCCGCGCTTGCGGGCTGTTTTTCCAACAGGTCGAGCCCACTGCGGCAGAAGCTTGAGCAAGGATGTCGCCTACATTCGCCTGACTGAGTAGCGCCAGCGAGTCGATGCCTATCTGCTCAAGACGTGCGATGACGGTCGGCCCGACGCCCTTGAGCGCTAACAGGGCGGTGTGTTCATGGGCGGGGAATGGCATCGGTAAACTCCTTTTATGGGCCATGTGTGGTCGGCTGAGTTTGCGACCGCCGGTTCGGGCCTCATCTCGGGTGAGGGAGAGGTCGGGGTAACTTAGCATGCGCCGGCTGGCTTTAGCGTATGCGCACGACTAGGGTAAGGAGCACACTCACTCGCGAGCATTGCCCGATGCGGACCTGGCTATTGTTGATCCTCAGCCTGAGCTGTCCCCCACTGCTGGCCGAACAGGCCTTGCCTGTGCGCGATGCCTGGACGCTCTCTGACCAGTTCGACCAGCCCTACACCCTCGATGGCCAGACCCGTGTGCTGATGATTGCCCGCAGCATGTCCAGCGCGCGCCTGGTAAACAGTGCGGTGGAACACACCCCGAAAGGTTATCTGGAACAACGCGGCGTGGTCTTCGTGGCGGATATCGAAAAGCTGCCGAGCCTGGTCCAGGCCGTGCTGGTGCCAAATATGCGCTCGGCGACCTACCGCATTCTGCTGGACCGCGACGGCCAGGTCGCCGAGCGCTACGCCGGTGACCGCGACAGTGTTCAGTGGCTGGAAATGCAGGGCGGTAGCGTCACGCGTGAGCGGCGTTTCAGCGATTTGCCCGGCCTGCGCCAGGCGCTTGCGGGGTTGGTTGCGAGCCGAGCAGTGAGCGATAGCGCTGCTGCTTTCGGTCAAGCAACTCACGGTGTCACAGCTACAGGTAAAGACCACAGCAAAGGCAAAGGCGACAACAATCCAGCTCAACAATGATCGACGGAGAAGTCGGAAGGTTTTATCTATCGATAGGACCGCGCGAGACCATGGCAGAAACGATGGGCTTGACTACAGCGTTCATGCCGCCTGAAAAAGCCGCTCGACAACAGGCTGCTTACGATTTCGAGCCTGCCAAAGATCGTAATCAGCCTGTATCGCCAGCCACAGACGAGCCGTGCTGACTCCAGCCATCTCCAAGCGCAACGCCAAGTCAGGTGAGACTGCGGCCCGGCCATGCAGTACCCGCGAGAGCGCCTCGCGGGAAAAACCCAGGTGCGCGGCAAACGCTTTCACTGTCAGGCCTAGCGTCGGCAAGACGTCCTCACGCAGCGTTTCACCTGGATGGGGCGGATTGTGCAGAGGCATGGTGTGCCCTCCTGTTCAGTGGTAATCAAGGTAATCGACCAACTCTACGTCCGAGCCAATAAAGCGGAAAATCACCCGCCAATTGCCTGAGACACTGATCGACCAGAAGCCAGCCAATTCGCCCTTGAGCGGGTGCAATTGCCAGCCAGGCACGCTCATCTCGTCTGCCGCGATGGCACGGTCGAGGATTTGCAACTGCCGTTTGAGGCGGCTGGCATGGGCTGGCTGGATCCCGCGGGTGCTGCCGGTTTCATAAAAAACGCGCAGTCCTTTGTGCCGAAAGCTGATGATCATGAGGATCGCGCTGCATCCATTCAGTGAGAATGACGCAAGTGTGACCCGACGCATCACACGGAGCAAAATAACATATGTGACGTTATGCGTCACATACTATTCAGAGGCCCAAGCGCACCATTGGATTGACCAGGCTCAAATCAACCACAGCGAGCCCGATCGCGCGCCGGACACTGCGCCCGGTGCACATTCAGCGCGGTATTGATGATGCCGATATGGCTGAACGCCTGAGGGAAATTGCCCAGCATGCGCTTGCCGGCCGGATCGTATTGCTCGGCCAGTAAACCCACGTCATTGCACAAGCCAAGCAAACGCTCATACAGCGCCTGGGCTTGCTCCTGGCGGCCAAGCAATACATAGACATCCGCCAGCCAGAACGAACAGACCAGGAACGTGCCCTCCCCTGGGGTCAGCCCATCGCTGCAGCTGTCGCTGTCATAGCGCAGCAACAGCTCGTTTCTCAGCAGGCGTTTTTCGATCTGATCAAGCGTGCGCAGAAAGCGCGGATCGTCCGCAGGCAAAAAACCGGTCAAGGCGATTTGCAGCAGACTGGCATCCAGCTCGCTGGAGCCGTACGCCTGCACGAAGAACTCGCCCTTGCCATCCAGCCCGCGCGCGCAGACTTCGCGGTGGATCTCATCGGCCACCTGGCGATAATGCCGGCCGCGTTCGCGGTCCTCCTCGGTGGTGTCGGCCAGCCCCGCAGCGCGATCGAATGCCACCCAGGCCATGACCTTGGAGTGCACGAAATGCTGCGGCCCGCCGCGCACTTCCCAGATGCCTTCATCGGGCTCGCGCCAGATACGCTCCACGTAGGGCAGTATCAGGCGGGCAATCGCGGCGCTACGTGGGTGGCGTGGCAAGCCGCCCTTGATCGCCTGGGTCATGGCGTCGGCCACTTCGCCGTAGATATCCAACTGGCGCTGCTGCGACGCGGCATTGCCCACGCGCACCGGCTGGGAGTGCTCGTAGCCAGGCAGCCACGGCAGGGTGTATTCCTGCAGATCGCGCTCCCCGGCCAGGCCATACATGATCTGCATCTGCTCGGGGTTGCCAGCTACCGAGCGCAGCAACCATTCGCGCCAGGCCTGGGCTTCGTCGAAGTAGCCCAGGTTCATGAAAGCGAGCAAGGTCATGGTGGCGTCGCGTAGCCAGCAGTAGCGATAGTCCCAATTGCGCTCGCCAGCGATGCGCTCGGGTAGCGAGGTGGTCACGGCGGCGACGATGCCGCCGGTTGGCGCGTAGGTCATGGCCTTGAGGGTCAGCAGCGAACGGCGCACATGGGCAGTGTGGGGGCCGACGTCCGGGCAACGGTCGGCGAATGTTTGCCATTGGGTGAGGGTGTGTTCGAGGGCGTTGTCAATGTCGCATCCGGGCTGCACCGGCAGGTGCGAAGGCTGGTGGCGCAGGCTGAAGCTGTGCCGTTCGCCGGCGCACACGCGCAAGCGGGCCACGGTGTGGTGGTCGCGGGCGTGGGTGGTTACGGTGCTGCAAAGGACCAGTCGGTTCGGGCCGGCGACGGCGCTCAAGGTCAGCGGGTCGAGTTTTTCTACCCAGGGCACACTGCGGCCGTAGTCGAAACGCAGGACCAGGTCCATTTCGAAATTGACTTCGCCGGCGAGGCCTTCGACGATGCGGATCAGCGCGTTGCTTTCGTCCAAGGGCATGAAATCGAGCACCCGGGCGCGACCGCTGGCGGTGCTGTAGGTGGTTTCCAGCACCAGGGTATCGCCCAGGTAGCGACGGCTGGAGTGCTCGACCGGATCGCAGGGGGCCAAGCGCCAGCGGCCGTATTCTTCGTTGCCCAGCAGCGCGGCGAACACGGCCGGGGCGTCGAAGCGCGGCAGGCACAGCCAGTCCAGCGAGCCATCGCGGCTGACGAGCGCGGCGCTGCGGCAGTTGCCCAGCAGGGCGTAGTCTTCGATCGGTGCTGGCATGGGGGCTCCTTGCGGGTCTTGATACTTGATCTGGGTTGTTCGTGGTCTCTAGGTTGGTCTGCCAGTAGGGTGGTGAAAGTTCCGGCCATTTCGCGGGCAAGCCCGCTCCCACAGGGATCGCGCTGACTGCATGACGGCGTCGCGCCTGGGGAAACGCTATGCGTCGCAGCGGCGGGTTGGTCTGCCAGTCGGGTGGTGGACGTTCCGGCCTCTTCGCGGGCAAGCCCGGTCCCACAGGGATCGCGCTGACTGCATGACGGCGTCGTGCCTGGGGAAACGCTATGCGTCGCAGCGGCGGGTTGGTCTGCCAGTCGGGTGGTGGACGTTCCGCCCTCTTCGCGGGCAAGCGTGCACAGGTACCGCGCCGATCCTGAAAGCGGCGCTATCCCTGTGGGAGCGGGCTTGCCCGCGAAGAGGGCGACACCGATGCACAGCCATCAGCCCAGGGTATGCCACTCGCGCTTGTCGCGGCTGAGCAGCTCGTTGCCGGCATCAGGGCCATCTTCACCTGCTGGGTACGGGTGCACTTCGCTTTCACTGGCCCAGGCATCCAAAAACGGCTGCACCGCACGCCAGCCGTTCTCGATATTGTCCGCGCGCTGGAACAAGGTCTGATCACCGGTCAGGCAGTCGTAGATCAAGGTCTCGTAACCAGTGGCCGGGGTCATCTTGAAGAAGTCTTTGTAGGCAAAACCCAACTCGACATTCTCCATCACCAACTCCGGCCCAGGGCGCTTGGCCTGCAAGTCGAACCACATCCCTTCGTTGGGCTGAATCTGGATCTTCAAGTAGTTGGGCTTGGGCCGCTCCAGTTCCGACTCCCGAAACTGCGCATACGGCGCGGGCTTGAAGCAGATGGCGATTTCGGTGTCGCGCACGCTCATGCGCTTGCCGGTACGCAAATAGAACGGCACACCGGCCCAGCGCCAGTTGTCGATCATCACCTTGAGGGCAACGTAGGTTTCGGTCTGGCTGTCCTTGCTGACGTTCGCCTCTTGGCGATAGCCCGGCACCCGCTTGCGGCCTTGCTTGCCGGCGCTGTACTGGCCGCGCACGGAGTTTTTCAGGGCCATTTTCTGCGACCACGGGCGGATGGCGCCGATCACCTTGGCCTTCTCGCCGCGCACGGCATCTGCGCCGAACGCCGCCGGCGGCTCCATGGCGACCATCGCCAGCAGCTGGAACAAGTGGTTGGGCACCATGTCGCGCAACGCCCCGGTGTTGTCGTAGAAGGCGCCGCGGGTCTCGACGCCGACGGTTTCGGCGGCAGTAATCTGCACATGGTCGATGTAGTGGTTGTTCCAGAACGACTCGAACAGGCCGTTGGAGAAACGGCTGACGAGAATGTTCTGCACCGTCTCTTTGCCCAGGTAATGGTCGATGCGGTAGATCTGCCGCTCGCTCATCACTTTCAGCAGGCAGGCGTTAAGCGCCTCGGCGCTGGCCAGGTCGGTGCCAAACGGCTTTTCCACCACCACCCGGCGAAAGCCACCCGCCGATTCGTCGAGCAGGCCGGCAGCGCCCAAGCGCTGGGCCACTTCCGGGAAGAAGCGTGGCGAGGTGGCAAGGTAGAAAATCGCGTTGCCGTGGCTTGTCTTGTCAATGCGTTTGGCCAGCGCCTGGTAGGTGGCTGGGTCGAGAAAATCGCCAGTCTGGTAGTCCATGCGCTTGGCCAGGCGAGCCCAGACCTTGTCATCCAGGCACGTGGCGGCCCCTTCGCCCTTGTCGCGCTCGACCATGAAACTATGCAAGCGCTCGGCGAACTCCGTGGCGGTGGCGGCGTTGTGATCGACCCCGACGATGCGCAGATTGCGATCGAGCAGACCATCGCGGCTCAGGTTGTACAGGGCCGGCGTCAGCAGGCGCTTGACCAAGTCGCCATTGGCGCCAAACAAGAACAACGTGCAGGGCGGCGCGGCGGGGATCTTCTGTTGGCTCATCCGCGTTTCTTCTCGACGTGGCCACCAAAGCCCAGGCGCATGGCCGAGAGCACTTTATCGCCGAAGGTGCCCTGTTGCTGACGCGAGCGAAAACGCGCGAACAGTGCACTGGACAGCACCGGCACCGGCACCGCCTGCTCGACCGCAGCATCGATGGTCCAGCGCCCTTCCCCGCTGTCGGACACCGAACCGCTGAACTCAGACAACGCAGGGTCAGCGACCAGGGCATCGGCAGTCAGGTCCAGCAGCCAAGAGGTGACCACGCTGCCACGGCGCCACACTTCGGCGATCTCGGCCACGTTCAAGTCAAAGCGCTGGGCTTCGGGCAACTCAGGGCCGCCCTTGCTGCGCAGCAGGTCGAAACCTTCGGCATAGGCCTGCATCAGGCCGTATTCGATGCCGTTGTGGATCATCTTCACGTAGTGCCCGGCACCGGGAGGGCCTGCGTGGATATAGCCATGCTCGGCGCGCTCATGCTCACCGCTGCGGCCTTGGGTACGCGGGATATCGCCGACCCCTGGAGCGAGGGTTTTGAACAGCGGTTCAAGGCGCTCGAACACCGCTTGCTCGCCGCCAATCATCATGCAATAACCGCGCTCCAGGCCCCAGACGCCACCGGAGGTGCCAACGTCCAGGTAATGCAGGCCACGCTTGGCCAGCTCGGCAGCGCGGCGCATATCGTCCTTGTAGAAGGTATTGCCGCCGTCGATGATCGCATCGCCCGGCTCAAGCAACTCAGCCAATTGGGCGATGGTCTGCTCGGTGGGCTCGCCGGCCGGCAGCATCACCCATACCGCGCGCGGCGCCTTGAGTTTCTGGATCAGCGCGCCGAGGTCGTGCGCACCTTGGGCGCCCTCGGCTTCCAAGGTAGTGACCGCTTCGCGGTTGCGGTCATGGACCACGGTACGATGCCCTGCACGCATCAGCCGTCTTGCGATATTGCCGCCCATGCGGCCCAGCCCGACGATTCCCAGTTGCATGTGCTGACGCTCCCCTAAGAAATGGATGACAAGGCGGTTCAGGTTTTCAGATTAGTCCAGCACTTCGCCCGAGGGTTCAGCGACGAACGGCGTGACAACGATAAACAAAAAAGTTCCCAAGGCCGCAGAAAGAATTCAGAATGCGCGCCGCGCGAGCGTCTACGCTTACAAATGTCACTAGCCAATTGCGAGGTGTGCAATGGGTACCTTGATGCCAGCTACTCCCGTCCAGACCCTTTATGTCTCCGTACGTCGTGATGAACTGCGCCGTCTGAAGGAAGAGCGTGACCAATTGCAGCGCCAGGTTGCGCAGTTGAGCCTGCTGCTCGAACAGAGCCGCAGTGAAGGTAAAGCTGTCAGCGTCTGATTGACCCCTCCTCCAGTGGGAGCTGATCCGGCTCCCACGTTGCCTCCCCTGCCCTGTAAAAACAGTTGAACTGGGAACGATTCGCGTTTATGGTGCGCGCTTTCGTGATTCCCTCTTCTATTGTCTGCCCCGGGGCGTTCCATGTCGCTGCCTGAAACGGATTCGATCATCCCGCTCGAGGTCTTGTACGGCACCCACCGCGGGTGGCTACACGGCTGGCTGCGCCGTTCACTGGGCTGCTCGCAGCAAGCGGCGGACCTGGCCCAGGACACCTTCGTGCGCCTGCTGGTACGTAACCAGCCGATCAGCGACCGTGCGCCGAAAGCACTGCTGGCGCGCATCGCCCGCGGCCTGGTGATCGACCACTGGCGCCGCGATGCGCTGGAGCGCGCCTACCTGCAAGCGCTGGCCCTGGTGCCCGAGGCCAACTACCCCTCGCCTGAAGTACGCCACGAGGCGCTGCTGTGCCTGGAACGCATCGCGCAGATGCTCGACGGGCTCAAGCCTGTAGTGCGCGAAGCCTTCCTGCTCTATCAACTGGGCGGCCTGACCCACGCCCAGGTCGCCGAACAACTGGCCATCTCCAGCCGCACTGCCGAGCGTCACGTCGCCAATGCCCTGCTGCATTGTTATCGGGTGTGCTTCGAGGAGGCGCCATGAGCGCCAGCGCCGAGCGCATACCCGAAGCCATTGTGTGCAAGGCCATCGAATGGCAAATGCGCCTGCGCGAGCATCCCGACAGCCACGAGCTGCACGCCCAGCTCCAGGCCTGGCGCCTGCGCGATGGCCGTCATGAACTGGCCTGGCAGCGCATGCGTCAGTTAAGCGGGCATTTCAATGCCAGCCAATTACCCGATGCCGCCCAAACCAACGCATTGCTACGCCGCGCCGAGACTGACCTGGGCCGACGACGCATGCTCAAGCTGCTCGGCGTCGGCGCAGCGCTGGGCGCCAGCACCCTGCTGGTGAGCAAGGCACCACCGGGCTGGCGTAGCGATTTCGCCACGGCCACCGGCGAGCGCCGTCAGCTGGCACTGGCCAGTGACCTGCAGGTGATGCTCAACACCAACAGCGCAGTCGATGTGCACAGCCATGCGCTGACGTTGCGGGCCGGCGAAGTCTTGCTCGACGGCGCCGATTGGCGCGCCCACTGCCGCTATGCGCTGTGTGACGGCAAGCAGGCACGGGCGGTACTGCGCGAACAGCAAGGCTACAGCGAACTGCACGTCGAACGCGGTGAAGTGCTGGTGCGCGCCAGCAGCGGCATGCGCAGCGTCCAGGCCGGCACCGGCCTGGCCATCGACGCCCAGGGCATGCGTGCCTTGGCGCCGGGGCCACTCGACCCGTTCGCCTGGAGCCGTGGCCTGCTGATGGTCAGCGATATCCGCCTGGGCGATTTGCTCGCCGAAGCCGGCCGCTACCGTCACGGCTGGTTAGGCTGCGATGCGGCGGTGGCGGATCTGCGCTTGTCCGGGGTGTTCCGCCTGGATGAACCGGCGCTGATGCTGCGCAACATCACCCACCTGTTGCCGGTGCGCATCGTCGAGCGCAGCCGCTGGTGGGTGCGAGTTGTCCCGGCATAAAAAAACTGTCGGACTTTTACGCCTCATCCGGTTAGGGATGATCACTTCCTGAACGGACCCTTTTCATGTTGCCCGCCCGCCGCTCCCCCAAACCCCTAGCGCCCTTCCCCAGCCGCACCCTGCCACGTGCCATCTGCCTGGCGCTGAGCCTGTTCGCAGGTTCCGCCCTGGCCCAAGCGCAAAGCGCCCCGAGCATTGCTGCCGGGCCGCTGGATCAAGCACTGAGCACCTTCGCCGAGCGTGCGGGCATCACCTTGTCGTTTGCACCAGAGGCTGTGCGTGGGTTGAACAGCCCAGGCCTGGCGGGCGGCGGCTCGCTGGAGGATGGCCTGAGCCATCTGCTCAGCGGCAGCGGCCTGGCCGCGCACAAGACCGCCGCTGGCTACGTGGTGCTGCCTGCACCGAGCGATTCGGGCGTGCAACTGGAGCCGACCACTATCGACGCTAAAGGCACGCAGAGCGCCTTTGCCCCAGTCGACGGCTACTTCGCCAGCAATGCCAGCAGCGCCACCAAGACCGACCGCCCGATCCTGGAAACCGCGCAAAGCATCAGCGTGGTAACCGCCGAACAGATTGCCGACCGCAAGGTCGACCGGGTCGAAGACGCCGTGGCCTATACCGCTGGCGTGCGGGTCGGCAGCTCTGGGTTGGACCCACGCTTTGACATGATCAGCGTGCGCGGCTTTGAGACCACCATGACCGCCGACTTCCTCGACGGACTGCGCCAACCGGGCAGTGGCTGGCTGTCGCTGTACCAGACCGAGGCCTACAACCTTGAGCGCATCGAAGTGCTCAAGGGCCCCTCATCGGTGCTCTACGGCCAGATCAGCCCAGGCGGCATGGTCAACCGGGTGAGCAAGCGCCCGAGCCTGCTGGCCAAGAACGAAGTGCAGATCCAGTCGGGCAACTACAACCATCAACAGGGCCAGTTCGATATCGGCGGGCGCCTGGATGAGCAAGGTGACCTGCTGTTTCGCGTGGTCGGTGTCTATCGCGACGCGGAAAACTACATCGAACAGCTGAACAACGACGTGCGCCTGATCGCGCCCTCGCTGACCTGGCAGATCGACCCCGACACCCGCCTCACCGTGCTGGCGCAATACCAAGAGAGGGAAACCGCCGCCTCGCCGATGCTCTATCAGCAGGGCGATCACCTGACCAACTTCTGGCAGGGCGATGAGTACTTCGACAAACTCGAACAGCGCCAGTGGACCCTGGGCTACGAGTTCGAGCACGTCTTCAACGATACTTTCACCTTCCAGCAGAACCTGCGCTACGGCCAGGTCGATACCACCAACCAGTACCTGCAGCCATACCAGGAGCGCGGCACCGTACTCGACCGCTACGCGGTGGGGGTCTACGAAGAGCTGAGCTCGTTGTCGACCGACACCCGCCTGGTCAGCCACTTCGCCACCGGCGACTGGCAGCACACCCTGGTCAGCGGCTGGGATTACGCCCTGGTCGACACCAAGCTGTTCTATGCCATGGGGCCGGCGCCGTCGATTGACCGTTTCGCTCCCAACTATCACCAACCGGTGGCGCGCCCAAGCGATGCGCTGGCCGACGAGGATGGCCTGGAGCACCGCAGCGGCCTGTACCTGCAAGACCAGATCGAGATCGATCGCTGGCGCCTGTCGGCCGGCCTGCGCCGCGACTGGGTCAACGTGCGCCGCAGCAACAACCTGGTCGCCGACAACAGCGCCAACCGCAACGACAACGACTCGGCCACCACCGGCTCGCTCGGCGTGCTCTATCTGTTCGACAACGGCGTGGCGCCCTACGCCAGCTACGCCACCTCGTTCCTGCCGCAAAGCAGCAGCCAGCCCGATGGCAGCCCGTACAAGGCGACCGAGGGCGAGCAGTACGAAGTGGGCGTGAAGTATCAGCCACCGGGCAGCGCAACGATGCTCACCGCCTCGCTCTATCACCTGACCCAGCAGAACGTGCTCAACCGCGACCTGTCCGACCCCACCCGCAGCATCGCCACCGGCGAGCAAGTTTCGCGTGGTCTTGAGCTGGAAGCGGTGTCCGACCTCACCGAGCGCTTGAAGATGACCGCCAGCTACAGCTTCAACGACGCTGAAGTGACCAAGAGCACCGACGGCAACGAGGGTAAAGAGCCGTTGAACGTGCCACGTCACCTGGCCTCGCTGTGGCTCGACTACCGCCTGCCGCTGGGCTTTGGCGTGGGGGGCGGTGCGCGTTACACCGGCAGCAACTATGGCGATGCGCAGAACACCGTGAAAAACGAAGGCTACACCTTGGTCGATGCCGGCGTGCACTACGACTTCGGCGGCGGCCTGGACGGCGTACGCCTGGCGTTCAACGCGCGCAACCTGTTCGACAAGCGCTACATCAATTGCCAGCAAGGCTACTGCTACCGCGGTGAAGCGCGCAGCCTGGTCACCAGCCTCAGCTATCGCTGGTAAGGAGCACACGCATGTTTGCCAGACTGTTTCTATTCATAGGTACATTGCTGTTGGCCAGCCTGTCGCTGGCCCAGGCAGATCCGGTCAGCCTGGACGGCAGCGAGCAGTGGACGATGAAAAGCGCCGAAGGCCGCGAGTACCGCATCATGATCAGCCTGCCCGAGGGCGATGTGCCTTGGACGGGGGGGTATCCGGTGATCTACCTGTTGGACGGCAATGCCTACTTCCCCGCCTTCCATGCCGCCAAACGCGCGCAGGACAGGTTGCGCGGCGCGATCCTGGTCGCCATTGGCTACCCCAGCGATACCCCGCTGGACTTCGAGCGCCGCGCCTTCGACCTGTCGCCACCGCAACCGCCTGAGCGCAACGTGCCGCCCCAGGGCGGCCAGGATCTGTTTCTCGACTTCATCGAACAGCGCCTGATGCCCAAGGTCAACGCACGCTTCAAGGTCGACCAGGATCAACGTAGCCTGGTCGGGCATTCGTTTGGCGGGATGTTCGGCGTGTACACCCTGTTCACCCGGCCGCAGCTGTTCCAGCACGTGGTGGCGGTGAGCCCCAGCCTGTGGTGGCGCGATCGCTACCTGATGGCGCACGAGCGCACCTTCACCCAGCGCGCCCAGGCCGGGCAGATCGACCTGACCCATAGCAGCCTGAGCTTGCTGATGGGCGAGCGCGAGATGCCCCAAGAGATCCAGGACGCGCGCTCGCTGCAACTGAGGCTCGAGCAGCTCTCGCAGTACGGGCTGCGCAGTGATTTTCAGGTCGAGCCGGGCGAAGATCACATGTCGATGCCATTCCGCGTCGCAGCCAGGGTGCTGGATGAGTTGCTCAGTACCCGGCGTTTTTGACTCTAGCTACTGCACCCAGGCAGCCGCCTGCTGCTCCACCACGCTTGGCTGCAGCAGAGCCCGTGGCAGGGAGAACCCCTTGAACGGCTGCTGGGTGATCGGGTTGAAGGTTTTTTCCGAACTCAGCTTGTAACGCATCATGCCATCCCCGGTCCTGAAGCTCAGGTCGACACTGGTCGCAGTGCGGCCATTGAGCGCGCCGCGGCTGAGCAGGCGGAACATCGCCCAAGGCCCACGGTACTCCAGGCTGCTGGTGGTGCCATTGCGCCTGAGCAGGGTCAGGTTGCTGCGCATCGGGCTACCTTTGTTCGGCCAGATCACCCCACTGATGAACGGGGGACCATGGGTGTAGGAAACCGTCTGCCCGTCCAGGTCCAACAGGCTGGTGCGCTGGTTTGGGCTCAAGCCCAAGGGTTCGATGTTGAACTGCACACTGAGATTGCCGCTGGCGTCGAAGAAGGTTTCGCGGATGCGCTCAGCCGCCGCTAGCTGCTCGATCACCTCCCGCCGGACCAATTGATTGCGCTGCTCGCCGCCGTGCAGCGCGTCGGGTATGTCCTTGAGGAAGACGTCCAGATACTGCGCCTGGAACGTCTGCAAGCGGCCTTTGGGGCCAAAGAACGCCTCGAAGTCTTCCAGTGCTGCATCCTCGGCACGCACCCGGAACGGATAGCGACCCGCCAGGCGCGCCTGAAAAAAGCTGTAGACATCCACCTGCCAACGTTTCTCCAGCTCACGCAGGGCCGCCACCGTCAGCACTTGTGCAGTGTGCTCGGCCAGGTCGCGAACCTGCTGATTGAGCGGCTCGGACAGGCCGCTGGCAATGCGCTGCACATTGGCAATCGGGTCGGGCTCAGTCTGGGTAAAGCGTGATGTCACCAGGGCCAGCGCCGCCTTGCCGCGGTTGGGGCTGTCCTGCACTGACTTGGCGTAGTCCTGCATGGCGCTGATCGCCTTGATCGTTTCGTCGTAGTAGCTAGGTTTGTCGCCCTCTCCAGCCAGCATCCCAGACAAGCCATTGAAGGCGCGTCGGATGCCCTGGGCCTGGAGCTGCGCCGCAGCGTGTTGAGCAGCGCCCTGCTCGTCAATGCCAGCCGCCACCGCGACTTGAGGGTAGATGACCGACTGCTCGCGAACCGCTTCAAGCAGACGGCGCATGGGCGCTGCCGGCCCAGTGATGTGCTCCAGCACGGTCAAGGCCTGGCTCAGATCGGCAAACGGTTGGACACTCAGCTGATTCAGCGCTCGTCGCCAGGTATCGATGTAATCGGCGCTGTATAGCGCCCGCAAGCGGTCGAGCAAGGCCTGCCGATCATGCTCTGAGTAATCGAGCGCAGCCCGCTCACCGAGCACCCATTGATCGATCATCGCCAGCTCAGTGACGGCTTTGCTACGCGGTTCGAAAAACTGCTTGAAGCCATTGGCCGTCATCAAGGCCGGCACAATCAGGGCGTCGTCGCCATCGCTGTCGCCAGCTTGCGGCAGCTGGAAGACAAGATCGAAGGCTGGCCCCACCTGGTTGCGCAGGTCGAACGCGCCATGCAAGTGCTCTTGGGCATCCTGCTTGAGCATCAGGTACAACCGCTGCTCCAGGGGCAACTTGCGCAGCTGTTGCTGCGCCTCGCTGATCAGCGGGTCGTTGGCTGGCAAGTCGGCGTCGGCGTAGCTCAAGCCGTATTCAAGGTGGCGCATCAACGCCGCCTGCACCGCGCGCTCGCCAGGGTAAGCCTGCTGCCAGCGCTTGGCCATCCACTCCTGCACCACCTGCGCACGACGATTGTTGCGCTCTTCGAGCATCCGATAGACGCGCAGCGCTGCCAGCTGCTCGTCGCTGCCGGGGGCGGCTTGGCGAATCGTCTCAAGCACGCCCTTGGCCAAGGCCGGGAGAAAACGCCGCGATAACACATTCAGGTAGGCGTGATCGACCATCGGCCCGATAGCACGCCCTTGGTACAGCCCCAGGTTAGCCAGCGGCCACGCCTCGCGGTAATTGCCATAGACCGCCAATGCGCCGTGGATTTCGTCGAGCGAGGCGAGCAAATTGCGTCCGGTAGGGTCAAGGCTCTGCTCATCGTCGAGCTGACTGAACAGCTGGCTTCTGGCCAGGACTTGGTCGGTCTTGACGCGGTTGTCCAGGTAATAATTGGCCCAGGCTGCGGTCAAGCACAGCCCTAGCACGCCAGCGGCGATCGAGCCTGCCAGCAAGTGACGGCGCTTGCGCAGCGCCACCTTCATGTTATCGCCGGCCAGGCCTGCTTCGGGGTAGATGACCCGCTGCAACAGGTGCTGCGCAAAATACACCACCGAGCGACCTTGCGGCTTGGCAGCGTTAGCCAACTCGACAAAGCCATAAGTGCGCGCGGCCTTGCCCAGAAAGGCGTTGGACAGCACCCCTTGCTGGTACACCGACGACAGGTATAGCCCACGCACCAAGGCCGGTGTGCTGTAGCGATCACTGCCGAGCACATCGCGCAGAAAACTCAGCAGCAGCGGCTGCAAGCCGCTGACCTGGCGCGTCAGGCACAGCAGCATTTCACGTTCCTGCTGCGCGCGCGGCTCACCCATGGCCTGCAGCACCCGCTCGTTGAGCAGCGTAACCATCTGCGCATAGGCCTTGGCCAACTCCTCCAACCAAGTGTCGAACGCATGCACGGCATCGAGGCTGAAGGTAAAACCGAAAATCTCCTCACGCTGCGCAGCGGGCAGACCGGCGAATAGCTCTTCGAAGCCTTCGAGCAAGTCAAATTTGCTCAACACCACATACAGTGGCAGGCGTACGCCCAATTCTGCACTGAGCTCGAACAACCGTGCCCGGAGCACGAACGCCAGGGCACGACGCTGCTCGGGCGTACCTTCAAGCAATGCCACCACATCGACCAGCAACACGATGCCATTGAGCGGCTGACGACTGCGATTGCACGCCAGCCAGCCGAGCAAATGCTGCCACAGGCGCTTTTCGGCTTGCGCCGGCAGGCCCAGCCCGGACTGCTCGTGCAGCACACCCGCAGGCGGCGGCCCCACGGATAGGTGCTCATCATCGTCGCCAGCGGCACTAGCAAGCGCTGGCGCGGCAACCTGGCGCTCGGGTTGGCTGATGAACTCGCCCGGCGGGTCGATCATCACCGCCTGCTCGCCCATCCACCAATCGATCGGATAGGCCAGGTCAGGATCGCTCGGCTGCGCTTGTCGCGTTACCCGGCTCAGGGCGAAGTTCTGACTGGAGCGCTCGATGAAGCTGGACTTGCCGGCATGTTGCTCACCCAGCACCAGGTACCACGGCATACGGTACAGGTAGCCACGCTCATGACTGTGGCTACGCAAGGTCGCCAGGCTGGCATCGAGCGCGCGCGTCTGGGCCTGCAGATGAACCAGGCAAGGGTCTTCAAGGCGCTCGGTGTGCTGTTGGCGCTCACCCAGCAGTTGCCGATTGCGCCAAAACAGCCACACGGCCCAGAGCGACAACGGCATCGCCAACACCAGCGTGCTGGCCGCTACCCGCATTGCCAGGGGCGCCAGTGGTTGCCGCTCACCCCAGCTCCAGTCCGGCCCTAGCCACCAGATCGCAACCAGCAGTGCCACGACCAGCGCAGCCAGCAGCCACACGGTTAGCAGCGCGAGATGAGGCTGGAACTTTGCCCAACCGCGCAACAGAACATCCTTGCCCCGATTCATTATTAGACGCGTCCTCTACTTCACTCTGACAACTCACCGCCGCGTCATTTAATTAGCGACGCCAGGCGTTCTATCGAAAAACCAACGCACAGTAACAGCAGATAAAAAACCTTGGCAAGCAACGACAAAAAAACATATTCCCTTACATATTGATAACAGCCACAGCGTAAATGGGCGAGTAGCATCAAACGCTATTTAACTGCCAGCCCATACAAAAAGTAAGAAACTTCCTACAAGTTACCCAGCAATGTAAAACCCTAGTTCCATTATGCATACCCATTGAACTTGCCATTTATCAAGCCGCCGCAACGAGCACGCCCATGACTTTCAAAAGCGACTATCAATCCGAGCTGGCTTTTCTTCGAGCGCTGGCGCATGACTTCGCTCAGGACGACCCCAGGCTCGCCCAGTTTCTGGATAACGAATCAGGCGATGAAAGCATCGAGCGGCTCTTCGAAGGCTTCGCGTTCCTGACCACCCAGTTGCGGCGCAAGCTCGATGACGACCTGCCAGAAACCACCCACCCACTGCTGCAGGTGCTCTGGCCCAATTACCTGCGGCCCGTGCCTAGCCTGACCTTGGTGCGATTCGAACCTATCGCCAAGGCCATCAGCGAACGTCAACCCATCGCCAAGGGCACTCGATTGTTCTCATCCCAGGTTGAGGGCGTGTCATGTGAGTTTCGCACCTGCACGCAGGTGGCGATCCACCCCCTGCAACTAACAGCCGTCACTACCGAACACCGGCCTGACAGTTCAATCCTGCGCATCGAGTTGCAATCACTGACTGAGCTGGCGCTCAAGCATTCAGGCTGCGACAACTTCAGCGTGCAACTGATCGGTGAGCCGATCGCTGCACAAACGCTCTATCTTTGGCTTAGTCAGCACCTACGGCGCATCAGTATCGTCATCAATGACAAGATCCTCAGCCTGCCGCCGAACATCATCGACTTCCCAGGCTTTACGCCAGAGGAGGCACTATTACCCAGCCCTCGGGCAGAGCTGGATGGCTATCGCCTACTGCAGGAGTACTTTCATTTCCCGCAGCGCTTCTGGGCATTCAGATTAAATGAGCTGGCTGCCTATCTACCGGATTACCCAACTGAGCAGGTCAGTTTCCAATTTACATTCCATAAACCCTTACCCGCAGGCTGTGATCTGCGCCTAGAAGATCTGGCCCTGTACTGCACACCCGCGATCAATCAATTCCAACATACCGTCGACGCCACCCCCCTCGACGGCCAGGACAGCTCGATGCTGTTGCAGCCGCCCGGGGTAAACCAGACCCCAGGCGAGGTATTTTGCGTCGACCGGGTTAGCGCATGCCGCTACGAAAATGACCAGGGCCAAACGAAAAAACAGTGGCTGTACGATCTACAGCCATTCGAAAGCCTCGACCACCCCGCGGCACTGGCTGAGGAGGAGGCCCGCCCCTACTACCAGGAAGTCGTCGAGCTCATCCCGAGCAAGGATCAAAGCCAGCGAATCCTGCGCTTGCTCCAGCGTGACGGCAAAGCCTGGCGCGGCAACCGCGATGTCCTCAGTATTGAAATGACCTGCACCCACGGCCAGCTGCCCAGCCAGCTGGGCATCGGTGAGATCGATCGCCCCAGCCAATCCACCCCGGCTTTTGCCAACTTCAGCAATATCACCCGCCCGACCCAAAGCCTGCCGCCGCTCCTGGATGGCCAGCTGCACTGGCAATTACTGTCGAACCTGTCGCTCAACAGCCTGTCGCTGAACTGCGCCGAAGGCTTGCGCGCAGTGCTGGCCAGCTACGACTTTGCCGGCCTCACCGACCTGCCCAAACAGCGCGCCACCCGCGCCCGCCTGCAAGCCATCGAACAGGCCGACACGCGGCCGCTGGACTGGCTGTTCAAAGGTGTACCCGTGCGCGGCCTGAACACCACGCTGCGCGTCGATCCAAGCCCGTTCGACAGCGACGGCGAGCTGTACCTGTTCGGCAGCGTGCTGTCGTACTTCTTCACGCTTTACGCCAGCCCACAGTCGTTCCACAAGCTGGACATCATCAACACCCGTAGCAATGAGCACTACAGCTGGCCGGCCCGTGTTGGCCGACAAGTCACGCTCTGAAAAGGAGGCAACTGATGCAATCTCCACCGGCAGCGCCGAGCAACCGCTTCGAACACATCGAGCAGGCGAACACCGGCTGGCACGGCGGCCGACGCGCTCGCAGCCACGTCATCGACCGCATCGATTTCGAGCTGCGCGGCAGCAGCTACAACCCGCTGACCGATGCCAGCATGCCCCTGCTTGGGCTGGTGATACGGCTGCGCCACAGCCATAGCTTCGACGACATCGCCCAGTTGCATGGCGACGTCAAGCTTCAGATAACCGCCATCCTGCAAGAGCTTGGCCAGCTCCACTATGACCCAACCACCCTCTCGGCCTTCAGCTATTGCCTGTGCGTATTCGTCGATGAGGCGGTCCTGACCACCCCGTGGGGCCAGCAGTCGGTCTGGGGCAGTGATCCGATGCTCAGCTGCCTGCACAACGAAACCTGGGGTGGCGCCAAGTTCTTTGCCTTGCTCGACCGCATGCTGCTCGAGCCGAGCAAGTACGCCGATGTCCTGCTGTTCATGTACCTCTGTCTGTGCCTTGGCTACAAGGGCCAGTACGCCATCCAGGCCGATGGCAGCAACACCCTGCAAGCCTTGATCAGCCGCCTGCAGCACACCCTGCGAGCGCTGCGCGGACCGCTGCCTGAACAGCTGACCAAGCCGCTGGACAACCTCGCCCCACGCCATTACCGCATGAACCGGCAATGGCCCTGGTGGACACCTTGGGTGGTGCTCTGCGGCGTCTGCACGGCGGTGTACGGGGTGTTGTCCTGGCGGTTGCAGCGCAGCACCCAAGAAGTCTTGCAGGCCTTGAGTGACATCCTGGTCCGATAACCCCACTTCACTGCGTAGGAGAGTGCCCCATGAAAGCGATAGTGCGCCTGGGCGACAAGACCGATCACGGCGGCAGCGTGATCGAATCGATCCCCCACACCCATCTCAATGGCCGGCCAATGGCGGGCAAAGGCAACCTGGTGGCCTGCCCCTTGTGCAAGGGCAGCTTTCCCATCATCGAAGGTAGCCCCACCTATTCGGTCAATGGCACGCCGGTCGCCCTGGACGGCATGAAAACCGCCTGCGGCGCCTCGCTAATCGCCAGCAACAGCCAGGCCAGCGTGCACCGCTAGTCGCGGCAGCGGTCGCGATAGCCGCATTTAGAGAAATTTCCCACGCTCGCATCAGACCGGTCTGCTTTTGACCGAGAAGCGCTTCCTTGCACCATCGAGCCCAAACGGATGCCCTGCCCCTGCGGGGCTCATCCTGGCCCATGGATCGGCGATGCAGGAAGCCCGAATGCCCACACAGCAGGATGTGCGCTTTACCTTCAGTTGCGCGAACGACATCGCCTTCGATGTCGTCAGCTTCACGCTTAGCGAAGCGATCTCCGAGTGCTTTTCGTTGCAGATCGAACTGGTCAGCGACGACCCCGATATCGATTTTGCGCAACTGCTCGACCTGCCCGCCTGCCTGACCGTGTGGAGCCACGGCGAAGCAGTGCGCCATGTGCACGGCATCATCAGCCGCTTCGAGCAAGGCAGCAGCGGTCAGCGGCGCACCCGCTACAGCGCCGAAGTCGTTCCGCAACTGGCCCGCGCCCAGCTGCGCTCGGACTGGCAAGTGTTCCAGCACCGCAGCGTGACGCAGATCCTCGATGAGCAATTGCAGTCGCGCTACCGGCTCAGTGCCGAGCAACGCCTGACCTGCCCCCATCAACCGCGCGAGTACTGCGTCCAAGTGGGCGAGCTGGACCTGGACTTCTATCAACGCCTGGCCGCCGAAGAAGGCCTGCTGTCGGTCTTCCGGCACAGTGCCAGCGCGCATGCATTGATCTACACCGACCGAATCATGACCCTCGGCGCCATCGAAGGCGCGCCAGTGCTCTATCAGCCTAACCCCGGCGGCGACCAGCCGCAGCCGGCACTGCGCCGCTTCAGCTACCGCGAGCAGCTGCGCAGCAGCAGCCAGACCCAGCGCGACTACAGTTTCAAACACCCCCGCTACGACCAGCAGCACAGCGTCCAGGCCCAAGGCCTCGAACACCAGCACCCACGCTATGAACGCTATGACGCACCCGGGCGCTACAAGCGTGATGAAGCCGGCCTGCCCTTCACCCAGACCCGCCTCAAGGCGCTGCGCCGTGATGCGCGCACAGCCACGGTCATGGGCGACGATGCGCGGATTGTCCCTGGCCTTGCCTTCACCCTCACCGGCCACCCACGCGAGAGCCTGAACAGTGGCTGGCGCGCGGTGAGCATGCGGCATGAAGGCGTGCAACACACCAGCCTGGAGGAAGAAGCGGCAGGTGCCGAAGTCGGCACCCGCTACAGCTTCACCGCTGAGCTGATCCCCGACAGCGTCGACTGGAAAGCGCCGCTGCTGGCCAAGCCGCGCATCGACGGGCCACAGATCGCCCATGTGGTTGGCCCGAGCAACGAGGAGATCTTCTGCGACGAGCACGGTCGGGTGCGCTTGCAGTTTCCGTGGGACCGCCAAGGTCGCGAGGATGGCCATAGTTCCTGTTGGGTGCGGGTGGCTCAGCAGTGGGCTGGCGCCGGTTGGGGCCATATGGCGATTCCACGGGTGGGCCAGGAAGTGGTGGTGGCCTTTCTCGATGGCGATGGCGACCAGCCGCTGGTGATTGGCCGTAGCTACCATGCGGTCAACCGGCCGCCGTACAAGTTGCCCGATTTCAAGGCGCTGAGCCCGATCCGCAGCAAGGAGCACAAAGGCCAACGCCACAACGAGCTGCGCCTGGACGATACCGAAGGGCAAATCAGTGCCACGCTGATGAGCGACCACCAGGCCTCGGCCCTGCACCTGGGCTATCTGACCCACCCTCGCCCCCTGGGCGGTCAACCACGCGGCGAAGGTTTCGAGCTACGCAGCGATGGCCACGGCGTGGTACGCGCCGGCGCCGGATTGCTATTGACCACCGAGCCCCGGCGCAACGCCTGCGAGCACCAGACCGACCTGGCCGAAACCGCCGAACGCCTGGGCGTTGCCCAGCAGTACCACGAAACGTTCTACGCCCTCGCACGTGATCACCTGGCCCAAGAGGCAGGCGATCAGGATGACGTCGCCAAGGCCCTGCACGACCAGCATCAGGCCATCAACGGCAGTGGTGCCCGCACCGAACTGGACACCCCGCAACTGGTCATGGCCAGCCCGGCCGGCATCGCCACCTCAACGCCTGGGTCCACCCACATTGCCAGCGGCGAACACCTGGCCTTGAGCAGTGGCGGCCACACCAGCCTGGCCATCGGCAAGCGCCTGTTGGTCAGTGCCAGCCGGGGCATGCGCAGCTTCGTGCAGAGCCTTGGTTGGCGCCTGGTCGCCGCCTCCGGCGACATCGATATCCGCGCCCTGAAAGACAACATCAACCTGCTGGCCAAGCTCAAGGTCAGCGTCACGGCCGAGCGCATCACCCTCAGTGCCAAGGAAGAGCTGGTGATCCAGGCCGCCGGCAGCAGCACCACCTACAACGCTGGCGGCATCAGCCACGCCACCAGTGGGGTGTATAGCGCCCATGCCAGCGACTTCGTGTACCAGGGCGCGAAGAGTGAGGCGGCGGCGTTTCCAGAGGAACTCACGACGGGCAAAGGGAATTTGCAATTGTTTCAACGCTACGCCAACACGCACAGTTTCGAGGGCAGCACATACCGGGTCGAGGATGCGCTGGGCAAGGTATTCAAAGGCTCGCTCGACAACAAAGGGCATGCACAAATCGACGGTGTGGCACCAGGCCCTGCGAGCGTACTGTTTGGGCTAGACCAAACCGATGTGTGGACGACGCCAGGCTTTGTTGACGAACTCAATCGCCCTGCTCTGGCTGACCAGCTGCCGGTGGAAACGCCTAGGCTTGCTCAGCCCCTCATCAATGAAGTCGTGTCGATGAGCAAGGTCGCTGCGCTCACAACCACACCGAGCTTTGCCACAGCAGCACTGAGCAACGCAGTGCCATTGGCAGCAAAAACACGCCCCTCCACCACTAACACGGTACTCGGCCTTCTCCCAGCCGCCCGCTCGGCCACGGAGCACAGCCGATGAGCGCCGCCCCTTCAACTCACCGCGAAGTGGCGCTGGTCCCGGCCAACACCCTGCACCAGAGCGACGTCGACTTCAGCTTGAAGAAGCTCGACCAGTGGCTGCTGCGCATGACCAACGACACCGTCGGCTGGAACACCATCCACACCGTTGGCTCGGTCTTGCCAGGGGTTGGCGGCGTCTTTGCCGCCATCGATGCCATCGCAGA